>JAETOQ010000054.1 GCA_021771635.1 Oscillospiraceae bacterium | reverse complement strand
GCTGCTTGTAAGAATATGCGGTCGGCAGACCGTTTCACCGCGCCTTGAGGCGCGGCCAATATCACGCCCTTATAGGGCGAGTGCAGGCCACCCGTTATACGGGTGGTCCTGACTTGCGAAAAAGTTGTAAAAAAATTCAATTTCCAGGAACATATCCTTGCAAAAGAGCAGGCTGTTTATTATAATGGGAACGCCAATGATCCGGCAGAACATAAAGTACCCGGAGCGGAATGCGACCGCCCGGTGAAAAATGGAGGAGAAGACATGAGAGGAGTTCACAGCGCGGTAGACGATATCCGCCGCAATGTATTCACGGAGGTGGCCCGCCTGGCCTATGAGGGCGGCGACCTGAGCCGCGTGGATACGATCCCCTACAAGATGATCCAGGGCGAGGTGGCCCACCACCGGCACGACGTGTTTCTGGAGCGTGCCATCGTGCAGGAGCGCCTGCGTCTGGCACTGGGCATGAACCTGCAGTCCGCCGAGGAGCAGATGCCCATTTCCGCCAGCATCAACGAGGCGGCCACAGACCAGAAGTATTTTGAAAATCCTCTGGTCAACATCATCCCCTTTGCCTGCAACGCCTGCCCTCCCAAGCAGATCCGCATCACGGACAGC
Source organism: Oscillospiraceae bacterium (assembly GCA_021771635.1). Lineage (GTDB taxonomy): Bacteria > Bacillota > Clostridia > Oscillospirales > Oscillospiraceae > Oscillibacter. The sequence goes on along the minus strand of JAETOQ010000054.1, from coordinate 17,983 downwards.
TGCCAGGGCTGCATTTCCCATCCCTGCATGAACGTCTGTCCCAAGGATGCCATTTACCTGGATAAGGACAAGCACTGCCACATTGACCAGGACAAGTGCATCAAGTGCGGCAAGTGCTTCAACCAGTGCCCCTACCGGGCCATCAGCAAGATCGAGCGCCCCTGCGCCGCCGCCTGCGGCATGGACGCCATCGGTTCCGACGAGCTGGGCCGGGCCAAGATCAATTATGACAAGTGCGTCTCCTGCGGCATGTGCCTGGTGAACTGTCCCTTTGCCGCCATTGCGGACAAGAGCCAGATCTTCCAGATCATCACCGCCATCAAGCGGGGCGAGGAGGTCATCGCCTGCGTGGCCCCCGCCTTCGTGGGGCAGTTCGGTAAGGAGGCCACTCCCGCCAAGCTGAAGGCCGCCATGCGGACACTGGGCTTTGCCGACGTGGTGGAGGTAGCCATCGGCGCGGACCTTTGCACCGTGGAGGAGGCCCACGATTTCCTGGAGGAGGTCCCGGCCAAGCAGCCCTGGATGGGCACGTCCTGCTGCCCCGCCTGGTCCATGATGGCAAAGACGCTGTTCCCGGAATTCAAGGACTACATCTCCATGGCCCTGACGCCCATGGTCATCACCGCCCGTATGGTGAAGAAGGACCATCCCGACGCCCGCATCGTGTTCATCGGGCCCTGCGCCGCCAAGAAGCTGGAGGCCAACCGCCGGTCCGTCCGCTCCGACGTGGACTTCGTGCTGACCTTTGAGGAGCTCCAGGGCATGTTCGACGCCAAGGAGATCGACTTCACCAAGATCGAGACCGACCCCGCCGACAGCATGGACGAGGGCACCGGCATGGGCCGTGGCTTTGCTGTGGGCGGCGGCGTGGCCGCCGCTGTGGTGGAGGCCATCCGGCACATCGAACCGGACCGGGAGGTCCTCATCGAATACGGCGACGGTCTGCGGGAGTGCCGCAAGATGCTGGCTATGGCCAAGGCCGGCAAGCGGGACGGCTATCTGCTGGAGGGAATGGCCTGTCCCGGCGGCTGCGTGGCCGGCGCCGGAACCATTCAGCCCGTGAAGCAGAGCGCCATGAGTGTGGAGAAGTTCAAGAACGAGGCCACCGAAATGAGCTGCACCACCAGCCCCCATCTGAACCGGCTGGAAGAGGTGGAGAGAAAATACGAATGATCCCCCGTTGATCAGGACAGACCCCCGGCTTTCGCCGGGGGCCTGTGTTGTTTCCGCCCGCGCAGGCGGCTGTTAATCGTTGATGGGATCGTAGCAGATCGTATTCAGGAGCCGCTGGAAGTCCGCCGGGGTGCCGGCGTAGTCCTTTATGTCATCCAGCAGGAGCAAACCGTAGGCCGCGGCCTCCTCGTCGGTAAAGGCGGAGAATTGTTCCCGGAGCAGACGGACAGCGTCCTCCGCTGTGACAGTTTGGCTGTGGAAAACACCTACGGTGTCCGTATAGGTCCAGGTGACCTGATCCAGATTTTCCACCAGGGCCAGCATGATCACCGCCCGGGTCTCCATGCGGGAATCCGTACGATAGCTCCGGCCCTCCATCATCGGCGCGGAGAATTCCAGCGTCCAGTCATAGGGGCGGCTGGAGGTGTGGAGGCTGTTGGTGTAATTCCCAAGCTTGCGGCGGACGCCCAGGGCCTCCGCCACCCGCTCCAGAGCGGGAGCGTCCCCCATGTAGGGAGTCTTTGTCTCATAGATGGCCATGGTATCCTGCTCCAGCATCAGGCCGTCCTGCCAGATCAACTGTTCCGCGATCCAGACCTCCCGCACATCCTCCAGGGGAATGCGCTCCCGGTGGTCGGCGGAGTCGTAGAGGAAGGAGGGCAGCACTTTTTTGGCGGTAAGGCGGACGACGCCGTCGCTGTTTTCCAGATCCCAGCGGCAGTAGGCCACGCCGGACCAGGTGGAGTACACCCGCAGGTCCATGGCGGTCTCGTCACAGCGTATGGACCAGCTCATGCCCTCCCGGCCGGCGGGCTCGCCGATGACGAACAGCTTCAAGGCCACCCCCGCCAGGATCACCGCCAGGGTACACGCAATGGCGATCACCACCCGCCGTCCGCTCTTCCGCTTGACGGTTTTCAGATAGTCCACTTCCCTGCCCTGCTCCGCATCCTCTGACGGTTCGGTGGGGACTGTCATGGCGTTCTTCCGCGCCGTGCAGTCTGGGCAGGTGGACAGATGGGCCTCAACCGCCCGGTTGGTCTCCTCAGAGGTCAAACCCTCCACATAGCTGGGCAGCAGATCCCGCACCACGCCGCAGGTCAGGTCATTTTTCATCTCCGGTCCCTCCGTTCCGCAGTTTTTCCTTGCTCCGGTAAAATGTCACTCTCGCCCAGGTTTCCGTTTTTCCCAGCACATCCCCGATCTCCCGGAAGCTCAGGCCCCCGAAGGCCCGGAGGTACACCACCTCCCGGGCGTCCGGCGGCAGGGTGTGGATCTGCCGCAGCAGGTCCAGCCGCCCCTCCCGCTCTAAAAGGCCCGCCTCCGCCGATGGAGCGGGGACCTCGGGGATATCCTCCGGCATGGGGCCCTCCCGCCGGTGCTTCCGCAGATGCTGATACCACAGATGCTTGGCGATCTGGCAAAGCCAGACGGAGACCTTGCAGCTGCCGTCGAACCGGCCGATGGACCGGACCGCCTGATAGAACGTCTCCTGGGTCAGCTCCTCCGCCAGGTCCTGATCGTGAGTCTGGGAGAGGAGAAACTTATAGACAGTCTGGGCGTGCTGCTGATAGATCTGCTCCATATCGTCCATGCTCTCCCCTCCCTTCACCCCATATATCCCCCTGGACGGACATTCGTTACAGAAGGACCGAAAAAAATCTGACGACTGCGGCCGTCAGATTTTTCGCGTTATGCCAGTGTCTCCGCCTCAAACATCTCCTCAAAGGACCGGATGTAGTAGTCCGAGAGCCGGCGGATCTCCTCCTGGTCCGCCTCGGCGGAGGGATCGTACACCCCGCACACCCGGAAGCCGGCCCTTTTGGCGGTCCGAATGGCGTGAACGGCGTCCTCGAAGATGACGGTGTCTTTCTTGTTGGAGCGGAGCCGGGTCATGGCCCGCTCATAGATCTCCGGGCTGTCGTTTTTCCCCGCGCCGATCTCGGAGCAGGTCAGGATGCCCCGAAAATACTGGTCGATCCCGGCGTGGCGCAGGGCGGCCTCCGCCAGATGCCGGTCCGTGTTGGTGGCCACGTACATCCACACGCCCTCCATCTTCAGCAGGGACAGGAATTTCTGCACGCCGGGCTTGGCCTGCACATGATGCTCGTAAAAATCCCGCACCTGATCCTCAATCAGCTGAATGATCTCCTCCACCGATTGGGGAAGACCGTACTCGGCCTTGCACAGCTGCGCCCCCTCCCGGAGCGTCAGAACCATCACCCGGTCCGCCAGGTCCGGTGCGGGCTCAATGCCCATGGAGCGGAGCATGTTGGGCCCCAGGTCATTCCAGATGTGCATGGAGTCCAGCAAAGTGCCGTCCATATCAAAAATCGCGCTTTGAAGCCTCATAAAAAACCTCGCTTATATCTTGCAGAGCTTGCAGATATTGTAACACCATGTTAGGATGGAATACAACAAAAAGCGGTAAAAAGGAGGCAAAATTCATGCGGCTGTTCGTGGCCATCCAATTCTCCCCGGCGGTGCGCTCCGCCCTGCTGGAAGCCGTGGAGACACTGAGGCGGCAGGGGAGCGGCCGGTTTACCCGCCCGGAGAATCTGCATCTGACGCTGGCCTTCATCGGGGAGACAGAGGATCTGGCGGGTGTGAAGGCGGCCCTGGACGCGGCCTGTACCGGAGGCCCCGTCTCCCTGACAGTGGGCGGCCTGGGGCACTTCGGGGACCTGTGGTGGACCGGCGTCCGGGAAGATCCGGGGCTGGAGGCGCTGGCGCTGCGTGTCCAAACGGCCCTGCGGGCACAGGGCTTCCCCATCGAAAAGCGGGCCTGGAAGCCCCATGTGACGCTGGTGCGCCAATGGCGGGGGCCCCGTCCCATCCTGACGGTCCGGGAGGCCTCCATGCGGGCGGATCGGGTGTCTCTGATGAGGTCCGGGCGTGTCCATGGAAAGCTGACCTATACGGAGATCTACGGCGTCAGGCTGTGAGGAAATTCAAAGGAGCCGCGGGCGGTTTTGCCGCCCGCGGCTCCTGCTGTGTTCCATTTTTGGCCCGGAGGGAAGCCGTCACTCCGGCATGGTCCACTCCCTGACGCCGTTGAAGTAAGGGCTCTGTTTCCGGCGGCGGAAATCATCGGCGTCCTTTTGGGACCAGTCGTATAGCCCCTCCCCTGCCGCCTGGCCGGTCTTTCCGCTGGCAAGGCCGCTCTCCACCAGGGATTGGATCTCCTTGGCGTCGCACAGGTCGGGGTAGACATTTTTGGCAATGGTGTTTTCCAAATCGTAGCCCACGGCGTCAAAGTACTCCAGCAGGCCGATGGAGGCGTACCGCATCCCCATGGCGTACTTTACCGCCTTGTCGATATCCGCGGCGGTGGTGACGCCCTGCTCGATGAGGTAGATGGACTCCCGGAACAGGGCCTGGGCAAAGCGGTTGACCAGGAAGCCCGGCACGCTGCGGTTCAACACCACCACCTGACGGTGGAGCGTCTCCAGCAGGGCCATCGTCCGGGAGAGCGTCTCGCCGGAGGTCCGCTCATGGCGGACGACCTCCACCAGGGGCAGCATGTGCACCGGCTGGAAGGGATGGGCGATCAGGAGCTGTTCGGGGCGGCTGGTCAGCTTCGCCAGCACCTCCGCGTCAATGGAGGAGGTGCAGGAGGCAATGACAGCGTCGGGAGATGCGTATTGTTCGATGGCCCTGTATACCGCCTGCTTCTGCTCCGTGCCCTCGGCCACGGCCTCGAATACGAAGGTACAGTCTGACAGAGCGGCGGGGGCGTTGGTAATGGTCAGCAGCGCCATAGCCGCGTGCTTATTTTTCTCCGTGGCGAGGCCCTCGGCAATGAGGTCATCCCAGTTCTGCTCAATGGCTTTCCGGCACCGTTCCAGCCCCCGGTCCGAGTGGCCGATGACCACGCAGGGCAGGCCGTGGCCGATGATGAGAGTGGCCTCGCAGGAGCCGATGGTGCCGGAGCCGTATACCGCGATCTTCTCCATGGCGGACCTCACATCATGGCCCAGCCGTGGGTCAGCCGCAGGGACTGGCCGGTGAGGGCACCCTGGTCCTTGGAGAGGAACACCAGCGTGTTGGCAACGTCCTCCACGGTGGTGAACTGGCCATCCACCGTGTCCCGCAGCATGATGTTTTTCACGACCTCCTCCTCGGTGATGCCAAGAGAGGCGGCCTGCTCGGGGATCTGCTTTTCCACCAAAGGGGTCTTGATGAAACTGGGGCAGATGGTGTAGGTGTAGATGCCGTAGTCCGCGCCCTCCCGGGCAATGGATTTGGCAAGGCCCGCCACGCCGTGCTTGGCGAAGTTGTAGGGCTCCTTCAGCTTGGAGCCCACAAAGGACTGGACGGAACCGGTGAACACGATGCGGCCGCCCTTGCCGCTGGCCTTCATGCGGCGGAAGGCCGCCCGGGCCACCAGGAACGCGCCGTCGGCGTGGATGGCCATCATCTTTTTCCAGTCCTCAAAGGGATACTCGTCAAAGGGATGGACGATCTGGACGCCGGCGTTGGACATCACCAGATCACAGGAGCCGTAGGTCTCCACCATCTTGTCGAAGCCGGCTTCCACCTCCTGTTCATCGGAAACATCCATGCGGACGGCGATGGCAGATAGCCCTTCGTCGGTCAGTTCTTTTACCAGGGCCTCCGCGGCGGCCATATTCACATCTGCCACGACCACGCCGTAGCCCTCCTGCGCCATGCGCTGGGCGCAGGCCTTGCCGATGCCGGAGGCGGCGCCGGTGATCAATGCGGATTTCATAAAGGTGTTCCCCCTGTTCAAAATTCTGTGAAAGTGTCGTTCTGCTGTCATGGTTTTCTTCCGAAAAAATTATAGCATTCAGCGGACTGGGGTTTCAATGCAAACAAGTGCTGATTCTGTGGGCAAATGTTTGTATAGGATATCTGAAAATATAATATTTATATATGGATTATATTAAAAAAAACTATAAGTACGATAAAACACAACAGTTATAGATCGTCTCCAGGCAGGTTGTTTTTAATATAGTCCAGAAACAGCCTGCAGGCCCGGGGCATATATTTTTGCCGGTTCCACGCCAAAACGATGTCCCAGTACTTCATGCTGTCCGTCAGGGGGACACAGCGGACATTGGGAGCCGGATGCTTGTCCAACATCGGCTTGGGCAGGATGGAGACAGCCCGGTTGCGGGACACCAGCTCCACCATAAAGTCCCACTGGGAGCTGAGCAGAGCGACCTTGGGGCGGAATCCGGCAGCGCGGCAGGCGGACAGGATCTGGCGGTGAAGGATAAAGTCCTCATTGAAGATGGCAAACTGCTCATCCCGAAGCTGAGAGACTGTGATGCTTTCGGCTTCCGCGAGGGGGTGGCTCTTGTGCAGCAGCGCCACATTCCGCTGTGTGGAAAAATGGCAGCTTGCAAAGGAGGAGAGCTGTTCCGTGTTCAGTGTGACGGCGATGTCCACGCTGCCGTCGAGAATGCGTTGATCGATCTTATAGGCGCCGTCCTCGATCATGTGAATCTTGATGTTGGGGTAAGCGGCGGAAAAGCTGGGGATCAGATCGCCGAAAAAGCAGGTGCCGAACAACGGGGAAAGCCCCAGGGTGAAGCTGCCGGAGCTGCGCTCATTGGTAATCTTCACATCCTCCACGGTTTTCTGATAGACGTCCATCAGCTGCCGTGCGCCCTCCAGCAGGCGCGCACCCTCGTCTGTCAGGCGCTGGCGGCGGTCAAAGGTATAAAAGAGCGGAGCGCCAAGCTCCTCTTCCAGCTTTTTAACGGCGATGGACAGCGTGGGCTGGGAGACATTGATTTTTTCAGCGGCCCGGGAAAAGCTGCCTTCCTGAGCCACCGCCATGAAATAGGAGATCTGCTTGATGTCCATAAGATCCCTCCTGTGTCCGGTTGGAAGATAAAGAAGGGGAACCGTTTGAGAACGGTTCCCCTCTCCTTGATTCAGCAGAGCTTCGCACCGGCGGGGATGGCGTCATCCACCATCAGCAGATGCAGGCACTCCTCACCCTTCTCGGTGTGGACGGCGGAGATCAGCATGCCGCAGCTCTCGTGGCCCATCATCTTCCGGGGCGGCAGATTCACGATGGCCACCAGTGTCTTGCCCACCAGCTCCTCGGGCTGATACCACTTGGCGATACCGGACAGGATCTGGCGGTCCACGCCGGTGCCGTCATCCAGGGTGAACTTCAGCAGCTTGGCGCTCTTTTTCACGGCCTCGCAGGCCTTGACCTTCACGGCCCGGAAGTCGGACTTGCAGAAGGTGTCGAAATCCACCTGCTCCTCCAGCTGGGGCTCGATCTCAATAGCAGGCAGAGCGGCTTTTTTAGCGGCGGCCTCCAGCTGCTCCAGTTCCTCCAAAGCCTTGTCCATGTCGATGCGGGGGAACAGGTTCTCGCCCTTGGTGACAGCGGTGGTCTCAGGCAGGCTGCCCCACGCCGCTGCGGACGCCCAGGTCCTGCAGGTCTCGTCCACGCCGATCTGGGCAAAGAGCTTGTCCATGCTCTCGGGCATGAAGGGACTCAGCAGGATGCCGCAGATGCGGGTGGCTTCCAACAGGTTATAGAGGACGTGGGCCAGGCGGGCACCGTTGGCCTCCATGTCTTTGGCCAAGGCCCAGGGAGCGGTCTCGTCGATATACTTGTTGGCCCGCTGGATGACCTTGAACACCTCCGCCAGGGCGTTGTGGGGGGCGCAGGTCTCCATGTCGTTTTCATAGGCATTCCGCAGGGCGGCGGCCTTGCTCACCAGATCCACATCGAAATAGCGGGGGTCATCCGCGGCATCAAAGCCGACCAGCATTCCCTTAGCCTCGCCGCCGCTTACAGTGGCAGCCATATCGCGTTCCACATCCGTGGCGCCGCAGCCGGCCGGCAGGGTGCCGCCGAAATATTTGCCCACCATGGCGGTGGTGCGGGACACCAGGTTGCCCAGGTCGTTGGCAAGATCCGTGTTGATGGTCTGGATCAGCAGCTCGTTGGAGAAGTTGCCGTCGGAGCCGAAGGGGAATGTCCGCATGAGGAAGAACCGCAGGGCGTCCACGCCGAATTTTTCGGCCAGGATATAGGGGTCCACCACGTTGCCCTTGGACTTGGACATCTTGCCGCCGTCCAGCAGCAGCCAGCCGTGGCCGAACACGTGCTTGGGCAGGGGCATGTCCATGCTCATCAGCATGGCGGGCCAGATGATGGAGTGGAACCGGACGATCTCCTTGCCCACGAAGTGGTAGTCCGCGGGCCAGTAATGATCGTAGTCGTTGTATTTGTCGTTCAGGAAGCCCAGAGCGGTGGTGTAGTTGAACAGGGCGTCCACCCACACGTAGACCACGTGGCCCGGGTCAAAGTCCACCGGCACGCCCCAGGTAAAGCTGGTACGGGAGACACACAGGTCCTCCAGGCCGGGATCGATGAAGTTTTTCACCATCTCGTTGACGCGGCTGCGGGGCTGAAGGAAGTCCGTGTTCTCCAGCAGGTCCCGGATGCGGTCGGCGTACTTGCTCAGGCGGAAGAAATAGGCCTCCTCCTCCGCGTCCTGCACCTCCCGGCCGCAGTCGGGGCACTTGCCGTCCACCAGCTGGCTCTCGGTCCAGAAGGACTCGCAGGGCTTGCAGTACTTTCCCTTGTAGGTGCCCTTGTAGATGTCGCCGTTGTCGTGCATCTTCTTGAAGATCTTTTGGATAGCGGCGACGTGGTAGTCATCCGTGGTGCGGATGAAGCGGTCGTTGGAGATGTTCATCAGCTTCCACAGGTCCCGGATGCCGCCCTCGCCGTCCACGATCCTGTCCACGAACTCCTGGGGGGTGACACCCGCCTCCTTGGCCTTGTCTTCGATCTTCTGGCCGTGCTCATCGGTGCCGGTGAGGAACATGACATCGCATCCGGTCAGCCGCTTGTAGCGGGCCATGGCGTCCGTCGCCACCGTGCAGTAGGTGTGACCGATGTGGAGCTTGTCCGAGGGGTAGTAGATGGGTGTAGTGATATAAAACTTCTTCTGTTCCATGGGAACTTCTCCTTTATCACGGCGCGTCCGAATGAAAGAGCGCCGGTATTTGCTCGCGCCTATCTATTATAATGCGTACTGAACAAAGCCGAAAGCCTTGAAAGCCAAGGCCTTCAAGGCCAGTTGGCTTTGTTCGAGTGCAAGGTTTTTGAGCTGAATGGTCTAAAAACCTTGCACCTTCCACCGGTAGCGCCGCAGCGCTACCGGTGGAAATACGCATTGTAACAATGGCTGAATTCCATAAAAGCGGCCTCTTTGAGCCGTATTTATGGAATTGCGCGGCTGCCGCCGCGCGAATAAACCGCTTTGTAGTTTATTCAGTAGACATTATTATAATGGCAAGTATTTGAAAAAACAAGCATTCGGGATAAAAAGGAATGGGAGAAAAGCAAAAACAGCGGTCATTTTCCCCGCTCTGAACCACAGGCGGTTTTGCAGAAAATGGCGCTCATGCTGAAGTGGTGCGAAAGGAAATCAGGGATCCGCCAGGCTCCCCCGGTGCTTCCAGCGGCCGGAGAAGTAGTAGAGCACCGACAGCGTGAAGCCCAGTGTCCAGCCGACGCCCACGCCGTAGTACATATAGTCCGGGCCGTAGTGGGCGGCAAACCAGTACACCGCCGGGACACGGACCAGGATCAGGGAAAAGATGACGTCCACCATGGGGAACAGGCTGTCCCCCGCGCCCCGCATGGCGTTGTTCAGGCAGAACATGACGGAGAACAGGACATAGAAGGGCATGATGCACCTCAGGTAGACCGCGCCGGCCTCGATGACCGCGGGGGTGCTGGAGAAAAGCCCCACCAGGGTGGGCCCCAGGGGGATCAGCACCAGCATGACCGCGGACCAGGCCACGGCGGAGAGCACGGTGATCCGGATGCCCTGCCGGGCCCGGTCCAGCCGTCTGGCGCCGATGTTCTGCCCCACGAAGGCGGTGACGGCATTGCTGAGGCTCTGGACCGGCAGGAACGCCAGCTGGTCCAGTTTGGAGCCCACGTTATAGGCGGCGGTAAACTCCTTGCCGTAGGAGTTGATCTTGCTCATGACCGCCATGGCGCCCACAGCCACCAGGGACATCTGGATGCCCGCCGGCAGGCCGATGCCCATGATCTGCCGGAACAGGTGCCTGTCGAACCGGCGGCAGAAGGGCCGGATGGCGATCTCAGGATACCGGCGGTTGATATAGAACAGGCCGAAGAGCCAGGAGAACGCCTGGGAGATGATGGTGCCAAGGGCTACGCCCAGCACCCCCATGCCGCAGGCCAGCACCAGGATCAGGTCCAGGGCGATGTTCATCCCCGCCGCGATGGCCAGGAACAGCAGCGTTGTCTGGCTGTTGCCCAATCCGCCTAAAATGCCGGCGTTCAGATTGTAGCCGATGGTGCCGATGAGGCCCGCGCACACCACGATCAGATAGAGCCAGGCCTCGTGATAGGCCCCGCTCTCCACCCGGAGGAGGGACAGGGTCGGCTTCACCGCCGCCACCGCCAGCAGCGTCACGGGGAGGGCGGAAAAGACAAAGGCGGTGTAGATCGTATCCACCGCGTCCCGCACCCGGTCCAGCTTCCCGGCGCCGTAGAACTGGGCGATGACCACCGTCCCGCCGTTGGAGAGGCCCATAAAGAGGGACGAGAACATGAAGATCACCGGAAATCCCACGCCCACAGCGGCCAGGGCGGCGTCGCCCACGTATTGGCCCACCACCCAGCTGTCCACCATATTATAGAGCTGCTGAAGGAAGCTGCCCGCCAGCAGGGGCAGGGCAAAATAAAAGATATGTCCGGCGGGACTGCCCTCGGTCATATTCCGCATGCCGCTGTTGGAAGAATTTTTATCCATGAAAACACCCTTTATTCATCGTTGAGAATACTTTACTCTATTTATATGGGAAGGGCAATTGTTTTTTCGCGCGGAATCGGATACAATGTGGAAAAACCACATACTTCGGAGGATCTTTGCAATGAAACTGGTATCCTGGAACGTCAACGGTCTGCGGGCCTGTCTGGGCAAGGGCTTTCTGGATTTCTGCGCTGCGGCGGACGCGGACGTGATCTGCCTGCAGGAGACGAAAATGCGCCCGGAGCAGGCGGAATTCGACCTGCCGGGCTACACCCGCTTCTGGAACAGCGCCGACAAGGCGGGCTATTCCGGCACCGCCGTTTTTACCCGGCGGGAGCCGCTGAGCGTGACATATGATTTTGGCGTGGACGAGCACCGCCATGAGGGGCGCGTCATCACGGCGGAGTACGAGGAGTTCTATCTGGTCTGCTGCTATACCCCCAACTCCAAGGACCAGCTGGCCCGCCTGCCCTACCGCATGATCTGGGAGGACGATATCCGGGCGTATCTCAAAGAGCTGGACGGGAAAAAGCCGGTGGTCTACTGCGGTGACCTGAATGTGGCCCACGAGGAGATCGACATCAAAAATCCCAAGAGCAACCGGATGAACCCCGGCTTTTCCGATGAGGAGCGGGCGAAGATGACCGAGCTGCTGGCCAGCGGATTTGTGGACACCTTTCGGGCATTGCACCCGGATAGGACCGGGGCCTATTCCTGGTGGAGCTACCGCTTCAACGCCCGGAAGAACAACGCCGGATGGCGGATCGACTATTTCATCGTCTCGGAGCGGCTGCGGGAGAGGATCAAAAGCGCGGATATTTTGAGCGATGTCATGGGCAGCGACCACTGCCCCGTGGCGCTGGAACTGGATATGTAAGAAGTGACCGCCCTCATTGGGCGGCCACTTCTTTTGTCTATTGATCAGCGCTAAGGATAAGGAGTCGGATTGTCTGTATAATCAACCAGATAGTCAATGCTGGTATGGTAGAAATTAGCTAATTGCTTGAGTACATCCACTGGGATATTGATATTTCCAAGTTCATAGTCTGAATAAGTTGTTTGGTGGATTTGTAGAAAATCTGCCATCTGTTTCTGTGAGAGGTCTTTATCCTCACGAAGTGTACGCATATGAAGAAACATAATAATCACCTCATTTCTAATATTACATTAAGGGTATTTCCCTTATTGACTTTTAAGGGTATTTCCCTTAAAATATGGGCGAGGTGATTATATGGCTGATGTAACTATGAAGTTTCAAAATTCATGGAGATTCCATATTCCCAAACAACCGTGTACGACCAATAAATCCATACGCTTTCCCGAGGATATGGTTAAAGCCGTGGAAGAGGCGATTCGCGGGACAGACTGCACCTTTTCCGCCTTTGTGATCGCGGCGGTTTACGCGGCATTGAGCAGTCTGGCGGAAGATGAAGCGGAGAAATAGCGTATTGCGGCCGGCCACCCCAGGGGATTTGGCTCCCGCCAGGGGCCTGTCCAGGCGGGAATGCGCCCCCATTTTCTTTTGTCTTGCCAAAAGAAAACCCTCCAGAGGGCCTTCTCGCCGCTACGCGGCTCACCTTGGCGGCCGCGCCCGGTCAAAAGAAAATCGCTAAGGCGCAAAACGGCGCGTTGCGCCTTATTTGCTTAAAATACGGGGGTCCCAGAAAGAGACCATGGTGGTCGTTGTCAGACTCTGCGTTGGGCGCGGGCCCGGTCTTGCTGAATTTTTAAGATTTCAGCCACGCGAATCGGAGTTGCGAGGTCGGGCAAAGACTGAAAGGACCAGCGTTCCTTTTCGCTGCCGCTGGCCTGGAGCGCCGGGGCAGCGGCAGCGGGGCTTGTTGCTGAAAGCCTTGCGGTGACCACCCCAACCTTGCACCCACGCCATCAACTGCGGCGGTGCATTTCTACCCTCGTACCCAGTATAGCGCACCCGGCAGAAGACTTACAAAATATCGGGGGCACCGACTCGCTCGACTCCCGTCCGTCCAACTTTGTCCCGATGGGACAAAGTTGGACACAAGAGCACTTTTCTTTTGGACCGTGCACGGCCCGTTTTCTTTTCCTGCGGGAAAAGAAAATGGGGGAAATGGGCGAAGCGCCGCCAGTGGCGGATGAAGCGAGCCCGTTTCGAGGAAGCGGCACGATTGACGGCCCCTGGCGGGGGCCGGGAATCGTATCGCCGCAACGGTGAAGCATTTCCGTGCCGCAAAGCGGCACATCCCCCGTCCCGCCCGCAGGCGAAAAAAACCATTCCCGGCCCGAGGGCCGGGCCTCCCCCGCCGCCGTCAGGCGGCGTCTCTCCGCCCCCGTCACGACAACAGTGCGTTCATCTCGTCGATCTCCAAGTCCTGCAAGGCCCAGTTGATCCCATACCCCACCACCTTGGCAAGGTCCCGCACCTGCTGGTCGATGTCCCGGGGCGTCACCATCAGGGGCTGTTTCCGGCCGTGCAGGCGCTTTTCATCGAATTCCGTGATGCCGGACTCCTCCAGCAGGTCCGCCGCCAGCGTGGCGGCATCCACCACTGTGGGAATGCCGACGGCGAACACCGGCACCCCCAGTGTTTCCTGATTCAGCGCCGCCCGGTGGTTCCCCACGCCAGAACCGGGGATGATGCCGGTGTCCGAGAGCTGCACGGTGGTGCACACCCGGCCCACCCGCCGGGAGGCCAGAGCGTCGATGGCGATGACCAGGGCGGGCTGGATCTCCGCCACCAGGCCCCGCACCGCCTCGGCGGACTCCACGCCGGTGGTGCCCAGCACGCCTGTGCGGAACACCGCCACGGGCCGGAACCCGGCAAAGTGCTTGGGCATGGCGGAGATCAGGTGGCGGGTGACCAGAACGCTGTCCACCGCCAGCGGGCCCACCGCGTCCGGCGTCATGGCGGCGTTGCCCAGGCCGATGACCAGAGCCGGTCCCTCCGCCGGCAGCAGGGGCTTCAGCTGGCTTCCCACGGCCCGGACGGCCCGTTCGAAAAAGTCCGCCTTCCGCTGCCAGAAGGTGGTGAGGTCAATGGTGAGGTAGCTGCCCCGGGGCTTGCCCAGGGCCTCCTCCCCCCGCTGGTCCAGAATGTCCACCCTGGTCACGGGATAGCCCTCCTGCTTCTGCTTCGCGGCCTTGACGCCCGCCAGACGGGTGGTCTTTTCCGCGGACTCCTGCCATAATTCCCGGGCCTCCAGGGCCAGGTCCGTGCGTTTTGCAAACAAAATGGTCTCCTCCCAACACAAAATCTTGTGGTCCTGCGCCTAGGTTTTGCGGCGGAGAATACAATATACAAAAAAAGAACAGAAATTGTAAAAAAACTCTTGCTTTTTGGGAAGTTCCCTGCTAAAATATCATTCTGCACGGTGGAAAATGAGAAACGCACGCAACAAGGCCGCGAAATCCGAGCTGAAGACCGCCATCAAGAAGTTCGAGGTTGCTGCCGCAGAAGGCAATCGCACCGAGGCCGATGGCGCTTACAAGGTTGCAGTGAAGAAAGTCGATCAGGCTGTTGCCAAGGGCGTTCTGCACAAGAACACGGCTGCTCACAGAAAGAGCGCCATGACACTGAAGCTGAACAAGATCGGCTGATCGTGCTGATACGGTAAAGAGAGGACATCCGGAGGGATGTCCTTTTTCTTATGTCCGGCGTGGATACATGGAAAATTTCCGTTCTGGCCCTTTCTATTTGGAAAAACTATGGTATTATAACCATACCAGAAACAATACGAGGTGACAGTATGCCCCTGTTCGATACCCATGCCCACTATGATTCCGGGGCCTTCAACGCCGACCGGGACGAGGTGCTCTCCAATCTTCCGGCCGCCGGCGTGGCCCTGGCGGTGAATCCCGGCTGTGATGTGGAGAGCTCCCGGACCGCGGTGGCCCTGGCGGAGAAGTATCCCCACATCTATGCCGCCGTGGGCATCCACCCCGAGGACTGCGCCGGGTGCGGTGAAGAGGACTTTGCCGCCGTCCGGGCGCTGTGCCGCCACGAAAAGGTGGTGGCTATCGGGGAGATCGGCCTGGACTATTACTGGGCGGAAAACCCGCCGAGGGAATTTCAGCAGATGGTCTTCCGCCGTCAGATGGAGCTGGCGGCGGAGCTGGACCTGCCGGTGATCGTCCATGACCGGGAGGCCCACGGAGACAGTCTGGCCATCGTTTTGGAGTATCCGGAGGTCCGGGGCGTGTTCCACTGCTTTTCCGGCAGTCCCGAGATGGCGGCGGAGCTGCTGAAGCGGGGATGGTATCTGGGTTTTGACGGCCCCATCACCTATAAAAACGCCAAGCGGGCGCCGGAGGTGGCGGCTGTCACGCCGCTGGACCGCATCGTGGTGGAGACGGATTCCCCCTACCTGACGCCGGTGCCCTTCCGGGGCAAGCGGAACGACAGCCGGTATCTGCCCTACGTCATCGGGAAACTTGCGGAGTGGAAAGGCGTGACGCCGGAGGAGATGACGGACATCACCTGGGAAAACGGGAAGCGCTTATTCAGACTGGAGGAATAATATGAAAAAAGGCTTTACCATCACCTATGAATACGGCGGCAACCTGTATGTGAATCCCACCAACCGCTGTAATTTCAACTGCGAATTCTGCCTGCGGCACAATGGGCACGAGGGCAGCATCTACACCCACAACCTCTGGCTGGAGCGGGAGCCGACCAAGGAGGAAATGCTGGCCTCCATCGAAAGCTGGGATCTGAGCAAGTACCAGCAGCTGGTGTTCGTGGGCTTCGGCGAGCCCAGTTACCGCATCGATGATATCTGCTGGGTCATCGACCAGCTGAAAGCCCACGGCAGGAAAATATTTACCCGTATGGATACCAACGGCACAGGCAGTCTCATCCACGGCCGGGACATCTGCCCGGACTTCGCGGGCCGGTTCGACATGGTGTCCATCTCCCTGAACACCGACACGGCGGAAAAGTACAACGCATTGTGCCATCCGGCGCAGGCTGAGGCCCATCAGGCCATGAAGGACTTTGCGAAAGAAATTCAAAAATACGTGCCCAAGGTGATGATGACGGTGGTGGACACGATCCCTAAGGAGGAGATCGAAGCCTGCCGAAGGATCTGCGAGGAGGAGATCGGCGCCATTTACCGCGTGCGGGAGTATATTGAGGATTGAAAAACGAGACGCCGTTAGGCGTCTCGTTTTGGTTCACAGCATTTTCAAAAGCTCGATCTGCTCGCCGGAGGGGCCGGTGAAGAACCAGTTCTCCAGCCCGCCGAACAGCTCCGGCAGCACATTTTTCTCCGGCGTCATGAAGGTGTCCACCCCGGCGGCTCTGATGGCCGCGGCGGTCTGGTCGATGTCGTCCACATAGATGGCGAAATGGGGGACGTTGCCCTCCACCATGGGCATGGGTGTGGGAGATTGGATCAATTCCAGCGTGATGCCGCCAAAGGACACCAGCGCCAGCTTCTTCTCCCCCTCCGGCGTGGAGAGGGACGCCTGCCGGGACAGCGTGCCGCCGATCTTCTCATAGAACGCGATGCTGGCGTCCATGTCTCCGGTGTAGACGGCCACATGGCCCAGGCCCTGATAATGCTCTTTCATATGTGTTTCCTCCTAGTATCAAGTGTGGAACAGCAGGGATTTCACAATGATGCTGACGCCGCCCAGAATGAACAGCACGATGGCGCCCTTTTGCAGCTTTTGCTCGTCCAGCCGGGGGGCCAGCCAATTGCTCAAAAGCATGGAGAGAATGGCGGCGGGGACGGACACGAGGCCGAAAAACAGCACCTCCCGTGTCAGCAGGCCATTGATGGCGTAAGTACACAGCCGGAACAGGTTCTCCCCCAGAAAGAGGAAGCACATGCTGCCCTTGAACTCGCTGTAATCCCTGGCGGTCCGCTGCAAATAGGCCACGATGAACATATTGATGCCGAACAGCCCGGCGCAGACACCGGAGAAAAAGGACACCACCAGCCGGAGCCAGGGGAGATCCTGCCCCGCATGGACCGGACGGAGGTCCCGGGTGGCCATTTCCAGCCCCAGAAAGACCACCACGATCCCCAGCACTGTCTTGATGAGCCAGGGCAGAGAGAAGCGCAGCAGCAGCGTGCCGGGGATAACGCCGCACAGATTTGCCAGCAGCAGCGGCAGAATGCGGCGCCATTGGAAGCTGTGCCGATTTTTCCAGGTGATGTACCCATTGACCGGGCAGTCCAGCAGCAGCGTGCCAGGCGTGATGACGACATTGTCCAGCCGCATGGACAGGACCGGCGCGGAGATCAGCGGATTGCCAAAGCCGATCAGCCCCTTGACCGTGTAGGCCAGGCACTGGGTGAGAAAGATAAACGCGATGATCCCAGGGGTAAGAGCCATGGGGAAGGATCCCTCCCTTTCAGATAAGCACTTCACTATTGATATACCACAATACCGCGCAAAAGGAAATCTTTTTTTCAAAAAGTCAACGAAGCGTTGATTGCTTTTGAGGCCAAATACCTGTACAATCACGCTGAGGTGAGACGATCATGGATAGACAACGGAAAAAGGAACTCCTGGCGGCATACCGGGAGCGGCGCCCGGAGATGGGCGTCATCGCCCTGCGCTGCGAGGCCACCGGAGAGACATTTTTAGGGATCTCGCAGGACATCCCCGCGGGCTTTAACAGCATTCGCATGAAGCTGGAGTCCGGCTATCACCCCAACCGCCATCTGCTGGACCTGTGGAAGCAGTATGGGCAGGCGGGCTTTACCTTTTCGGTGGCGAGAACACTGAAGTATGATGACCCCGCCGCAGACCATACGGCGGAGCTGGAGGCGCTGCGGGAGAAATGCATGGCGGAGGACGCAAAAGCACGAAAGCTCTGGAAATAGCGGAACGCTTTTCGCATCCACAGAAAGCCGCGCATATAAAGAAACTGGCCGTTTTTGATAAGAATGGGCGGGATTTTGAAACTTTGTAGGATTGTCAAACATATTGGACAGCAAGCTCTATGGGAGATAACCAGTTGAGGGGCCTCATGGGGAAGTAGTTGGAGCGGCGGTTGTGAAGGGTAAGCTGCTTTTCAAAAT
>JAETOQ010000155.1 GCA_021771635.1 Oscillospiraceae bacterium | reverse complement strand
CTGCCACATCCGGGAAAGAAGATTTTTCTTCAGCTCCGGGTTGTCCTGTAATGCCTGCCGGTAGGCAAGCCGGGCATTGGCCCTGGCTGATTTCTGCTGTAATTTTGCCACCCTGCAGTATGGTGCGGTCTTATGCCTGTGATATGCCATACGCAGCCCCGACTCGCTTACAAGCTCGGTGCGGTGGGCCGCTTTAATGCCGACATTTTCATTTTCCGCCTGGTAGATTTTTTGTGGGCGTAGCCAACCGCCATATTTGCGCCGGCCTTTACCGGGCGCATCGGAGCAGAACCCTTTACATGGGCCCGCTGGGATTTCACCTCCTTTTCAAATTTCAGGCGTTTTTTGGCCTTACCCGTATCAGGATCAGAAGATGTTTCTATCCGCAGCTTACGGCGGGCAGGCAGACGGTTTTCCGCCTGCTCCAGTTTTTCCGCTGTCCGTTCCGCTTTCCTCCGGGCTTTGGTTAGCTTTGTATCTTTTGCCTCTGGTGGGAGTTCGTCAGCGGTAAATTCCAGCTTGGAAGGCCGTTTTGGTTCTCCTTCGGCTGCCTCCGGTGGTTTCTCCTTTGGTTCCTCGGCTTTTGCCGCCTCCTGGAAACGCTGCTGGTATTTGTTGCCGTGCTGGTGCATCCGGGAACGGCGTTCTGTCTGGCTGGATTCTCCCTGCGTGGAGTGCCCTATATCAGAATTGCCGCTGTCAGAATCCTCACGCCGGGAATCCACATATCTGAAATCCCTCCGGCACGGTTCCGGTGCAGAAGTTCCCGGTTCCAAATGGTTCTGTGTTTCAGGTGCCCGTGCCAGCTCATGGTCCATATCCCTGCTTTCCAAATGTTCCGGTATGGAAATATCCGCCTGCTGCGGTACATCCGCTTTGAAAGGCTGTGTATCATCCACTGCCTGCTGTGCTGCGGTTTCATACCTCCGGCTCCGGGCCGTTCCCGGAGAAGAAGGGGCGTCCCTGACCCGCAGCAGGTTAAAATCCGGTTCGCTCTGCCGGGTGTCCATACCGGAGGGGCTATCCCTCTGTTGACCATTTGGCGGATGTTTTACCTCCGTTGCCTGTATCGGTCCGGGGCGGATATCGACGAGATCTCACGCCAATACCGGGACGTGCGGTAGAACTGGAGGGGCGGCCGCCATACGGCAGCCGCCCGCTTATTTTTTCTCCGCGCTTCTGTACACAGGGAATATGAACTCCTTACCGCCTGGCTGAGTCCCTCCTTGTCCGCAGCCAGCTTTTGGAGGGGAACAGGGTTGCTGACGCAGGCGGCCACATGGACGCCTGCGTTCGGCAGCGGCGCGCTGGCAAGGTTCTTATCCGCCATCTTCTGGGTGCCGGAGCCAAACGCTCTGGAGAGAAGGAGCTCCGCGAGGAGTTTCCGCTGTTCAGATTGATATTGCCGTCTTCACCGCTCCAGCTTCTCCAGCAGGTCCTCCACCGCGCCCGCAACAGCCTCGTCGAAGGTGGGGTGGGGGCGCATGACCCTGGCCAGCTGACGGGCGGTGAGGCCGCTGACCACTGCCTGCGTGAAT
>JAETOQ010000053.1 GCA_021771635.1 Oscillospiraceae bacterium | reverse complement strand
GCGACCGTGGACTTCATGTGGGGCATCCGCTTCAACAACGAGCGGACCTGGTTCGAAGCCCATAAGAACACCTATCTCACACAGTTTTATGGCCCCATGCGGGAGCTGGGAGACGAGATCTACGATTTTATCCAGGAAAAGCGCCCGGACTATGGCCTGATCCGCAAGGTGACACGCATCTACCGGGACGCCCGGCGGCTCCATGGCCGGGGGCCGTATAAGGAGAGCCTGTGGTTTTCCGTGGAGCAGCCCTCGGAGCAGTGGACGGCCCATCCCACCTTCTGGTTTGAACTGATGCCGGAGGGGTGGACCTGCGGCATGGGCTACTATATGCCCAAGCCGCTGACCATGGCGAAGCTCCGCGCCCGCATCGACCGGGACCCGGAGACCATGGAAAAACTGATGCGGAAGCTGGCGGGGCAGACGGAGTTTACATTGGCGGCCCAGGAGTACAAGCGCCCCCGCAGCCAGGCGCCCTCGGCGGTCCTGGAGCCCTGGTATAAAATGAAAAGCTTTTCCATCCTCCATGAGGACAAGCTGACGGACGAGTTGTTCAGCCGGGAGATCGTGGAACGGCTGAAGACGGGCTTTACATTTCTGCTGCCCTATTACGATTACTTCGTCACGCTGGACGGAGACCCGGACCCCAGTGAGATGCAGGCGTTGCAAAACGGGAAAGAGAAGCGTATACTGACAGAAATTTGATACAAAGGAGAGATTTCCATGAAAGCATGTCCTGACAGAGCGGCGGCCCTGGCGTTGCTGCGGAAATACAACGGAGAGCCCTTCCATATCCAGCACGCCCTGACGGTGGAGGGCACCATGCGCTGGTATGCGAACGAGCTGGGCTACGGCGAGGACGCGGACTTCTGGGCCACGGTGGGCCTGCTCCACGACGTGGACTTTGAGAAGTGGCCGGAGCAGCACTGCAAAAAAGCGCCGGAACTGCTGGCGGAGATCGGATGCAGCGACGAGCTGATCCACGCCGTCTGCTCCCACGGCTATGGGATCTGCTGTGATGTGGAACCCACCCACGAGATGGAAAAGGTCCTCTTCGCGGCGGACGAGCTGACGGGCCTCATCGGCGCGGCGGCACGGATGCGGCCCAGCAAGAGCTGTCAGGACATGGAGGTCAGCTCTCTGAAGAAGAAATTCAAGGACAAGAAGTTTGCCGCCGGCTGTTCCCGAGACGTGATCCGAGAGGGCGCGGAGCGCCTGGGCTGGACGCTGGAGGAGCTGATGGAAAAGACCATCCTGGCACAGCGGGCCTGTGAGGAGAGTGTCAACGCCGAGATGGCGGCGCTGTAAGCCTTTTGGACGAAACCAAAAGAGCGTGCCCGGGAGATCCTGGACACGCTCTTTTTAGAATTTACAGGGACTTGTCGTAGGCCAGCTTTCCGCTGCCCTGAAAGATGATGACGCCCCGGTTCACGAAACCGTTTTTCGTCAGTACGTGCTGCATCCGCTTATTAGGGAAGTCGGTGTCCACCCGGATACAGTGGATGTCCTTTGCAAGGCACAGCTCCTCGATGAGCCGGAAGGTGGTGTCCGCCAGCCCTTTGCCGCGGTACGCGGCGTCAAAAGCCAGACGGTGGACCACAGCGTAAGGCTCGTCAGACGCCCACTGGCCATCGATTTTGTCGTAGGCAGGTTCGCCGCCAAAGTCGATGCACATATATCCGGCAACGCGGCCGTCTGCCTTCAGGACATAGCCCGTCCCGTCCCGGATGTCCCCCCGCAGGGTGTCCCGGTTGGGGTAGTCGTCGGTCCACTGGGTGAAGCCCTGTTCCCGCTGGAATGCCTTGCCCGCATCGATGATCCCCATACAGGTGTCCAATTCCCAGGCCTGTACCTTTTCCAGTGTGTACGTCATACAAATCGCTCCTTGTATTGTGTATTCGATACAGCAGATACGCCGCTGGCTTATGGCAGGTGGAAAATGCCTTGACCTTTCAGTTGTTCTGATGTATCATATAGAGGATTAAAAATCCAATATACCGGATTTCCATTATAATATACTATAAATCTGATATAGTGTCAATGGCGAAGGTGAAATTTTTATGGATATCAATTTGACAGTCGCGGAAAATGTCAAGCGGCTCCGAGAGCAGAAAAAGCTGACGCTGGACGCGGCGGCGGCGGTAACAGGTGTTTCTCGCAGTATGTTGGCCCAGATCGAGAAGGGGGATGTGAATCCCACCATCTCTGTGCTGTGGAAGATTGCCAACGGCTACAAGGTCTCCTTTACCTCTCTGGTGGACCAGCCCAGAGAGCAGCCCACGATCGTGCGGGGCGGGGATGTACACCCCATAGAGGAGGACGGCGGCCGCTATTTGAACTACCCGACGTTCACATTTGATGAGAAAAAGTCCTTTGAGACTTACCGCATCCAGATCCATGGGGGAGGTTTTTTAGAGGCGCAGTCCCATCTGCCGGGGTCCGAGGAATATGTGACGGTGTTCTCCGGCCAGGCGGAGATCGGCGTGGGGGAGGAGCGGTATGCCCTGGAAACGGGGGATTCCCTGCGGTTTCCGGCGGACCAGCCACACAGCTACCGCAATCCCGGCGAAGAAGATGTTTGGCTCAGTATGCTGATCTGGTACACGAAATAAAGAGATAAGGCCCGGACCAGAAGGTCCGGGCCTTGTGATTTGGCTTATTCCATAGAGATGATATAATAGTAAACAGGCTGACCGCCGGAGAGGATCACCACCTCCGCGTCAGGGCAGGCGGCCTCGAACACCTGGCCGGCCTTCTGGGCGTCCTCCTCGGACACATCCTCGCCGAAATACAGGGAGATGAAGGAGGCGTCCTTTTCCACGGCGTCCTCCGCCAGCTTGTTCAGCAGCGTGTCCAGGGAGCTGTCGGTGCCGAAGAGCTTGCCCTCCTCCAGCGCCAGGTAGTCGCCCTCTTTGATGTCGAAGCCGTCGAAATCGGAGTTCCGGGCGGCATAGGTGATCTGGGCGGTGGTGACGGTGGACAGGGCCTCTGTCATGGCGTCGGTGATGGACTGGGCGTCCGGGGCTTCAAAGTCCACGTTCATCATGGCGGTGATGCCCTGGGGAACGGTTTTGGTGGGGATGACCACCACGTTTTTCTCCGTCAGGGCGCCGCACTGCTGGGCGGCCATGATGATGTTGCCGTTGTTGGGCAGGACGAACACCGTCTCGGCGGGGATCTTGTCCACACCCTCCAAGATGCTCTCGGTGGAGGGGTTCATGGTCTGTCCGCCGGACACCACGCCGTCAGCCCCCAGGTCGCGGAACACCGCGGCCAGGCCGTCGCCGGCGCAGACCGCCAGGAAACCGTACTTCTTCTCCGGCGCGGCCACCGTGTGGCCGGAGGCCTCCCCGGCCTCGGCGTGCTCCAGTTCCTCCTCCACTGCTTCCAGGTCGTCGGTGCTCTGGGCCTCCCGGCCTGCGGCCAGGTCCTCCGCCTGGGTGCGCATGTTCTCAATCTTGGCCAGCTCCAGGGTGCCGTACTTCTGGGCCTCCGTCAGGGCGGCGCCGGGGATGTCGGTATGGACGTGGACCTTAAACGCCTCGTCGTCCTCGCCGATGACCAGGCTGTCGCCGATGCTGCTGAGATAAGCCCGGAAGGGCTCCAGCGGCTTGTTCACGGTCTTGCGCACGATAAACACAGTGTCGAAGGTGAAGGTGATCTCCTCGGCAGAGAGAGCGGCGAAATCAGCCTTCTCCTGGGCGGGGGTGTCCTCCGTGATCTCCGGGACCGGCTCGCCCCGCATCTCGGCCAGCATGCCCTCCAGGATCAGGAGGTAGCCCTTGCCGCCGGCGTCCACAACGCCGGCCTTCTTCAGGACGGGGTTCATATCCGTGGTCTGGGCCAGGGCGTCATAGCCCTCCTTCAGGGCCTCTTCCAGAACCTTTTCCAAATCGGTCTCGCCCTCGGCGGCCACGTCCACGGCCCGCTTGGCGGCAAGGCGCGAGACAGTCAGCACCGTGCCCTCGGCGGGCTTCATGACGGCCTTATAGGCGGAGGAGACGCCCTCCTGCATGGCGGCGGCAAAGGTGGCCGCGTCGGCGGTCTCCCGGCCCTTCAGGCCCTTGGACAGGCCCCGGAACAGCAGGGAGAGGATGACGCCGGAGTTGCCCCGGGCGCCCCGCAGCAGGGCGGAGGCGGTGATGGAGGCGGCCTGTTCCACCGTGGCGGGAGCGGTCTTGCGCAGCTCCGCGGCGGCGGTGCCGATGGTCATGGACATGTTGGTGCCCGTGTCGCCGTCGGGGACGGGGAACACATTCAGGTCATTGATGGCCTGCTTCTGGGCAGTGATGGCGGCGGCGCCGTGCAGGATCATCTGCTTGAACAGGGCGCCGGTGATCAGTTCGTTCATTTGTTCTGCTCCTCCGTTACAGAGTCATGGAATCGACGCACACGTCCACGGCTGTGACGCTGACGCCGGTATTCTTGGTCACCACGTAGCGCACCTCGTTCATGATGGAGCGGCACACTGCGGGGAGATTGACGCCGTTCTCCACGATGATGTGGAGCTCGATGGAGATGGAGTTGTCATCGTGATACGTGATGCTGACGCCCTTGCTCATGGCCTCCCGGCGCAGCAGGTGGACCAGGCCGTCGGTCATGGAACGGTAGGCCATGCCCTTGACGCCGAAGCAGTTGGTGGCGGCCATGCCGGTGATGTTGGAGAACACGGCGCTGCTGACGGAGATCTCACCCTGATCAGACTTGAATTGAATCATGAGAACGTCCTTTCTTTCCGGTATTGACAGAAGGCGGCAAGGCCGCGCTTCCTGGTATCCGTATTTTTAGAGCTTTATTATATACGATTCTTCTGTAAAGCACAAGTCCCAAAAAGAAGTTCATTCCCTGGGGGAGACTATTGAAAAACAGAAAGATCTGCCGTAAAATAGACGAAAAGCATGTTTGAAGAGGGGGGGAGCCGCGCAATGGCAAAACGGGGACCGCTGATGGTGCTGGCCTGCTATATCATGTGGGGACTTCTGCCCGCCTTCTGGAAGCTGCTGGGCGGCGTGGACTCCTTCTGCGTGCTGGCGTACCGGATCGTTTGGGCGGCGGGGCTCGCCGCCGCGGCGCTGGCGGTCCGGGGCGGCTATTCCAGTGTCCGGGCGGTCATGGGGGATAGGCAGGAGCTGGGACGGCTGGCCCTGGCAGGCGTTTTCATCTGTGTCAACTGGGGTGTATACATCTGGGCGGTGAATAACGGCCACATGCTGGACGCCAGCCTGGCGTATTATATGAATCCCATCCTCAGCATCCTGCTGGGGACGCTGGTCTTCCGGGAGCGGCTGACACGCCTGCAATGGCTGGCAGTGGGCATCGCCCTGACGGGACTGATCATCACGGTGGTCCGTTACCGGCAGTTTCCCTGGATGGCGCTGGTCATCGGCGGCAGCTTTGCCGTGTACGGCGCCATCAAAAAGACTGTGAAGGCCGATGCGCTGACCGCCTCGCTTACGGAGACGATGATCCTGGTCCTGCCGGCTTTGCTGATGATCCTCTGGAAAGAGGGACAGGGCGCCGGCGCGGCGGGGGTGCTCCACGGCCGGCAGTGGCTGCTGCTTCCGGCGGCGGGCGTTGTGACCACGGTGCCGCTGCTGTGCTTTTCCACGGGCATCAAGCACACACCCATGACGCTGAACGGCATTTTGATGTATGTGAACCCCACCATCCAGCTGCTGCTCTCCATTCTGTATGGAGAGGCATTCACAGCCACCCACGCCATCCTGTTCGGCTTCGTCTGGACGGGGCTGGCGCTGTATCTGGCCTCCGGCTTTTTACAGAACCGACATCAGAAAAAGGAGAGACCGCCATGCGCGTGATCACAGGCTCTGCCCGGGGCCGCAGGCTCAAGGAGCTGGAGGGGATGGAGACACGCCCCACCACCGACCGGGTCAAGGAGGGCATGTTCAGTGCCCTGCAGTTCGATATCGAGGGCCGCCGGGTCCTGGACCTGTTCGCCGGCACGGGCCAGCTGGGCATCGAGTGCCTGAGCCGGGGGGCCGCCTCCGCCGTGTTTGTGGACCGGCGGGCGGACGCGGTGAAGCTCATCAAGGAAAACCTGAAGGCGACGGAGCTGGCGGACCGGGCGCGGGTGGTCTCCGGCGATTCCATGGAATATCTGAAGTCCCTGCGGGAGAAGTTCGATATCATCCTGCTGGACCCACCCTACGCGGCGGGACTGCTGGAACCCGCCATCGCCCACATCACAAGGTTTGACATTCTGGCGCCGCATGGTATAATTGTTGCGGAACATCCGGCGGAAAAGGCCTTGCCGGCCTTGGAGCCGCCCTACCGGGTCCACCGCACCTATCGTTACGGCAAGATCGGCCTGACCATCTGCCGCCGGGGCGGAAATGAAGAAATTGAGGAATCGATCTCATGAGAACAGCGATTTGCTCCGGCAGCTTTGACCCCATCACCCTGGGGCACCTGGATATCATCCGGCGTGCCGCCTCCTGTTTTGACCGGGTGTGGGTGTGCGTCAGCCCCAATGCCGAGAAAAAGAACCAGATGTTTACGCCGGAGCAGAAGCTCCAGCTGGTGCGGGCGGCCACGGAGGATCTGCCCAATGTGGAGGCGGAGCTGTGGCCGGGCCTGCTGGCGGATTTCGCCGTGGCCCACAACGCCAGCGCCATCGTCCGGGGCGTGCGTAACGTGACCGATTTTGATGTGGAATACCAGATGGCGCTGATCAACAGCGGCATCCATCCGGGATTGGAGACCATGCTGCTGCCCGCCAGCGCGGAATACCAGCATTTCAGCTCCTCCATGGCCCGGGAGATGATCCGGTATCACCAGCCCCTGGAAAAATACCTGCCCATGTCCATTATCCCTCTGGTGCGGGACATGACAGAGAAAAAGGAAGGATAAAAGACTATGGCGAACGACATCAACCGTCTGATCGACATGCTGTATGAACAGATCGAAGACGCAAAGTCTCCCGCGCTGAAGCCCAATATGAGCATCGTGGACCGGGATGGGATGCTGGACTTGCTGGACGAGCTGCGGGCGCAGCTGCCGGTGGAGGTCAAGCGGGCGCAGGAGCTGCTGGCCGCCCGCGAGAAATTTGTGGAGGAGGCCAAGCGGGACGTGGAGCGCATGATGCGCCAGGCGGAGCTGGACGCCAAGACCAAGGTCTCCGACAGCGAAGTGCTGTACGCCGCCAAGGAAAAGGCCCGCCAGATCGTGGCCCAGGCGGAGGAGCGCTCCCGCAAGCTCTACCAGGTGGCCAACGAGTACGCCGAGGATGCCCTGGCCCGGACCGAGGAGGCCGTCCAGGCCGCCCTGGATGAGGTGAAGCAGTCCCGCGTCCATTTCCGCACCGCTTCCGCCGCGAAAATGCAGGAGCAGCGGGACAAGCTGGACGGGAAAAATGACACCGTCGGCCGTGAGGAAGAGGATTGAGAATAGCGGTAGACCATAATCCCAAAAAATTTGTAAAAAACGACGAAAAATTTCCTGAATATTTTCACAGAAAATCAATATTTTGAGTTTTGAATCGACTAAAAGCACCCGTCGGCACAACATCTTGTGCCGACGGGTGCTTGCTGTTTTACGTCAACTGCCCGGTAAACCATCGAACACCTGTTTTAAAAGGCGCTTTTTGGGCCGTTTCTATGGTTTTTTGGCCTGTTTTCCAGGTTTCACGTCGGAAAAAAATCCTTGCAATTACAGAAATATTTGCGTATACTCAAATCAATGGTGGGAGAAAGTGGGGAATTGGGGCAATTAAGTGCCAGAAGAACCCATAGAATCCCAAAAAGAGGGGAAAGGGGGGCGGCATCTGTGGCGAGGCTGCTTGGAAAATCCAATAACAGCATCGACTCCAAGGGCCGCCTTGTCATTCCCTCCGCCATGCGGGAGGCCCTGGGGGATACATTCTATATCACCATCGGCGCCCAGAACTGCCTGACCATCTATCCCCAGGCCAAGTGGGAGCAGATGTCCGACGAGATGGACGAGCTCCCCTATACGGAGGCCCGGGCATTGACGCTGCTGTACGCCAACGCCGTCCAGTGCGAGCCGGACGGCCAGGGCCGCGTGCTGATCCCCGCCAGCCTGCGGAACTACGCGGGACTGAAGAAGACCGTTACCATCGTGGGCCTGAACACCTTCGCGGAGATCTGGGACGAGAAGACCTGGACCGAGCGGGAGCGCCAGATGCTGGAGAGCGACGACATGGCCGCCGCCATGGACGCTCTGGCCCGTGCCCGCCGGAACCGTGGGTGAGTCTCTATGGAATACACCCACAAGCCCGTTCTTTTGAACGAGTGCATCGAAGCTTTGAACATCCGCCCCGACGGGGTGTATGTGGACGGTACGCTGGGCCGCGCGGGGCACTCCAGAGAGATCGCCCAGAGGCTTACCACCGGCCGGCTCATCTGTATCGACCGCGACATGGCGGCCATCGACGCGGCGCGGGAGCGCCTGGCCCCATGGATGGACCGGGTGACGCTGGTCCACAGCAACTTTGCGGAGCTGGGCGGCGTCCTGTCCCAGGCAGGCGTCGCCGGCGCCGACGGGATGCTCTTTGATCTGGGCGTGTCCTCCCCGCAGCTGGACGACGCGTCCCGCGGATTTTCCTACATGCAGGACGCTCCGCTGGACATGCGGATGGACGCCTCTGCGCTGCTGACCGCCCACGAGGTGGTCAACGCCTGGAGCTATGAGGAGCTGCGGCGCATCCTGTTTGAATACGGCGAGGAGCGGTATGCCCCCGCCATTGCCAAAGCCATCGTCCGGGCGCGGGAGACCACCCCGGTGGAGACCACCCTGGAGCTGGTGGATATTATCAAGGGGGCCATGCCTCCGGCGGCCCTGCGGGAAAAGCAGCACCCCGCCAAGCGCAGCTTTCAGGCCATCCGCATCGCCGTCAACGGCGAGCTGGACGCCCTGCCGCCCATGCTGGCGGCGGCGGTGGACAACCTGAACCCCGGCGGACGGCTGGCGGTCATCACCTTCCACTCGCTGGAGGACCGCATCGTCAAACGGGCCATGGCGGACATGGCGCGGGGCTGTACCTGCCCCCCGGAATTTCCGGTGTGCGTGTGCGGCAAAAAGCCGAAGATCAGGCTCCTGACACGCAAGCCCATCATCTCGGGCCCGGCAGAGCTGGAGGAGAATCCGAGAGCCCGCAGCGCAAAGCTCCGGGTGGCGGAAAGACGCGGAAACTTCGATATTTAACGGCGGAAACGCCATTCATTGATATACAGCTGAGAAGGGACAAGCCCCTTCTCATGTGTGTGAGAACCTGGAAGGGAGGAGTCCTCTGTGGCATCGACAGCGCGGGAACTGCGCTATACCGGCGGCCATGCCGTAAACGGCAGTCTGGCCTATGATCTGGACTATGAGGTCCGGGAACGGGAACTGCGGCATGCGGGGGAGCTTCCCCGCCGCCGTGAAACGGTGCGGGAGGAACCCAAGGTCCGCAGCGTTTCCAAGGTTCGGGAGCGGCAGCATGTTTCCGCATTTTCTCTTGTGGGTTTCACCGTTGTGATCGGCATGGCGGTCCTGCTCCTCATGAGCTATGTGCAGCTGACCGTGCTGTCCGCCGACACCGTGGAGCTGCAAAACCAGCTGGCCGATCTGGAGACCGAAAACGTGCGTCTGACCGCGCAGTACGAGCAGATGTTTGACATGGCCGCTGTGAAAGAAGCCGCGGCGGCGGCCGGTATGGGAAAACCCAGCGGCAGCCAGGTGGGGTATATCGACCTGTCCGAGGGGGACAGCGCCGAGGTGTACCAGAAGGAGGACCCCAGCCTGCTCAGCCGCCTGCTGACCTCCCTGAATCACGGAGTCTATGCGGTCGTGGAATATTTTGACTGACCATCGCACTATAATGCTGTATCCGAGAGCGGCTTCGACAGCTTGATACGGAAGACCCGCGGGCATTTTTTCGAGTCTTCGAAAAAAGAATGCAGCATTTGCATGATATCCTCCCGGCGCGGCATACGTCCCGGGAGGCGGGCGGGACCACCCGCCGGATCCGTGGAGAGCGGATCTGGATCGTTCGTTATACTGGACAGGACGCGGGGAGTAAGAAGAGATCTTCTTGCTCCCTTGTTTGCAGAGAAGCGGAATTTTGGCGCGGCCATGG
This sequence comes from Oscillospiraceae bacterium, assembly GCA_021771635.1. Classification (GTDB taxonomy): domain Bacteria; phylum Bacillota; class Clostridia; order Oscillospirales; family Oscillospiraceae; genus Oscillibacter. The sequence goes on along the minus strand of JAETOQ010000053.1, from coordinate 5,230 downwards.
AATGGCTTCCACGGCCAGGAGAGGAGACAGACCATGGCAAGCAGCCCCCGCAGAAAAAGCGATGCAGCCCGACGGGCAAACCAGGTCATCCGGGGACGGACGGTGCTGGTGATGTGCCTGCTGGGCATCGTTACGTTTATTATGCTGTTTTTGAAGCTGTATGACCTGCAGATCCGCCAGCATGAAAAACTGCAGGAAAAGGCAGTGGGCCAGCAGACACGCAGCACCGTCGTCACCGCCTCCAGGGGCACGATCTATGACAAAAACCACCATCCGCTGGCCATCTCCGCCACGGCGGAGGAGGTAGACATCTCCCCCAAGGAGATCGCGGAGTTTGTGGAGAGCCAGAAGGAGGCCCAGAAGGAGGCTGCGGAGAAGGCGGCGGATAACGGCGGGACCTACGTCCCCGGGAAGATCCTGGATCAGGCGTATATCGCCAGGGGCCTCAGCCGCATTCTGGACGTGGATGAGGACACCATTTTGAAGGCGATGGAGGATACCGCCTCTCAATATGTGCGCCTCAAGAGAAAGGCTGAACAGGACATGTGCGACGAGGTCCGCCGGTTCATCAACGGCGAGATCGACGACGAGGGCAATCAGCTGACCTTTGTCAACGACGAGGGAAAGACCCGGTTGATATCCGATCCCACCAAAGGGCCCACGAAGCTCCGGGGCATCTTCATGGAGCCGGACTCCAAGCGGTACTATCCCCAGCACACCCTGGCGGCCAGCGTCATCGGCTTTGTGGACGGCGACAATAAGGGCGGCGTGGGTCTGGAGGCCAAATACAACAGTGTTCTGGAGGGCACCGCCGGCATGACGGTCACCGCCAAGAACAACCTGAACCAGCCTCTGCTGTTCCAGTACGCGCAGTATTACGACGCCCAGAACGGCAATGACCTGGTGCTGACGCTGGACATGGACGTTCAGTACTATCTGGAAAAGGGCATGGAGAGCATGCTCAAAAAGTTTGATGCCAAGAACGGCGGCACCGGGATCGTGATGGACGTGAACTCCGGCGCCATTGTGGCAATGGCCTCCTTCCCGACGTATGACCTCAATGAGTATGCCACGATCTATGATGAAAAGCTCCAGGCCAATTTGGACCAAACACTGGCCGGGCTGGAGACACAAAAGGGCACCTATGAGAGCGAAGAGGACTATCAGCAGGCGGTGAGCGGGGCAAAGAGCACAGCCAGAAACACCCAGTGGCGCAACAAGTGCATCGACTCCACCTATGAGCCCGGCTCCACCTTCAAGCCCATCACACTGGCGGCGGCCCTGGAGGAGGGGCTGGTGAATATGAACACCAGCTTTACCTGCAATGGTTCCATCAGAGTCCAGGGCTGGGGAAAGCCCATCAACTGCTCAAGAAAATCGGGCCATGGCCTGCAGACGCTGGAACAGGCCGTGGGAAACTCCTGCAACCCCGCGTTTATTACCATGGGCCTGAAGATCGGCACGGAGAAATATTATCAATATCTGCAGGCCTTCGGCCTGATGGAAAAGACCGGCGTGGACATGATCGGCGAGGTCAGCGGCATCTTTGCCAGCGAGTCGAATTTCAATTCCAATGTGGTCTCCCTGGCGTCCTACTCCTTCGGCCAGACCTTCAACGTCACGCCGCTGGAGCTGATCCGGGCACAGGCGGCCTGCATCAACGGCGGCTATCTGTACACCCCCTACGTGGTGGAACAGATCCTGAACGAGGACGGCAGCATCCTGGAACAGCACGACTCCACCCCTGTCCGTCAGGTCATCAGTGAGGAGACCTCCGCCAAGGTCCGTCAGTGCCTGGAATACGTGGTGGCCTCCGGTACTGGCAAAAACGGCCAGGTGGCGGGCTACCGCATCGGCGGCAAGACCGGCACCGCCGATAAGACCGGCACCGGCGACGTGGTGGTGTCCTTCATGTGCTTCGCTCCGGCGGACGATCCCCAGTACATCATGCTGATCACCATGGATACGCCCAGCCGTACCACCGGGACCTACGTCTCCGGCGGCAACATGGTGGCTCCCACCGCCAGCCAGATCATGGCGGATATCCTGCCCGCGCTGGGCGTGGAGCCGGACTACTCCGCCGAGGATCTGGCGGGCGCGGATGCGGCCGTGCCCAACACCGTGGGCCTCACGACGGCTGCGGCCAAAGAAAAACTCACCAGCGCCGGCTTTGCCTGCCGCACCATCGGCAGCGGCGATACTGTTACCGACCAGACGCCTGCCGGCGGCGCCATCGTGCCAAACAACGCCGCGATCATCCTGTATCTGGGCGAGGAGAAGCCGAATACGCCCTGCGTCGTGCCCAATGTGATCGGCAGGACCGCGGCTGAGGCCAACAAGGCCCTGACCAACGCGGGACTTATCATGAGGGTGGCCGGCGCCACCGGCACCAGCTCCGGCAATGTCCACGCCATCACCCAGTCCCAGCCGGAGGGCACGGAACTGAAGGCGGGCGATGTGGTGACCGTCCAGTTTGGAGACAGCACCGTCCTGGACTGATGACAGGTTTTGCATGATTTTTGGCACCATTCTGTGTGTACTTCGCATTTTGCCCTGTTTATAATAACCTTGGCAAATTCCACGGTGCCAAAATCAGATGAAAGGGCGCACATCTATGAAACTAAAGGAACTTTTAAAGGGGATCGAGATTCTCTCCGCTGACGCGGATCTGGATATGGAGATCCCAAATGTCAGCTACGATTCCCGGACCACACAGCCTGGGGACCTGTTCGTGGCCATGACAGGTTTTGCCGTGGATGGGCATACGTTTATCGGCAGGGCCAGGGCCGCCGGCGCGGCGGCGGTGCTGTGCGAAAGGCCGCCGGAGGACACCGCTGTCCCCTATGTCCAGGTAACGGATTCCCGCCGGGCCCTGGCGGTGGTGGGCGCCAACTTCTTCGGCCGCCCGGCGGACAGCATGACCATGGTGGGCGTCACCGGCACCAACGGCAAGACCACCACCACCTATCTGCTGAAGGCCATTTTGGAGCAGGCCCTTGGGGCCAAGGTAGGGCTGATCGGCACCAATCAGAACATGATCGGGGATGAGGTCATCCCCACGGAGCGGACCACCCCGGAGTCCTTTGAGGTCCAGCGGCTCTTTGCCCGGATGCGGGACGCCGGATGCAGCCATGTGGTGATGGAGGTCTCCTCCCACGCCCTGGTGCTGGACCGGGTCTATGGGGTCCGGTACGCGGTGGGCATTTTCACCAACCTGACACAGGACCACCTGGATTTCCACAAGACCATGGAGGCCTACTGCGACGCCAAGGCCATCCTGTTCCAAAACTGCGGCGCGGGCGTTCTCAACGCCGACGATCCCTGGACGGCGCGTTTGGCGAAAAACGCGGCTTGCCGGAAGTTTTTCTACGCGGAAAAGACGGAGGCGGACCTGCGGGCGGAAAGCATCCGCCTGGCGGCGGACGGCGTGTCCTTTGACGCGGTGACAAAAGAGGAACGGGTGCCGGTGGAGGTGCATATTCCCGGCGGCTTCATGGTATATAATACCCTGGACGTTTTGGGCGCGGCATTGATGCTGGGCGTTCCTCTGGAGAAGAGCGCCGCCGTGCTGGCACGGGTCCCTCATGTAAAGGGACGGGTGGAGGTGGTCCCCACGCCGGGCAGGGACTACACGGTCCTCATCGACTATGCCCACAGTCCTGACGGCATGGAGAACGTGCTCTCCTCCGTGAAGGGCTTTGCAAAGGGCCGCACCATCGCCCTGTTCGGCTGCGGCGGCGACCGGGATAAGACCAAGCGCCCCAAGATGGGCAGAGTCGCCGCGGAAATCGCGGATCTCGCGGTGGTCACCACCGACAATCCCCGGACGGAGCGCCCGGCGGACATCATCGCCGACATCCTGCCCGGCCTGGAGGGAAGCGCCACGCCCTATGTGGTGGTGGAGGACCGGATCGAGGCCATCCACTGGGCGATGGACCACGCGGAGCCGGGGGACGTGATCGTCCTCTGCGGCAAGGGGCATGAGACGTATCAGGAAGTGGGCCATGAGAAGCACCACATGGACGAACGGGAGATCGTGGCGGACTATTTGAAAAACGCCTGATCAGGATACAGAAGCACCGGAGAACCGGAAAAAGAGGGAGAGGAAACCAATGGATATGTCATTACTGCTTGCGATGGGCATCAGCTTTTTGCTGACGCTGGTCATCGGGAGATTTGTGCTTCAGGAACTGCGGAAGCTGAAAGCCGGACAGGAGATCCGGGAGGACGGCCCCAAGTGGCACGCCGGAAAGGCCGGAACGCCCACCATGGGCGGCATCATGTTCATCATCGGCGCCGGCATCGTCACCTTTGTGATGGGCTGGAACCGGATGCTGGAAGGGGAATTTGCCCACCTGTATGTCTACCTGTTCGCCCTGATCTTTGGCCTGATCGGCTTTGTGGACGACTACCGCAAGGTCCGCCAGCACCAGAATGAGGGGCTGACCGCCAAGCAGAAGTTTATTTTACAGCTGGCGGCGGCGGTGGTGTTCCTGGTCCTCATGCGGTATGAGGGACTGCTGACCAACGCGCTGTATATCCCCTTTGTCAATGTGACCATCACCCTGAACTGGATCGTGTATCTGATCTTCGCGGCCTTCGTCATCGTGGGCTGTGTCAACGCCGTCAACCTGACCGACGGCATCGACGGCCTGGCCAGCAGCGTCACCTTCGTGGTCATGGTGTTCTTCACCGTGGCCGCCGCCATGTGGCAGGCGACGCTGGCCCTGTTCCCCGCGGCCCTGGCGGGCGGCCTGGCGGCCTTCTTTGTCTATAACCACCATCCCGCCAAGGTCTTCATGGGCGACACGGGAAGCCTCTTCCTGGGCGGCGCCGTGGCGGCCCTGGGCTTTGCCCTGGATATGCCTCTGATCCTGATCCCGGTGGGCATCATCTACATTGCGGAGACACTTTCGGACATTATCCAGGTGGCCTATTTCAAGGCCACCCACGGAAAGCGGTTTTTCAAAATGGCCCCGCTGCACCACCACCTGGAGCTGTCCGGCTGGAGCGAGGCGAAGCTGGTGGCGGTGTTCTCCGGCATCACCCTGGTGTGCTGCGTGCTGGCATATCTGGGCATTCAGGGAAGATATTGAACCGTACACTGAGAACTTCCGCGAAAGCGGAGCTTTCGTGGGAAGTACGCGCAAGGCGCGTACCGCGCAAACAGCGCGTCAAGTGTTTTTGCTGAAGGCAAAAACCTTGAAATCGGCCGAATTCACTTCGGACG
>JAETOQ010000052.1 GCA_021771635.1 Oscillospiraceae bacterium | reverse complement strand
AGTACAGTAAAATGAAAAAGGCCGGAGCCTCCGTTTATGCGGATGCTCCGGTCGTTGATCAGTTTGTGGATGAACTCACGATAAATCCGGCATCGTGGGTAATCTACCACTTGTTTAATTTGAAGTTGGTATTCTGGCATGACAGTCTCCTCTTTATTATGTATTATGTATTAAAGGTGGGGCAATAAAAGTAATAAAATGTTTCGATAAAATCGTTGACTTAGATTGAATTGAAGGTTATTATATAATAATGTATGCGTCTGCGGTTAAACGATCAAGCCGTTCTTTGTGTAGAGATCATGTTAGATATAGCATCCTGAGTAACGCAGCAAATTTTTGCCATTTCTATGCCAGCGATATGCCATAACAGGCGCACTACAACTTTCTACAACTTTTCTACAACTTTTGAAGCGAAAAGGATGGCACAAGAGGACACGAGACGAATGAAAAAAATTTCACGAATCGAGTATTGTGCGGGTTTTGAACCCTTACAGAGCGGCATGGAACAGGATGAAGGGAGCCGAATTTTGCTCCCCACCATGAAGCCCCTGGATTAAGGGCAGAGCAGCTCATGGGCCATGGCCCAGGTGGCCCGGAACAGAGCCTGCCGCTCTAAATTGTCCCGGTCAAATTGGGCCATTTGATAGGCTTCAAAGAGATCCCTTTGCTGGTCCGTCAAGGTCTCCAGCAGGGCGTCTTCACGCTGATCCAGGACGCGGGTGTAGTGCCAGAAATATTTGGGCGGCAGAAGCTGGCGGACATATTCTTCCGTGATGTAGTCAAAGATGTGTTGCTGGATGTCTGTCATAGAAATCATCTCCAATAAGAACTTTGTGTTCCTATTATAATAGGAACGTAAAGTTCTTGTCAAGGGGGAAGTATGGATAATTTTGCGGTTCGTCTCCAAAATTTGCGCAAAGAGCAAAAGGTCCCTCAAAAGGATTTGGCGGAAAAATTGGGGATTACTGTGCGTGCGTATCATTATTATGAAGAGGGCAAGAGATACCCTGACTTTCAGGGCTTGATTATCCTTGCGGATTATTTCGGCGTGACGCTGGATTATCTCGTGGGCCGGTCCGATCGCCGTACCTGACAGGTACGACGGGATTTTGCACCCCCCATTTTCTTTTTGAGACATCAAAAAGAAAATGCGCCGTGCACGGTGGAAAAGAAAAAATGTTTGTGATGTCCAACTTTGTCCGTTAGGGCAAAGTTGGACGGACGGGAGTCGTTGGTTAGATGTGCCACCAAGGGCGAAAGTCTTCTGCTGAGTGCGCCGTACCCAGCAGTTCGTAGGGGCCGATGCCTACATCGGCCCTTGCTTCCCCGCATTTGTGAGCGTGGGTGCAAGGACGGGGTAGTCGACGGAAGGCTTTCAGCAACAAGCCCTGCTGCCGCTACCCCGGCGCTCCAGGCCAGCGGCAGCGACATTAATTCGCGTGGCTGAAAGCCGAAAGTTTCGGGGCCCCCACGAAAACCCAGCGGAGCGGTTTTCGTGGGGAGAGGACGAGCATCGGAATGAGCGAGCTTTTGGCGTAAGCCGCAAGCGGAGATATGGAGATTGCGAGGACCGCGCCCAACGCTTTATTCTGCCTCGACCACCCAGGTCTCTTGCTGGGGCCCCCGTATTTTAAGCAAATAAGGCGCATCGCGCCGTTTTGCGCCCAAGCGGTTTTCTTTTGACCGGGAGCGGCCGTTTCCTTTGGGCGCAACCCAAAGAAAATGGGGGAAATGGGCGAAGCGCCGCCAGCGGCGGATGAAGCGAGCCTGTTTCGAGGAAGCGGCACGATTGGCGGCCCCTGGCGGGGGCCGGGAATCGTATCGCCGCGACGGTGTAGCATTCCCGTCCGGCAAAGCCGGACATCCCCCGTCCCCGGCCAGCGGCCGGACATCCCGCCTGCTATCTGGCAGACAAAACGAAAGGAGGCACCAGCCATGGAGACCATCACCAGCCGGACCAACCCGCTGTGTACACATCTCCGCAAGCTGGCGGCCTCCGTTTCCTATCGCCGGAAGTCCGGCGAATTCCTCTGTGACAGCCCCAAGCTGTTGGAGGAAGCCCTCCTGTGGGGCGGAGAGCTCCACACCGTGGTCTGCACGGAAAAGGCCCCGCTCCCGCCCATCCCGGCGGGGGTGCGCCTGGTCCAGGTGCCCGGAGATGTGATGAAGTCCATCTCCCCAGCGGAGACGCCCCAGGGCGTCCTGGCCGTCTGCGGCATGCCGGACCGGACGCTGCCGGACCGGCTGGAGGGGAGGCGCTATATGGTTCTGGACGGCGTGCAGGACCCTGGCAACGTGGGCACCATCCTCCGCACCGCCGACGCATTTCACGCCGACGGTGTGCTGCTGGTGAACGCCTGCGCCGACCTCTATAACCCAAAGACCGTCCGGGCCACCATGGGCGCGGTGTTCCGCTGTCCCGTGTGGTCCTGCGGCGTGGAGGCGCTGCGGGAACTGCTGGCAGCCTCCGGCCTGCCGCTGTACGGCGCCGCCCTGCGGGCCGACACTGTGGACGCCCGGACTGTGGATTACAGCCGCTGTGCCATCGCCATCGGCAGCGAGGGAAAGGGCCTTTCCCCGGAAGTGCTGGCGGCCTGCGGCCAGACGGTATTGATCCCCATGAGTGAACGCTGCGAGTCCCTGAACGCGGCCATCGCCGCCAGCGTGCTGCTGTGGGAAGCGGCGAGAAACGACTAGAGAGGGAGGCGGCACCATGTCGGCATTGAAATTCTGGATCTGGCTGACGGAACTGAAGGGCCTGAGCAATCAGACACGGCTGGCGTTGCTGCGCCATTTTGGAACCCCGGAGGACGTGTTTTACGCCGACGCCGGGGAAATTTTGCTGACAGAGGGCATCACCCGGGAACAGGCGTCCCTGTTGGAAAACCACAGGCTGGACGCCGCCGACAAGGTCCTGGCGGACTGCCAGCGGCTGGGCCTGCGCATCCTGACCATCCAGGACGCGGAGTACCCCGGAAGATTACAGAATATCTATGACCCGCCCTGCCTGCTGTATGTGAAGGGCCGCCTGCCCGCCTTCGATGAAGAGGCGGCGGTGGCCGTGGTGGGCACCCGGGACTGCACGCCCTACGGCGTGGCCTCCGCGGAAAAGCTGGGCTACGGCCTGACAAAGGGCGGCGGCATCGTGGTCAGTGGTCTTGCCAAGGGCATCGACGCCGCGGCCACACGGGGCGCCCTCCGGGCCGGAGGCGTCACCGTGGGCGTGGTGGGCAACGGCCTGGACGTCCACTATCCCTATGAGAGCCGCTATCTCTATGAGGACGTGGCGGCCGCCGGGGTGCTGCTGTCGGAATATCCGCCGGGGAGCGAGGCGGCCAGGAGCCATTTCCCGGCACGAAACCGGATCCTGTCCGGCCTGTCTCTGGCCACGCTGGTGGTGGAGGCGCCGGAGCGCAGCGGCGCGCTGATCACCGCCGAGACGGCGCTGGAGCAGGGCAGGGAGGTGTTTGCCGTCCCCGGCCCCATCGACGCGCCCACCAGCGTGGGCTGCAACCGCCTGATCCGGGACGGCGCCGGCCTGGTGTCGGACGCCTGGGACATCCTGCGGGAATACGAGGCCCGCTTCCCGGACAAGCTGCGCCGGGAGGAGGCCCGGGAACAGCCGGTGACATTGGGTTACCAGGCCCGGCAGAAGTCGGAGCCGAAGCCGGTGCCGCCCTCTTTGAGCCTCTCCAAAAACGATTTGAGCCTGACCGACGACCAGATCGCGCTGCTGCGCGTCCTGACGGACGAGCCGCAGCAGGTGGACGACCTGATCGAGCTGACCGGCATCCCCACCCGGCGGGTGCTGTCGGCGCTGACGGTCCTTGAGATCGAGAATTTGGTCCAGCAGCACAGCGGAAAGCGCTATACCCGCGCTGTGACCTTGACAGAATAAATTTGCGCCCTGCCTGGGCGCATGGAGGTAACTATGGCAAAACACAGCCTGGTCATCGTGGAGTCTCCCGCGAAGGCCAAAACCATCGGCAAATATCTGGGCAAGGATTTTGAGGTCAAGGCCTGCATGGGCCATCTGCGGGACCTGCCCAAGAGCACCCTGGGCGTGGATGTGGAGAACGACTTCGAGCCGGTCTACAAGCCCATCAAGGGCAAGGAAGATATCATCAGTGACCTGAAAAAGTCCGCCAAAGCCGCGGATACCGTCTATCTCGCAACCGACCCGGACCGGGAGGGCGAGGCCATCTCCTGGCATTTGAAGCACCTGCTGAACCTGCCGGATGAAAAGGCCAAGCGCGTCACCTTCAATGAGATCACCAAGAAGGTGGTGCAGGAGAGCATCCGGGAGCCCCGCGAGATCGACCAGGACCTGGTGGACGCCCAGCAGGCCCGCCGCATTCTGGACCGCCTGGTGGGCTATGAGCTCAGCCCTTTGCTGTGGAAGAAGATCCGCCGGGGCCTGTCCGCCGGCCGGGTCCAATCCGTAGCCACCCGCATGGTGGATGACCGGGAGCGGGAGATCGAGGCCTTCCAGCCGGAGGAGTACTGGACGCTGGACGCAAACCTCCTGGGCAATGATGCGAAAAAGCTCCCCTTCGCCGCCCGCTATCACGGGAAGAACGGCAAAAAGGCGGAGCTGAAGTCGGCGGAGGAAGTGGACGCCGTGGTCCGGGAGACGGAGAACGAGGCGTTCGCTGTCAAGTCCGTGAAGCGGACCGACAAGCAGCGCAGCCCCTCGCCGCCTTTCACCACCTCCACCATGCAGCAGGAGGCATCCCGCAAGCTCTCCATGACGCCCCGGCGGACCATGGCCATTGCCCAGCAGCTCTACGAGGGCGTGGACATCGAGGGAGAGGGCACCGTGGGTCTGATCACCTACATGCGTACCGACTCTCTGCGCATCAGCGAGGAGGCCATCGCCGCCACCAAGGAATTCATCCTGGGCCGCTACGGCGCGGCGTATTACCCCGCCCAGGCCCACCGCTATAAGGCCAAGGCCAACGCCCAGGACGCCCATGAGGCCATCCGCCCCAGCAATGTGAACTGGACGCCGGAAGAGCTGCGCAAGGACCTGACGGGAGAGCAGTACCGGCTCTACCGCCTGATCTGGAGCCGCTTTGTGGCCTGCCAGATGGCAAACGCGGTCTATGACAGCGTGGCGGTGGAGATCGAGTCCAACGGCCACAGCTTCCGGGCCAGCTCCTCCAGCCTGAAGTTCTCCGGCTACACCGCTGTGTATGAGGAGGGCAAGGACGAGGAGAAGGAGGAGAAGGAATCTCCCCTGCCCGCCCTGCGGGAGGGGGAGGCCCTGACGCTGAAGGACTTCTCCAAGGACCAGCACTTCACCCAGCCCCCCGCCCACTATACCGACGCCACGCTGATCCGCGCCATGGAGGAGCAGGGCATCGGCCGTCCCTCTACCTACGCACCCACCGTGTCCACCATTCTGGACCGGGAGTACGTCATCAAGGAGGGCAAGTACCTGCGCATCACCAATCTGGGCCGGGTGGTGACGGAGCTGATGAAGGACAAATTCACCGATATCGCGGACCTGAAATTCACCGCCCACATGGAGCAGAAGCTGGACTCCGTGGAGGAGGGGACCACCCCCTGGAAGGATGTTCTGCGGGATTTCTACGGCGACTTTGACAAAAACCTCAAGCAGGCGGAAAAGGATCTGGACGGCACCCGCATCAAGGTGCCCGATGAGGTCAGCGAGGAGATCTGCCCCGAGTGCGGGCGGAACCTGGTGGTGAAATCCGGCCGGTTCGGCCGCTTCCTGGCCTGTCCGGGCTATCCGGACTGCACCTTTACCATGCCGCTGGTGGTGGAGATGCCGGGCCGCTGTCCCAAGTGCGGCGGACGGCTGATGAAGCGCACCGGCACCAGCAAAAAGACCAACAAGCAGTACACGTATTACTGCTGTGAGCATTTGAACAGCAAGGACGAGGCCGCCAGGTGCGATTTCATGAGCTGGGACGTGCCGGTGAAGGACGACTGCCCGGTGTGCGGACAGACCATGTTCAAGAAAGCGGGCAAGGGCTTTAAGAAGCCCTTCTGCATCAACCCGGCCTGTGCCAACTTTCTGCCGGAGGAGAAGCGGGGCTATCCGAAGAAGGCCGCCGCGGAGAAGGCGGATGAGACCGCTCCTGCGGCGGAGGAGAAGCCGGTGAAGAAGGCCGCGGCGAAAAAGCCCGCCGCCAAGACGGCGGCAAAAAAGACCACAGCGGCCAAGAAAACCACGACTGCTAAAAAGACTTCCACGGCCAAGACAGCCGCGAAAAAGACGGCGGCAAAGAAAGCGGAGGATTAACGGAGTTCCCGGGCCAGGGACAGCGTGGCAAGAAACAGAGCCTGCTGTTCCATGTCGCAGCACTTATAGACTGCATCTTGGTATTGTTCCAGCAGTTCCTGCTGTTCATCTGTTAGGGTGTTCATAAGGGCAGATTCCCGAAGATCCAGAACATTGGAGTAATACCAGAAATATTTGTGGGAAAGGAAATCGCGGGCACGGTTTTCCTGAAGGTAGTTGTAGAGCGTTTGCATTAAGTCAGTCATTAAAATCAACTCCAGCAAAATATGAAGTATACTTGCATAAATCATATATGCAAGCACACTTCATATCGAGGGGAAAATATGAAAATTTTTGCTAAACGTATAAAAGAACTGCGAAAAGAAAAGAGGCAAACGCAGTCGAATATGGCAGAATTACTGGGTATTAAGTTGCGAGCATACCAGTATTATGAATCGGCAACGTATTATCCTGAAATTCCAAATCTGATAAAACTGGCGGATTACTTTAACGTGACCACAGACTATCTGCTGGGACGAAGCGACGAACGCGACTGACAGTCGCGGGAGATTTGCGCTCCCCATTCTCTTTTGTCTTGCCAAAAGAGAATGCGCCGCGCCCGGTGGAAGAGATAAGCGCTTTGTGTCCGATTTTGTCCCAAAGGGACAAAGTCGGACGGACGGGAGTCGCGCGAGTCGGTGCCCTTGTCATTTGATAGTCTCCTACCGAGTGCGCTATACCCGGTACTTCGTAGGGGCCGATGCCTACATCGGCCCTTGCTTCCCCGCATTTGGCGGCGCGTTAAAAAGCCGTGGCGGTCAACGCAAGGCCCCTGCCGCTGGCCCCGTGTGTTCCGCTTCGCTACACACTACCCGGTCTTTCAATCGGCCTGTTTGGCACATTCCCCGTAGGGCGGGCCGTCCTCGGCCCGCCGTATGCAAAGGCCCCGTCAATCACCCAGGCAGCGGCAGCGGGGCTTGTTGCTGAAAGCCTTTCATCGACCACCCCAAATTCGCACCCACGCCCCCAAACTGCGGCGGCGCAGTCCCCAATTCGTACCCTGTCCGGCGCATTTTCTTTTTGATGTCTCAAAAAGAAAATGGGGGAAATGGGCGAAGCACCGCCAGTGGCGGAGGAAGCGAGCCCGTTTCGAGGAAGCGGCACGATTGGCGGCCCCTGGCGGGGGCCGGGAATCGTATCGCCGCGACGGTGAAGCATTCCCGTCCGGCAAAGCCGGACATCCCCCCTCCCGCGCCTGCGGCGCGGCATTTCCGCAAAATCCGAAAGACAGAAGGACAAGCCTATGAATGTAACAGTGATCGGCGCGGGCCTCGCCGGCAGCGAATGCGCCTGGCAGCTGGCCCAGCGGGGCATCGACGTGACGCTCCGGGAGATGAAGCCGGAAAAAAAGACACCCGCCCATATAACGGAATATTTCGCGGAGCTGTGCTGCTCCAATTCCCTGCGCAGCGATCAGCTGGAAAACGCCGTGGGCCTGCTGAAGGAGGAACTGCGCCGCCTGGACTCCCTGATCCTGTCCTGTGCCGACGCCACCCGCGTGGAGGCCGGCGGCGCCCTGGCGGTGGACCGCCACGGCTTTGCCGCCCTGGTGACGGAGCGGATCAAGGCCCATCCCCGCATCACCGTGGTCCCCGGCGAGGTGACAGAGATCCCCGAGGGGGAGGTGGTCATCGCCTCCGGTCCCCTGACCTCCGATGCCTTGGCGGACAAGCTCCAGGCGCTGCTGGGGGAGAACACCGCCCTCCACTTCTACGACGCGGCGGCGCCCCTGGTCTCCGCCGACAGCGTGGACATGGAAAAGGCCTGGTTTGGCTCCCGCTACGACAAGGGGACGGCGGATTATGTCAACTGCCCCATGAACGAGGAGGAGTACGACGCCTTCTGGCAGGCCCTGACCACCGCCCAGGAGGCGGAGGTTCACGGCTTTGAGGACAGCAAGGTGTTTGAGGGGTGTATGCCGGTAGAGGTCATGGCCCGCCGGGGCCACGACACGCTGCTCTACGGCCCTCTGAAATCCCGGGGACTGGACGATCCCCGCACCGGCCGGTGGCCCTATGCCGTGGTGCAGCTGCGGCGGGACAATGCCGACGGCACCGTGTACAATCTGGTGGGCTTCCAGACCCATCTGAAATTCCCGGAGCAGCGGCGGGTGTTCTCCATGATCCCCGCGCTCCACGACGCGGAATTCCTGCGCTACGGCGTCATGCACCGCAACACGTTTTTGAACTCCCCCAGGCTGCTGGACCGCTACTACCGGCTGAAAACCCAGCCCCGCATCTCCTTTGCAGGACAGATGACCGGCGTGGAGGGCTATGTGGAATCCGCCGCCAGCGGCTTCCTGGTGGGCGTGGAGACGGCCCGGCGGCTGCTGGGCAAGGCGCCCATCGACTTTCCCCAGGAGACGGCCATCGGCGCCCTGGGCCTGTACATCTCCAACCAGTCCGTGGTGGTATTTCAGCCCATGAACATCAACTTTGGCATCATGCCGCCCCTGGACCACCGGGTCAAGGGCAAGCGGAACAAGAACGCCGAACTGTCCCAGCGGTCCCTTGCCATCATCGAAGAGCTGAAAGCGGAGGTGTGTGAATGAAGATCATCGTAGACGCCATGGGCGGCGACAACGCCCCCCAGGCCATCGTTCAGGGCGCTTTGGACGCTCACAGGCTCCACGGAGTGGAAATTATCCTGGTGGGCCGGATGGCGGAGGTCCTGCGGGCCGTGGAGGCCTGCGGTGAAAAGAATCTGCCCGCCGGCGTGGAGATCAAGGACGCCGGCGAGGTGGTGGAGATCGCCGACGATCCGGCAAAGGTCTACCGCAGGAAACCGGATTCCTCCATGGTGGTCGGCCTGAACATGCTGAAAGCGGGGGAGGGAGACGCCTTTGTCTCCGCCGGGTCCACCGGCGCCCTGCTGGCCTGCGCGACCTATCTGGTCAAGCGCATCGGGGGCAGCCGGGGCATCCGCCGGGCCGCCATGGGGCCCGTCATCCCCACGGCGGGCGGCAGGGCTGTCCTGTGCGACTGCGGCGCCAATGACAAGTGCACGCCGGAGTATCTGCTCCAATTCGCGTATCTTGGAAATTACTACGCCAAACGGGTCATGGGCATCGAAAATCCCCGGGTGGCCCTGCTGAACATCGGCGCCGAGGCGGAAAAGGGCGACGATCTTCGCAAGGAGACGTACGCCCTGCTGAAGGAGGCAGACGCCGCCGGCCGGCTCCGCTTCACCGGCAACATTGAGGCCAACGACGCCATGCTGGGCGGCGCCGACGTCATCGTGGCGGACGGCTTCTCCGGCAATATCATGCTCAAGAGCATGGAGGGCGTGGGCAAATTCCTGCTGAAGGAATTGAAAAAGATGTTCCTCTCCAGCACCAGGACCAAGCTGGCGGCGGGGCTGGTGAAGAGCGATCTGGCGGGCATGAAGAAGCTGCTGGACCCCAGCGAGATCGGCGGCACGGCTTTTCTGGGCATCTCCAAGCCCGTCATCAAGGCCCACGGCTCCTCCGACGCCAGGGCTATCTGCAACGCCGTCCTGCGGGCCAGGGAATATGCCGAGAGCGGCTTTATCGAGGATATTGAGGCCAACATCGAGTATATGCGGGTCAAGGCACCGACGGAAAAAATGCCTCCGGAGGAAAATATTTGATTTCCTATTGACACCGGCGCATTGGTTGCCGTATGATTGCCTCAGCGAACAGCAAACCATAATTCCGTGAGGAGTGAACAGCATGTCAAATGAAGAGATTTTTCAAACAATGAGAGAATTGGTTGCCGAGCAATTTGCCATGGAGCCTGTGGAGGTGACGCTGGATACCAACTTTGAAGAGGATCTGGGCGCAGATTCCGTGGATCTGGTGGAGCTGGTCATGGCCATGGAGGAGGGCTTCGGCGTGGGCGAGATCCAGGAGGATGAGCTCAACAGCCTGAAAACCGTGGGCGACGCGGTGAACTACATTGCGGGCAAGCTGAATAAGTAAGTGGAGGACCGCCCCGCGCCAGCGCGGGGCTTCCTTTTGGAGAGGGCCGTTATGCAGGAATTGGAGAGAAAACTGAACTATACCTTTCGGGACCCCGCTCTGCTGGGCGAGGCGCTGAGCCACAGCTCCTATGCCAATGAGCACCGCGCCGCCCACCTGAACAGCAACGAGCGGCTGGAATTCCTGGGGGATTCCGTGCTGGGCTTTGTGACGGCGGAATTTTTGTTTGTGCAGCATCCGGACCTGCCGGAGGGCGACCTGACCCGCATCCGGGCGGCGCTGGTGTGCGAACAGAGCCTGTACGAGGTGGCGCGGAAGCTGGGACTGGGCCAGTATTTGAAGCTGGGCCGGGGCGAGGAGGCCGGCGGCGGCCGGGAGCGGATCTCCATCCTGGCGGATGCCACCGAGGCGGTGTTCGCGGCGGTCTATCTGGACGGCGGCATCACCGCCGCGTCGGCGCTGATCCACCGCGTTCTGCTGGATGCTGAACGGGAGGAAGTGGTGGAAGAGCGCCGCCGGGACTATAAGACCGCCCTTCAGGAGCTGGTCCAGCGTCAGGCGGACCAGGTGCTGACCTACCAGATGGTGAGGGAAGAGGGACCGGACCACGCCAAGACCTTCGCGGCGGAGGTGCTGCTGAACGGGGAGGCGCTGGGCACCGGCTCCGGCCACAGCAAAAAGGAGGCCGAACAGGCCGCCGCGAAAGCCGCTCTGCAGGCGCTGGGCGGAGAATGATAGGATCTCAGGCAGGGACCGCCGCGGGCGGTCCCTGCTGTTTTCCGGAGGCGGCCTGCTGATCTGCCGCCAGGATCCGGATATTCCATCGCGGGGGTTCCTGACCGCTGCCGTATGTTTGCGCCGCTTTCCATGCCGGGGCGCCATGAGAGATGTGCGTTCAGCAGGGGGACAGAGACCGGAAGTGCTGAAAAAGGACTGTGCAAATATGACTGGAATTTACGGCCCGTCCATGATATACTATCTCCATATGAGATCTTGACTGATTTAGGAGCGTGAGCATTTTGACACTGCTGTCATCTATTCTGCTGGGTGCGGTTCAGGGCATCACAGAGTTTCTGCCTGTCTCCAGCTCCGGCCATTTGGCCATTGCGGAACACCTGCTGGGCATGTCCGGCGCGTCTGATATACCGGAGTTTTTCGATGTGCTGCTGCATCTGGGCACGCTGGTAGCTGTTTTTGCGGCCTATTGGGAGGATATTCGGAGTATGGTGGTGGAATTCTTCCTGGGGATCCGGGACCTGAAGCGCCATACCTTCCGCACCCCGCTGCCCCCGGCCCGACGGATGATCCTGCTGATCATCGTGGGCACTCTGCCGCTGTTTGCGGTGCTGCCGGTCAAGGACCTGGTGGCGGGCCTGGGGGACAATATGTACTTCGTGGCGGGCGCCCTGCTGGTCACGGGCTGTCTGCTGTTTGCCAGCGACCGGGTGAAAAAGGGCCGCAAAACGGAGAAGAACGCCACCATGCGGGATGTTCTGCTGGTGGGCCTGGGCCAGGCTGTTGCCACCTGCCCCGGCATCTCCCGCTCCGGCACCACCATCACCGCCGGATGCTTCGTGGGCTTTGAACGGAAGTTCGCCGTGCGTTACTCCTTCCTCATGTCCATTCCCGCCATCCTGGGTGCCAACATCCTGAGCCTGAAGGACGCCATAGAGACGGTGGTCTGGGCCGAGGTGCCTGTCTATCTGGTGGGTGTGGCGGTGTCCGCCGTTGTGGGCTACGCCTGCATCCGTATGCTGAAAATGATCGCGGAAAAGGGCAGGTTCGGCTCCTTTGCCTATTACTGCTGGATCGTGGGCATTTTGACTCTGGTTTTGACGGTCATTCAAAAGTAAGAAAACCTGTATGGGCGCCGCCCAGTCGCTTAAACGCTATGGAGCCGCCCCATAAAAGCAAGGCTCCTGTTGGGGGAGCAGACCTGGTTTGCCCGCCGCTGCTGGGCGATGGGCGTTTTCACATGGCGCCTGACATTTATTCAGAATAACCTTTGGAGGTACATACCGTGGCTTCCACGACACAAAAGAAATCTACATCAGCAAAAAGGAGCAGCTCCGGAAAGGGCGGCTCCAGCCGGTCCAAAAAGCCGTCACAGCCTCAGAGGCGTCCCGTCCGCCGGGAGGTGGGGGGCATCGCCCTGCTGGCGCTGGCGCTGTGCGTCTTTGTCAGCTATGTGCAGGTCAGCGCCATCTTTATCGACTGGTTTGCGATCCTGCTGAAGGGGCTGTTCGGCTATGGCTACTGGCTGGCGGGGCCCGCCCTGCTGCTGGCGGCGCTGATCCTGCTGTTCCACCATGGCCGGCCTGTCCAGCTGCGAGTGGCCTGCGCCCTGCTGCTGCCGGTGCTGTTCGGCACCCTGGGGCAGATCGTGCGCATCATGCTCCGGAATGAGGCATATGAGTCCTCTCTGGGCATCCTGGCCAAGCTGTGGGCCTCCGGCAATGAGATGACCTCCGGCGGCGCGGTCTCCGGCACCCTTGCCATCGGCTCCTCGGCGGTATTCTCCCCCCTGGTCTCCTTGATCCTCTTTACAGTGCTGTTCGTGGTGCTTCTGATGGTAGCCCTGCGGCTGACAGTGGGCGCCCTCATTGAAAAGCACCGGGAGCGGCCTCAGTATGAGGAGGAGCCGGAACGCCCGGCCATCCGCGTCACCCCGCTGGAGGCGCCCAAGCGCCGCACCGAGAACAAGCCCCAGATCGATTTCCCCCTGGACGATGGCCCTGTGAGGGAGCTGGAGCCTGCGCAGAAAGAGCCGGGCCGCTTCACCAGCTTCTTCCGGCACAAGTCCGACCAGCAGAGGACCCCGGACCAGGTGCTCTCCGAGGGAGAGACGGCGAAGCCCGCGGAGGAGAAGAAGACACCGGCGATCCCGGCAGGCCAGTCCGCGGAGCCTGCGGCCCGTCCGGAGCCGCCCGCCCCGGTCCAGCCGGAGACTGTTCAGCCCGAACCGCCTGCGTCCGCCCGAAAGGAGAAGCTCACCACCGCCAGGGAGGTGGCGGCACAGACAGCCGCCGTCACGGCGGAGATCGAGGAAAAACTGGCGGCGGAGGAGGATGCCTATCAGTTCCCGCCCATCACACTGCTGCATGAAAACAGGGGGGAAAACCATGTGGAGGCGGGCGCGGAGCTGCGGAACAACTCCCGCCGTCTGGCGGAGACGCTGACCAGCTTCGGCGTGGACGCCACGCCCGGCGATGTGGTCCACGGCCCCTCCGTCACCCGGTATGAATTCGTGCTGGACCAGGGTGTGAAGCTCAGCAAGATCACCAATCTGGCGGACGATATCGCCCTGGCGCTGGGCGCCACCGGCGTGCGGATCGCCCCGATCCCCGATAAAAGCTCCGTGGTGGGCATCGAGGTGCCCAATAAACAGGTGACTTCCGTGCTGATCCGGGATGTTGTGGAGTCCCGGGAATTCACGGAACACAAGTCCCGGACGGCCTTTGCCGTGGGCCGGGATATCGGCGGCCGGAACATCGTGGGCAGCATTGAAAAGCTGCCCCATGTCCTGATCGCCGGCACCACCGGTTCCGGTAAGTCCGTGTGCACCAACTCGCTGATCATCAGCCTGCTGTACAAGTCCACCCCCGACGAGGTCCGCTTTATCATGGTGGACCCCAAGATGGTGGAGCTGGCCCCCTATAACGGCATCCCCCATCTGCTGATCCCGGTGGTCACGGACCCGAAGAAGGCCGCCGGTGCGCTGCAGTGGGCGGTGTTCGAGATGATGAAGCGGTACAAGACCTTCTCTGAGCACGGCGTGAAAAAGCTGGAGGAGTATAATAAGCTGGCAAAGGCCAGCGAGGATCTGGAGCCCCTGCCCAGCGTGGTGGTGGTCATCGACGAGCTGGCGGATCTGATGCTGGTGGCGGCCAAGGAGGTGGAGGAGTCCATCTGCCGGGTGGCCCAGATGGGCCGTGCCGCCGGTATGCACCTGGTCATCGCCACCCAGCGGCCCTCCGCCGACGTCATCACCGGCCTGATGAAGGCGAACATCCCCAGCCGCATCGCCTTTGCCGTGGCGTCCTCCCTGGAATCCCGCATCATTCTGGACACCACCGGCGCGGAGAAGCTGGTGGGCAAGGGCGACATGCTGTACGCGCCTCTGGGCGAGTCCAAGATCCGTGTGCAGGGCTGCTTCATCTCTCCGGAGGAGATCGAGGAAGTGGTGGCTTTTGTCAAGCAGAGCGGCGAGGTCCAGTACTCGGACGAGGTCATGGCCAAGATCGAGGAATCCATGCAGGAGAAAGAGAAAGGCAGCGCCAAGAGCACATCGTCGGAGCCTGCCGACGACGAGGGCGACGAGCTGCTGCCCGCGGCTGTGGAGGTGGTGCTGGAGACCGGACAGGCCTCCGTGTCCATGCTTCAGCGCCGTTTGAAGCTGGGCTACTCCCGTGCCGCCCGGCTGGTGGATCAGATGGAGGAGCGGGGCATCGTGGGGCCATTTGAAGGCTCCAAGCCACGTCAGCTGCTGATCACCCGTTCCCAGTGGCAGGAGATGCAGATGGGCGGCGGAGCGGACAGCGGTGATGAAATCTGCCCGCTCCCGGAAGAGGGGCCATGAAGTTTTTGCATACCGGGGTTGACAAATCCATCTAGACACGTATAATACGAGAAGAGAAAAGCGATGACAAAGCCAGCTTTGCGAAACAGGCTCTCAGCGAGAGGGGATCGGTGCAAGCCCTCAGCCCATGCCGCGAAGCAAGCCACTTTGGAGCGGTCCGCGAGGAGCGGAACGGCCCATCCCCGTTACCGGATGACATGAGATGTCCCCCTCTGGGGACAGATCAGGGTGGTATCGCGGAATTGTTTTCGCCCCTGACAGCTGTCAGGGGCGTTTTTCTATGGCTCCCGATACCGGCGGCGGTTTGCCGCTGTGCCACACGTCCAATACATCGTAAAATTCAGACCGGTCAGGTCCAGGAGGTATTTAGTTATGAAGATTTCCAGTAAGATCAAGCGGTGCGAGCTGTCGCCCGTACGGAAGTTTTACCCCTATGAGATGGCAGCGGTGGCAAAGGGCCTGAAGGTCCGCCATCTGAATATCGGCCAGCCCGATATCGAGACGCCCAGAGCCTTCTTTGACGCCATCGCCAACTTCAGTGACCGGGTGGTGGAGTACGCTCCCGCCCCCGGCGTGGAGGTCTATGTGGACGCTGTCCGGGAGTACTACGAGCGGATGGGCTGCGATATCACCAACGACGACATTCTGACCACCTTCGGCGGCAGCGAGGCGTTGGAGATCGTCATGTCCTGCATCCTGGAGGAGGGCGATGAGGTCCTGGTGCCGGAGCCCTTCTACCCCAATTACACCACCTTTGTCAACATCACCGGCGGTAAGATCCGTCCCATCCCCACCACGGCGGAGGAGGGCTACCGTTTCGCCAGACGGGAGAAGATCGAGCCCCTGATCAACGAGCACACCCGGGCCATCCTCATGACCACCCCCGGCAACCCCACCGGCGTGGTCCTCACCCGGGAGGAGATGCAACTGATGGCGGACATCGCCAAAGAGCACGACCTGTTCCTGATCAGCGATGAGGTGTACCGTGAGATCGTCTATACCGGGAAGATGTCCACCATGCTGGAGATCAAGGACGCGGAGGAGAACATAGTGATCATCGACTCCGTGTCCAAGCGGTTCTCCGCCACCGGAAGCCGCGTGGGCGCTCTGATCTCCCGGAACAAGGAGCTGATGGGCGAGGCCATGAAGCTGGCCCAGGGCCGTCTGTGTGCGGCCACGCTGGACCAGGTGGCTGCTGCGGCGCTGTACAACACCCTGGACGAGTCCTATTACGCCGCTGTGCGGGAGGAGTACCGCCGCCGCCGGGACGCCACCGTGGAAGCCCTCTCCAAGATCCCCGGCGCGGAATTCACCTGTCCGGAGGGAGCCTTTTACCTGATGGTGACGCTGCCCGTGGATGACACTGAGAAGCTGCAGTTCTTCCTGCTGGAGGAGTTTGAAGACCATGGCGAGACGGTCATGTTTGCCCCCGGCGATGGCTTTTACAGCGATCCGGAGCTGGGGCGCAACAAGGTCCGTATCGCCTACGTGACGGCCCCCGACGACCTGACCCGGGCGGTGGAACTGCTAGGCCTGGGCATCCAGGCTTACAACGCCCGCTGAACGGGGCGGACAGCATGAGCGCGGCATTCCCGCGGGGACTGCGGTCACGCCGGATGCTGCCGGAACAAGAGCCATTTGGAGGATGATGTGATATGATCCGACATATTGTCATGTGGAAATTCCGCCCCGGCACAGAGGCAGAACAGGCGAACTTTTTAAACGGCCTGCGGAGCCTGCAGGGCGTGATCCCCCAGCTGCTGCGCAGCGAGGTGGCGGTCAATGTGGGGGACAGCAGCTACGACGCCGTGCTGGTCAGCGAATTTGAGAGTCTGGAGGCGCTGGAAGCGTATAAAAATGATCCCCGGCACAAGGAGGTCTCCGCCCTGTGCAAGTCCATTCGGGAGGACCGGGCGGCAGTGGATTACGAATTTTGAGCAAAAAAGAGAAAAGAGAGAGGCGATGCCTCTCTCTTTTACTTTAGCATTCCACCCATTTTATACTAGAACTTGTTAAAAAGGTTGAAAACCTTTTTTCCCGCAAGGGGGATGCGACAGCTGTAAGCGGCAAAGCCGCCAACGGCTGTCCAATATAGCGCTGAAGGCGCGTCAAGTTTTTATGAGACATATTTTACGCCGCTGCGGTGCAAAATGGAAACGCAAAAATGCGTTTCCATTTCTGATAAAACTGTTCAGTTTTATCAGAAATTAGTATTAGAACCTGTATTCATAACCGGGGAATGCCGGATGGACGAGGATTTTTCTTGTCAGACAAGGAGATTTTCCACAGCCATACTGACGTATGGCAAGGGAAAGCGACGCAGTATGGC
>JAETOQ010000051.1 GCA_021771635.1 Oscillospiraceae bacterium | reverse complement strand
TCGGAAGAAATTCCGCTCTGCTCCGTCCCCGCCATTAGGCGGGGCCTACGCCCGCTCCATTCCTTCCTCCTCTCCCCACGAAAACTCCGTTTTCGCGGGGGCCCCGATCGCCATACGGCGTCGCTTTCCCTTGCCATACGTCAGTATGGCTGTGGAAAATCTCCTTGTCTGACAAGAAAAATCCTCGTCCATCCGGCATTCCCCGGTTATGAATACAGGTTCTAAAAACGCGCAGACAGTAAAAGCAGCCGCAGACCTGATCGTGCAGAAGCTGGGCCCGGTGGCTGCTGGAATACGCGTGGGCGGCGATATGGTCTATCATACAGAGTCTTTCCCATTCAGCGCGGCGGCGTACAGTTCGTTTTTGGATAGACCCGTGTGCTCGGCGACTTCCCTGGCAGCGTCTTTCAGGCGCACCCCCTGGGTCCGCAGGGCCAGCACCTGGGCGACGGCTTCCTCCAACGTGACGGCGGCCTCCTGCCGGGGCGCGGCGCCCGCCACCACCAGCACGTATTCCCCCTTGGGGGCATTTTCGGCGTAATATGCCACGGCTTCGCCCAGGGTACAGCGCATGGTCTCCTCGTGGAGCTTGGTCAGCTCCCGGCACAGGGCGATCCTCCGGCCTGGGCCGAAGGCGGCGCACAGGTCATCCAGCGTGGTCCGCAGCTTGTGGGGCGCTTCGTGGAAGATCATGGTCCGCTCCTCGTTTTTCAGAGAGTCCAGATGCTCCCGGCGGCTTTTTTTATTGACGGTCAAAAAGCCCTCAAAGGTGAACCGCCCAGTGGGCAGGCCGCTGACGGCCAGGGCGTTCACCGCCGCGCAGCAGCCGGGGATGGACAGCACCTCCATGCCGTTTTCCGCGCACAGCCGCACCAGGTCCTCGCCGGGATCGGAGATGGCGGGGGTGCCGGCGTCCGTCACCAGGGCGCAGGACTCCCCGGCCAGCAGCCGGGCCAGGATGGACTGTCCGGCGCTGATATGGTTGTGCTCATGGTAGCTGACCAGGGGCTTTTTGATGTTGAAGTGGTTCAGCAGCTTCACGGACACCCGGGTGTCCTCCGCCGCGATAAAGTCCACGGTCTCCAGCGTTTCCACGGCCCGGGGGGAGAAGTCCCCCAGGTTGCCGATGGGGGTGGCGACCAGATAGAGTGTACCGCTCATGGCATGTCCTCCTGTTGTCTGAAATAGATGGCGTTCACCTCCGGCGTGGGGGCGCCGCCGGTGTTTTGCAGGATCAGGGGCGCTTCGATGGAGAGGCCCGGCCTCCCGCCCCGGCGCCCCTCCACCAGCAGGAGAGAGGGGGCGGCCCCGGCGGTCTTGCAGACGAACCGCAGCCGCTTTGGCTCGACAGCGGCCTGCCGCAGGGCGCAGAGCAGGTCCGTCAGCCGCTCCGGCTTGTGGACTAGGCAGAAGCTGCCGCCCCAGCGGAGCAGATGGGAGGCGGCCCGGCAGATGTCCTCCAGCGTACAGCTGACCTCGGACCGGGCGGTCCGGACGGCCGTCTCCGCCGCCATCCGTCCGCTGGCGGACGGATAGTAGGGGGGATTGCAGACCACCAGGTCAAAGCTGCCGGTGGGGAACAGCCCTTTTGCGTCCCGGAGGTCGGCGGTTTGAAAGGTGAGGCAGTCTTGCAGCCTGTTTTCCGCCGCCGCTTTTTCCGCCAGGCGGATGGCGGCGGGCTGGATATCAACGCCGGTGACGCATAGGTCCGGCTGGCGCTGTAACAGCAGCAGTCCCAGCAGACCCGTGCCGCAGCCCAGGTCGCACACCCGCAGTCCCGTCTTCAGCCGGGGCAGGGAGGAGAGCAGGAACGTGTCCGTCCCCGGGCGGAACAGGCCATCGTCATAGACAAAGCGGTATCCGCCGGGCTTCAGGGTTTCCCAGTGTTCCATAGGGGCCTCCTTTGCAGTGAGCGCTCAAAGATGGATGCCGAATACCTCAATGATGATGTGGCCGTTCTCATTGTACAGTACGCAGGATGCGTATTTATCCGGGGCGGAAAAATCCAGCTCGCAGCCGGTGGCTGTGGAAAATGTCCCCTCAATGTCATAGCACAGGTCGGAAAAGCCGTCAAAAGGCAAACGGGGCTTGTTCACATCGATCCCCAGAGCGTCCAGAAACGCCGTCAGCTCCGGCAGATACGCAGAGAGGGACACCGGGGCGGCGGGCCGCTGGGCATAGCTGCGCCGGTTCGCCTTTACATCCGTGTGAAAGATATAGTCCTCATACAAAATGGTCTCCATGTCATCAACACCTTTTTATATGATGGAGCTATTATATCGAAAAAAGCAGGGAACTGCAAGATTAAGCGCAGCCCTCTGCTTTCCGCCCATAGACACAAAAATCCCCGCAGGCAGAGCCCGCGGGGATTTTATGTATCCCTGATCGATTATTCCTCGGGGACGATGGCGCCGTTGGGGCAGGTGTCGCTGCAAGAACCGCAGTCCAGGCAGGCGGCAGCGTCGATGACATACTGGTCATCGCCCTGGCTGATAGCACCGGCGGGGCAAGCGTCCGCGCAGGAGCCGCAGCTCACGCAGGCAGAAGTGATCTTATAGGCCATGGGAAGCACCTCCATTAGAATTGTAAACCTATTGTAGCATACAATTTTGAAAATGCAAGAGCTCCGTTAAAATCATAACAGAAAATTTTGAAAAAAATCTGAGAAATGGGCAAAAAAGAGGTTTGTACCAACTAACTGTTCATCATTTGTTTTCAAAATGGTCAAAGAAAGTCAAAAATAAAGTCTTGACATTTGAACGATAGGTGGTATACTAACGTCAGAACGAAGGTTAAAGAAAGTCAAAGTCAAATGAAACTAGAAAGGGATGGTCATCAAGTGGGAATTTCGGATTTGATCGCCAGCTTCCTCCAGGACAGCCTGGAGGCGGCGGAGGACGGTGTGCTGGAGGTCCAGCGCAGCGATCTGGCCCAGCGATTCAACTGCGTGCCCAGCCAGATCAACTATGTGATGTCCACCCGCTTTTCCCCGGAACACGGCTACATTGTGGAGAGCCGCCGGGGCGGCAACGGATACATCCGCATCACCCGGGTCCAGGTGGACCGGCAGACGCTGCTGATGCACGTCATCAACTCCCTGGGCGGCGCGGTGGACCTGCCGTCGGCCCGGGCGATCCTCAGCAATCTGGTGCAGTCCGGCGCGCTGGAGAAGACGGTTGGTCAGGCGCTGCTGGCGGCCGTGGGCGACAAGGCCCTGGGAGCTGTGCCCCGAGAGAACCGGAACGCGGTCCGGGCGGATATCATGAAGCAGGTCTTGATCCTTCAGATCTGATGGGTCGTCCACGCAAAAGCTGTTAAGTTGTAAGTAATATATATCGTTTTCATAGGAGGAATTGATTATGAAATGTGAAAATTGTGGTAAGAATGAAGTTACCTTTGTTTATCAGAGCAACATCAACGGCAAGGTCACGGAAAAGCATCTTTGCAGCGAGTGCGCCGAGAAGCTGGGATACACCCAGCGGATCGCGGCCCACAGCCAGCGGATGATGCAGAACTTTTTCGGAAACAGCTTCTTTGACGATTTCTTCTCCCCCATGCCCAGCCTGATGGGCCGGATGACGCGGATGCTGGAGGATCCTTTCGATGACTTCTTCGCCGACATGCCTGCCCTGGGCGCGGCTCCCGCACAGCAGGAGGACCAGAGCCAGCAGAAGCAGGACGATCTGGTGGGCAAGGAGGAGCAGGGACGCTTCGCCTATATGCGCCAGATGAACGCGCTGAAGATGGAGATGAAGAAAGCCGTCCACCAGGAGAACTTCGAGCGGGCGGCGGAGCTGCGGGATCAGATCCGCGCGCTGGAGCATAAGGAACAGAAGGAAAGCAAGTAATACTAATTTTAAATAAAACGATTTCGTTTTATTTGAAATGGAACCGCGTTCCGCGATTTCGCTTTACACCATAAATGGCGTAAAACACGTCTCATAAGAATCCAACGCGCCTTCGTCACTATAAAAAGCTTTTTTAAAGCTTTTTAATGGATTCTAGTATAATAGGATTCCCAAAAGGGAGGTAAAGGAACATGAATGAACATAAATTCACGCCCAGGGCTGAAGAGGCCCTGCGGCTTTCCCAGGAGGCGGCGGGGGAGCTGGGCCACGGCTATGTGGGCACCGAGCATCTCCTGCTGGGCCTGATCCGGGAGGAAGAGGGCCTGGCCCACACCGTCCTCACCGAGGCGGGCCTGACCGATGACATGATCGTGGAGATCATCAAAAAGAGCGTGGGCGCGGGCCTGCCCGGCAGCAACCCCGCCCAGGGGCTGACACCCCGCGCCAAGCGGGTGGTGGAGATCGCCATGGAGGACTCCATGCGGGGCTGCTACAACTACGTGGGCACCGAGCACCTGCTGGCGGGCATCCTGCGGGAGGGCAACAATATGGCCGTCCGCATCATGCGCACCGCCGGCGTGGACGCCCGGCACCTGTACACGGCCCTGATGCAGAAGCTGAACGAGACACCCCGCGGCAAGGCCGCCGAGGCCAAGGCGGCGGGGGCCGCCGCCCGGGAGGACAACAGCGGCAAAAACAAGACGCTGAAGGAATTCACCAGAGACCTGACCGCCGACGCCCGGGCGGGCAAGCTGGACCCTGTGATCGGGCGTGATGAGGAGATCCAGCGGGTCATCCAGATCCTGTCCCGCCGCACCAAGAACAATCCCTGCCTCATCGGCGAGCCTGGTGTGGGCAAGACCGCCATCGCCGAGGGACTGGCCCGGAAGATCGTCATGGGCGACGTGCCCGACGACCTGCTGGATAAGAAGATCCTGTCCCTGGACCTCTCCGGCATGGTGGCCGGCACCAAGTACCGGGGCGAATTCGAGGAGCGCATCAAGAAAGCCCTGGAGGAGGTCAAAAAGTCCGGCGACGTCATCCTCTTCATCGACGAGCTGCACACCATCGTGGGCGCAGGCTCCGCCGAGGGCGCCGTGGACGCCGCCAACATCATCAAGCCCGCCCTGGGCCGTGGCGAGATCCGGGTCATCGGCGCCACCACGCTGAATGAGTACCGGAAGTATATCGAAAAGGATGCCGCCCTGGAGCGCCGGTTCCAGCCGGTGCAGGTGGGCGAGCCCAGCCCGGAGGCCTCCCTGGAGATTTTGAAGGGCCTGCGGGCGAAGTACGAGCAGCACCATCAGCTGCAGATCACCGACGAGGCGCTGGAGGCCGCCGTCTCCCTGTCCTCCCGGTATATCAATGACCGCTTTCTGCCGGATAAGGCCATCGACCTGATGGACGAGGCCGCCTCCCGGGTCCGCATGGAGGCGGAGGAGGTCTCTCCCGAGCTGAAGAGCCTGGAGGAGAAGATCGCCGCCCTGGCAAAGGACAAGGAGGCCGCCATCGCCAAGCAGGACTACGAGACCGCCGCCCAGCTGCGGGACATTGAGAAGAATTATCAGGACCAGGTGGAGATCGAGCGTGACAAGCGCCGGAAGAATCCCACCCAGCACCGCCCCGTCACCGGCGAGGACATCGCCGCCGTGGTATCCGGCTGGACCGGCATCCCCGTTACCCGGCTGACGGAGGACGAGGGCAGCCGCCTGCTGCGGATGGAGGACATCCTCCATGAGCGGGTGGTGGGCCAGGACGAGGCCGTTCAGGCCGTGGCCCGGGCCATCCGCCGGGGCCGTGTGGGCCTGAAAGACCCCAAGCGGCCCATCGGCTCCTTCCTGTTCCTGGGCCCCACCGGCGTGGGCAAGACAGAGCTGTGCAAGTCCCTGGCGGAGGCAATGTTCGGGGACGAGAACGCCATGATCCGCATTGATATGTCCGAGTACATGGAGCGGCACACGGTGTCCCGCCTGATCGGCTCTCCTCCGGGCTATGTGGGCCACGACGAGGGCGGCCAGCTGACCGAGAAGGTCCGCCGCAAGCCCTACTCCGTGGTGCTGTTCGATGAGATCGAAAAGGCCCATGAGGACGTGTGGAACATTCTGCTGCAGATCCTGGACGACGGCCGCATCACCGACTCCCAGGGCCGTACCGTGGACTTCAAGAATACAGTCATCGTCATGACCAGCAACATCGGCGCCAAGAGCCTGACCACAGCCGCGGCCAAGCTGGGCTTCTCCGCGGAGGAGCGGGGTGCCGATCCCGATGCCGAGCGGAAGTTCCAACAGGCGAAGGAGACCGTCATGGCGGAGCTGCGCCAGACGTTCCGGCCTGAATTCCTGAACCGGATCGACGATATCATCGTGTTCCGTTCTCTGACAGAGAGGGACATTGAGGAGGTGGCCCGCCGGATGCTGAAGACCGTCTCCGCCCGGATGGAGGCCATGGGCATTCATCTGGACGCCAGCGATGAGGCGGTGGCGGAGCTTGCCAAGGAGGGCTTTGACCCGAAATACGGCGCACGGCCTCTCCGCCGGGCCATCCAGAGCAAGGTGGAGGACGCTGTGGCCGAGCGGATGCTGGACGGCACCCTGAAAGCCGGCGACACCGCCAAGCTGACGGTGGAGGACGATCAGCTCTGCGTCGGCAAATGAAGATGACCTGCCTGCCCGGAGAGATGGGGATGTCCCGCTCTCCGGGCAGAGGCAAATAACCCCGCCCGGTAGATTTCCGCCCTTTCGGGGAATGCTTGATTTGTTCACATATTTCCTGTATTATAATGATATAATCGGCAGACTTGAAAATCGGTAAATACCGATTTCCTCACAGTGGCAGAGCCGCTGTCGGGCGCCGCCCGTGTGCTGATTATGAAGTCTGCCGCAAGGCCGCTTTGCGGCCTTGCGGGGGGAGATATCTCCCCCCGCAAGTTGAAAAGAAGTTTTTACTTCTTTTCAACTGCGTTGACTATAATTTGTCTCAGGAGAAACAGAAAGGAGCATCCCATGCCCATTTCATTCAACTTTGGCGGAGGCTTCAACCCCGGCGGCGGATTTAACCCCGGCGGCTTTCAGGGCGGCGGGGAGGGAAGCCCGCCTCCGAAGCGTCCCCGCAGGCCCCGCAAGGCCATCGGAAACGCCTTTACCCGCACCCTCATCAATCTGGGTGTGACATTGGCGTTCGGCCTGGTATATTTCTATCTGGAGCTGCCGGCCATCAACCTCCACGCCGAGGAATTCTATGTGTTCGCCTTCCTGCTGTGCGCGGTGTACTGCGTCTGTGCGGTGCTGACCTCCGGCTTCCAGGGAGACGGCGTGAAGGGCTATCTTGGCTTTGTCAAGAAGCAGTGTGCCATCCCCTTTTTGGCGCTGGTGGCGATGATCGCCGTCATCGCCGTGGGTGCACTGACGTCCTGGGTAGTGCTGCGGGCGGGAGCTTACAGCGAGCTGCTGCCGCTGCAAAACGGCGACTTTACCGCCGAGGTGGAGGAGATCAGCTATGACCAGATCCCCATGCTGGACGCAGACTCCGCCGCCCGGCTGGGCAGCCGCAAGCTGGGCGAGCTGAGCGATATGGTGTCCCAGTTTGAGATCCTGCCCTCTTACACCCAGATCAACTACCAGGGCCGCCCGGTCCGGGTCACATCCCTGGCCTACGGCGACCTGATCAAATGGTTCACCAACCGGTCCGAGGGCCTGCCCGCCTATATCGTTATCGACATGGTGACACAGGAGGCGGAGGTGGTCCGCCTGGGCGAGGGCATGAAGTACACCACGGCGGAGCACTTTGGCCGGAACCTGTACCGCCATCTGCGGTTCCATTACCCCACCATGATGTTCGACGAGCCGGTGTTTGAGATCGACGAGGAGGGCATCCCCTACTGGGTCTGCTCCCGCATCGTCAAGACCATCGGACTCTTCGGCGGCACGGATGTCAGGGGCGCCGTGCTGGTGAATGCCATCACCGGCGAGAGCGAGTACTACGAGGAGGTCCCCAACTGGGTGGACCGGGTGTACTCCTACGACATCATCATGCAGCAGTACGACTATTACGGCATGTACCACAACGGCTTCCTGAACTCGATGTTCGGACAGAAGGACGTGACGCTGACCACAGAGGGCTGGAACTATATCGCCATTGACGATGACGTGTATATGTACACCGGCGTCACTTCCGTCACCAGCGACCAGTCCAACATCGGCTTTATCCTCTCCAACCAGCGGACAAAGGAGACACGCTTCTACCCCTGCGCCGGTGCCACGGAGACCTCCGCCATGGACTCCGCCCAGAGCCAGGTGCAGCAGATGCGCTACGAGGCCACCTTCCCGCTGCTGCTGAACATCGCGGACCAGCCCACCTACTTCATGGCGCTGAAGGGCGCGGACGGTTTAGTGAAGATGTACGCCATGGTGAATGTCCAGCAGTACTCCATCGTTTCCACCGGCGCCACGGTGGCGGACTGTGAGGTCAATTACCGCCAGAACCTGGCCAACAAGGGCCTGATCGGCGCGGGCGCCATCGATGTGAACGACGGGGAGACCCGGATGGGTGACGGCGTGATCGCGGAGATCCGCAGCGCGGTCATCGATGGGAATACCCACTACTACGTCCGCATGGAGAACGGGCTGGGCTATCTGGATCTCAGCGCGGCGGATGTGCCCAGGGCGGTCCTGCTGGACAAGGGCGACCACATCTGGTACACCTATGTGCTGGAGACCGCCGAGTTCCCGGAGAACGGCATCGTCTACGCCAAGAACTTCTGGTTCGAGGGCGAGGAGCGGCCGGAGCTGAAGCCCTCCCAGGTGGATGAGGCCGGGGCGGACGCCGCCGGGACACCGGCCGCATAACACGGCGAAGAGGCTTTCCAATGCGGAAAGCCTCTTCTTTTTATCAAATACGCCGTTGACAAGCTTTTTTTCAGCGCCTATACTGGATTTCATCAGAAAAAGGAGCGTGAGACGGATCATGGAACTGACTTTGAATGAAGCCGTGACCAAAGTGGAACTCTCTGGCATCCGCCAGTTTACTTACATGGTGCGGGACACCCCCGGCGCCTGCGCCCTGACCATCGGCGAGCCGGACCTGAACACTCCTGATGCGGTCAAAGAGGCCGCCAAGGCCGCCCTGGACGCCAATGAGACACACTATCCCCCCGGCAACGGCTATCCCTACATGCTGGAGGCGGTCTCCAAATTCGAGGCGGAGGCCCACGGCCTGCACTACGCCCCCAACGAGATCATCATGACCGTGGGCGCCACGGAGGCGCTGTTCGCCAGCTTCTCCACCATCCTGAACCCCGGCGATGAGGTCATCATCCCCACGCCAGCCTTCGGCCTGTATGAGGCCATCGTCCAGCTGCGTCAGGCTGTGCCGGTGCACCTGCCCACCCAGCACAACCGCTATCAGATCGTGCCGGAGGAGCTGAAGGCCGCCATCACGCCCAGGACCAAGGCCATCATCCTGACCTCTCCCAACAACCCCACCGGCTGCATGTACACCAGGGAGACACTGGACGCCGTCCACGAGATCCTGAAAGACAAGCCCATCTTCGTCCTCTGCGATGATGTGTACCGCACCCTGGTGTACACCGGGGGTTACCACAGCTTTGCCGAGTATCAGGACATGCGGGACCGCATCATCGTCATCCAGAGCTTTTCCAAGCCCTATGCCATGACCGGCTGGCGCCTGGGCTACTGCATGGCGGACGCCCCCATCATGGACCGCATCCAGGTGTTCCACCAGTACGCCGTTACCTCCATTCCCGCCTTTGTCCAAAAGGCCTGCGTGACGGCGCTGAACACGGACACCAGCGATGTGGTGGAGATCTTCCGCGGACGGCGGGATTATGTGTACAGGCGCTTGGTGGATATGGGCCTGGACGTCCAGGAGCCGGAGGGCGCGTTCTACATGTTTATCAACATCCAGAAGTACGGCATGGATTCCCAGACCTTCTGTGAGAAGATGCTGAGGGAGGGCCTGGTGGGCGTGATCCCCGGCATCCACTTCGGAACTGAGGGGTATATGCGGCTGAGCTACTGCTATTCCGACGAGGATCTGAAAGAGGGCCTGGACCGCATCGAGAAGTTTATCAAGACGCTGTAAAGAGGAAACGGCCAGCCCGGGAGGGCTGGCCTCAGACTGTCGATAAACCCGGAAGAGTAGGAAAACGGGAAGGAGGGGTGTGCGCGGGGAACCCAGGAAGGGTGCCCTGCGCCATTCAAATCAACAGATTTCAGAACTTTTAAAGAGTTCTGAAATCTTAAGCAGCTTGTCGAAAAGACTTTTCGACAAGCTGCGGCCAGCCCGGGAGGGCTGGCCTTTATACATGCCTGTAAATGGAGGCCGCATTCCCGCAGGGCAAAGCCGTGTGAACCCCCGTTCCCGCCCGTGGGCGGAAACGCTCGTCCCTCACTCCATCATCGTCAGCTTTTTCAAAAATGCCGCTCCCTGGGGAAGAATGGTCTCGTCATCAAAACAGAAGTCCGGCGCGTGCAGTTCCGCCGTGTTGCCGGCCCCCAGGAAGAAGAACACGCCCGGGACCTTCTGCTGATAGAAGGAGAAGTCCTCCGCCGCCAGGACTGGGGCGGCCAGCTCCGCCGGGGCATCCGCGCCCAGCTGGGCCAGGATATGGGCATACAGCCCCTGATGGTTCCAAACCGCCGGATAGCCCTCGTTCAGAT
The DNA here is from genome assembly GCA_021771635.1 of Oscillospiraceae bacterium. Taxonomy (GTDB): domain Bacteria; phylum Bacillota; class Clostridia; order Oscillospirales; family Oscillospiraceae; genus Oscillibacter. The sequence goes on along the minus strand of JAETOQ010000051.1, from coordinate 5,841 downwards.
AGACCTCCACGCCGCACCCGGTCTCCTCTGCCAGCGCCCTGCCGATGGACTCCAGATGTTCCCGGCAGCGGCGGTAAGTCTCCTCCCGGTAGGTCCGCAGGCTCCCCTCCAGCACCGTCCGGCCGCTGACGGCGTTGCGGACAGTACCGGACACCATCCTGCCGAACAGAAAGGCCCTGGGCTCCTCCGGCGGCAGGGCGTCCACCATGGCGTAGGCCCTTTGCAGATAGGAGGCCCCAGCGGCCAGGGCGTCCCGCCCCTCGGCAGCCCGGGAGAGGTGGACGCTCTTTCCCATGATGGTGACAGTGACCTCATTGGACCGGGCCATCAGGGGACCGGGGCGGGAGAAGACGCGCCCGGCCTCCAGACCGGGCCACAGGTGCAGGCCGAAGATCCGCACCACATGATAACGCTCCAGGATCCCAGCGTCACACAGCTCCCTGGCGCCGCCGGTGGTCTCTTCGGCGGGCTGGAACAGAAAGAGCACGTTCCGGGGAAGACCGGTCAGGTGGGCAGACACGTGCTCCGCCAGCGCCAGAGCCATAGCGGTGTGGCCGTCGTGGCCGCAGGCATGCATCCTCCCGGAATGAACGGAGGCGTAGGGGAGGCCGGTGGCCTCCGTCACCGGCAGGGCGTCCATGTCCGCCCGGAAAGCCACGGTCTCCGGCTTTCCGGCGTCAAAAAAGGCGCACACGCTTCCGGCGGTGGGAAAGGAGACCGTACCGTTCAGCGGCTTCAAAACGGATGTGACATAGGCCAGCGTCTCCGGCAGGTCATGGTCCAGTTCCGGGATGCGGTGCAAAGCCCGGCGGTGGGCAACAGCGGATGTGAACATGGAAAAGCCTCCTTATCTGGGCTGAAATAGACAGGCTTGCAGGTCATCCGCACCATGATAGCACGAATTTTTGAAATCGGACAGGGAATTTGAAAAATTTCTCTTGCAACTGGCAGACAATGGTGGTATGATAGCCCAAAATGAGATAGAGGCGCGGATGCGATGGACCCACGGGAGCCGGCGGGCTTGGAACGTGGTGAGGGCAAATCCGCCGAACTTTCCGGACGGGCACGGACGGAGGGTGGGGCCGCGGGGAATACCCGCGGGACTGTCTGCGGTGTCAACACCGCAGGGGCGCTATCCGCTTACAGAGATGACACGCCGGAGGGCGTGAACGTACTGTCGGTAGGAGCGTGTCTCTACCGACTTTTATTTTGGCCTGCCCGCTTTTCCGTTCAGCGGCGCGGGAGCGGCTATTTTTCCACCATGCGGCGCCGGACTTTCTTGACATAAACAAATTATACCTGCGAAATCCCGGCATTGCCTGGCGAAAAAATATCTCGCTTCCGCATCCACTGCCCGAAAAAGCGGCCAGACCTTGGGGAATCAAAGCCCCATCCGAAAAAGAAAGTATGGAGGGCACCAATATGAAGTTTGAGCATTTGCGGGGTTCCATTGTCGCCATGATCACTCCGTTCCATGAGGACGGCAGCGTCAATTTCGAGGTCCTGACCGATCTGCTGGAACGGCAGATCGCGGAGGGCACCGACGGCATCCTGACACTGGGCACCACCGGCGAGTACCCCACCATGAGCCATGAGGAGGACGCCTCCGTGGTGGAGCACACCATCAAGGTCGTGGACGGCCGCGTCCCTGTCATCGTGGGCAGCGGCTCCAACTGCACCGCCACCCAGCTGGAGAAGAGCATCCAGTACCAGGACATGGGCGCCGATGCCCTGCTGCTGATCGCGCCCTACTACAACAAGGCCAATCCCGAGGGCATGTACCGCCACTTTGCGGAGACGGCGGACGCGGTGCACATCCCCTGCCTGCTGTACAACGTCCCCGGCCGCACCGGCTGCTCCATCCCCGTCTCCGTGGTGGAGAAGCTGGCGAAGCACCCCAACATCGCCGGCATCAAGGAGGCCAGCGGCGACATGAGCTACGCCATGAAGATCGCCCACTGCATCGGGCCGGACTTCGCCCTGTACTCCGGCAACGACGACATCACCGTGCCCCTGATGAGCATCGGCGGCAGCGGCGTTATCTCCGTCTATGCCAACGTCATGCCCGCCATGTGCCGCAAGATCGTGGCGGACTATCTGGGCGGCAATCAGGCGGAGGCGGTAGCCAATCACCTGAAGTACCTGAAGCTGATGAACGATCTGTTCATTGAGGTGAACCCCATCCCTGTCAAGAGCGCCATGAACATGATGGGCCTGAACGTTGGCCCCATGCGCCTGCCTCTGTGTGAGATGAGCGAGGAGCATCAGGCGGTCCTGCGGGCCAGCCTGAAGGAGGCGGGCCTGCTGTGAGACTGCTTCTGATCGGCCGGGGCAAAATGGGCGGGCTGATCGCGGAGACCGCCCAGGCCAACGGCGACGAGGTGGCAGCCTCCTTCGGTCGGGATGATCTGGAGCAGCTTGCCAAGCTGGGGAGGATCGCCGATGTGGTCGTCGACTTCTCCCGGCCGGAGGCGCTGCCGGAGATCTGCTCCTACGTCCGCCGGACCGGCACGCCCCTGCTCTCCGGCACCACCGGATACACCGCCGCCCAAAAGGCGGAGCTGGAGTCCCTGGGTTCTTCCGCGCCGGTGCTGTGGTCCGCCAACTATTCCCTGGGCGTGGCGGTGCTGTTTCGGGCGCTGCGGGTGGTCTCCGACGTGCTGAAGCCGGACTTTGACATCGAGATCACCGAGACACACCACAACCAGAAGGCGGACGCCCCCAGCGGCACCGCCAAACTGCTGCTGGATGCCATCGATCCCAACCATCTTCTGACGCCGGTCTATGGCCGGGAGGGGAACTGCGGCAGGCGGGAAAAGCGGGAGATCGGCATCCACGCCCTCCGGGGCGGCACGGTGGCGGGGACACATACCGTCCACTTCTTCGGCCCCGACGAGGAGCTGGAATTCACCCACCGGGCCGCCAGCCGCCAGATCTTTGTCAATGGCGCCCTGCACATGGCCCGTCTGCTGCCGGGAAAGTCCTGCGGCGTATATGACCTGCAGAAAATCTTATTTGGAGACTCTTTTTCTTGAAAAACTGATGAAGCCCTTGGCGAGTGCGAAGCATGAGTTTGGGACGTACCTTCAGGTAAAGAGGGCCAAAAAGAATTTTTAGGCACGGGTGCGTTCCCTGCAAAAGACTGTCTGAACGGCAGAAAACCTTGATTTTATGTGAAAGAGTAGGAATATTATGAACGCGCAGGAGATCATTGATTATATCGCCAATTCCGAGAAAAAGACTCCGGTAAAGGTCTATGTCAACACCACCGCCCCTGTGGACTTCGGCGCCGCCAAGGTCTTCGGCGAAGGAAACAGCCATGTGGTGTTTGGCGATTGGAGTGAGCTGGAGCCCATTCTGGCGGCCAACGCCGGGAGGATCACGGACTATGTGGTGGAGAATGACCGTCGGAACTCCGGCGTGCCTCTGCTGGATCTGAAGGGCGTTAAGGCCCGCATCGAGCCAGGCGCCATCATCCGGGAGAAGGTCACCATCGGCGAGGGTGCCGTCATCATGATGGGCGCCGTCATCAACATCGGCGCGGTGGTGGGCAAGGGCACCATGATCGACATGGGCGCCATCCTGGGCGGCCGGGCCATCGTGGGCGACCACTGCCACATCGGCGCCGGCACCGTGCTGGCCGGCGTGGTGGAGCCGGCCTCCGCCACCCCTGTCATCGTGGAGGACGGCGTTTTGATCGGCGCCAACGCCGTGGTCATTGAGGGCATCCGCATCGGGAAGAACGCCGTGGTGGCGGCGGGTGCCGTGGTCATCGAGGATGTGCCGGAGAATGCCGTGGTAGCCGGGAGCCCCGCCCGCATCGTCAAGATGAAGGACGCCAAGACCGAGAGCAAGACCGCCCTGGTGGACGCCCTGCGGAAATTATAACAGCGATCAGACATCCTGCCGTGAGGCAGGATGTTTTGTTTCGTCAGGTTGCCAAATTTTGGGGAAAAAATTTGGAGGAGCGCGGCCTCACTTTTGGTTGTCAGAGAGCCGCGAACTGTGATATCTTAATACCAATAAAATACAAATATGAGGGGGCATGGACATGCTGGCCTTGGATTTTATCAACGTGGGCAACGGGGATTCCACTCTGATCCGGGAATTTGAGAACGGGGAACAGATCTTTGCCATGCTGGTGGACTGCGGACATGACAGCCTGCTCCGGGACGACCACCCCACGGAGCTGGACCCGCGGTCCCGGCGCATCTATGCCGGAGACTTTTTGAAAAAGCAGGGCGTCAGCCATCTGGATCTGCTGCTGCTGACGCATTTCCACAGGGACCACATCGGCGGCCTGGGCCGGGTCCTGAACGCGGTGACGGTGGACAAGCTGGTCTGCACCTATGTGCCGCCGGAGGACAGCTGCGATCTGGAGCCGGACGGGGACAACGGCCTGCCCAAGGCCGCCCGAAACGCGCTGCGGTGCGTGGACATGTACGCCCGTATGCTGCGGGAGCATCCGGGGCGGGTCCGGGAGCTGGTGGAGCTGTCCGGCGGCCGGCAGGAGTTCTGCCAGCTGACCGCAGACCTGTCCATGGACATCCTTTGCGGAGAACCCTCGCTGTATCCACGGCAGAAGGCGGTGTACGACGCGGCGTTCCGGGGAGAGCGGGACCGCTATGCCCTGATGCAGTGGGGCAAGTGCATGAATGTCTCCAGCCTCCGCCAGCGGGTGCATTACCATGGAAAGGAGATCGTCCTGGGCGGCGACGCCTACGCCGTGGTGTGGAACAACGATATGCTGGCCCCCTGCGATATTTTGAAGGTGCCCCATCACGCCTCCCTGTCCTCCACCAACCGGAAGCTGCTGGATATGCTGCATCCCAAGACGGCGGTGGTCAGTGTGGCGGCCCGGCGGCCCGACGAGCGGCCCCATCCCTACATCATCTCGCTGATCCGGGAGTTTACCCAAGATCTGCGCTTTACGGATGCGGTGGACATCCCCGGCCTGGTGGCGCCGGTGTTCCACGAGTCGGTGCATCTTGAGATTGAGTGAACAGCAAACGGGACGGCCTGAGCGGTCTTTTTCCCGCCGTACTGCGTCGTTTTTCCTTGCCATACGTCAGTATGGCTGTGGAAAATCTCCTTGTCTGACAAGAAAAATCCTCGTCCATCCGGCATTCCCCGGTTATAAATACAGGTTCTAAACTATGCGATACTTTTGGCGGAGGTGGCGGATATGGCTGGCGAAGAGAAGAAAGACTTCAACGCAATGCTGCATGACAGCAAGGATATGCCGAAGGTTCAGACGATCACAGACCGGAAAAGCATCGAAAAATATGGCGGGAGCAGGATGTATTTCGCACCGCCAATCGACTATGACAAAGTAATGAAGCTGGTTCCCTATGGAAAATTGACTACTGTGGGAGCAATCCGGGAATATTTTGCAAGGCGCAACGGCGCGGATTTTACAGAGCCGATCACCGCTGGAATATTTGTTTCCATCGCGGCGTGGGCGAGCTATCAGCGGAGAGAAGATGAAACGCCCTATTGGAGGACGCTGAAAGCAAATGGTGAATTAAACGCCAAATACCCAGGAGGCGTCGAGGCACAGAGGGAAAAGCTGGAGGCCGAGGGGCACACCATCGTTCAAAAGGGCCGAAAAAACCTGAAATACTATGTGAAGGATTACCAGAGAGCCCTTTTTGAATGGACCTGAATCTTAGCTGAGGAAACGGCTAAGACAATAAAACCGCGCCCAGCCAATTTGGCTGGGCGCGGTTTTATTGTAAAAATGAAAACCACGGGCTATGCCCGTGGATCCAAAAAGGCTATGCCTATGAGTAGAAATGATAAACCTCCAACGATACAATAGGAGATGGTTTGCCGACCACA
>JAETOQ010000050.1 GCA_021771635.1 Oscillospiraceae bacterium | reverse complement strand
CAGATGTGGTCGGCAAACCATCTCCTATTGTATCGTTGGAGGTTTATCATTTCTACTCATAGGCATAGCCTTTTTGGATCCACGGGCATAGCCCGTGGTTTTCATTTTTACAAAAACAAAAGGAGCAGGCCCTATTCAGGCCCGCTCCCACTTTTATATTCTGTCATATTCTGTTATCAAGCCGTTTTGAGCGTCACACCCGCGAAGCTGAACCAGCCCCGGGCATCCCGGCAGACGCCGGTGAGTGTGTCCCGCAGGTCCCAGGCCGTTCCCCGGGTGTACAGCGGTGCCACGGCATAGTCTGACAAAAGCAGATCCTCGGCGTCATGGAGACAGCCCATGCGGGCCGTGCCGTCGGCGGCGCTGGCAATGATCGCCATCAGGGTATCGTAGGCGCTGTTGGCATAGCCCACCACATTGTCCGGGCTGTCGGAGGTCCACTCCATCAGGAAGCATTCGGCATCATTGCCCACCGCTTCGATGTCCATGCCCGCCAAGCTGTACCCTTCTTTGTGCAGAGCGGTCCAAAGCTCCTGCTCCGTCACGCTCCGGGACGTGACCTGCACCCGCAAAGCCTCCTGCCACATCTGACACAGCGCCTGCGCCACAGCGGCATTGCTGCCCGCATCCAGATACAGATACTCCAGCTCGCCCAGGTCCGCGCCCCTGTCATACCCGGCCTCTTCCAACAGGGCCTTTGCCTGCTGGCAGGTCTCCGCGTAAAGTTCCGGGTCATTTTCCAGCAACGCCCCGCCAGCCGTGCGGAAATCCTCTTCCCCGCTCTCCGGCACGCCGGGGGGCACCAGGCCCTCCGCCGGCAGGGCGGTCACACCGGCGGCCTCGGCCAGCGCGCTGCGGTCGATGACCATGGACAGCGCCTGCCGGATCAGGGGATCGGAAAACGGCTCCTGTTCGCCGTTGAAGAGCACCGCGTAAGTTCCCAGCTCCGGGACTGCCGCCCAGTTCTCGTCCGCCGCCAGGGCCGCAAGGCGCTCCTCTGTCAGAGGCCATACCATGTCCACCAGCTTTTCCTCATAAAGAGACTGGGCCTCCTCCTGCGTGCCGGCGAAATAGAAGGCCAGATTCCTGGGCCCCGCCGCGCTGCTGTTGTAATACCGCTCGCTGACGGTCAGCAGCAGAGAATCTCCCTCCTGGGACACCGCCTGATAGGGGCCGTTGGTCACCAGGGCAGCAGGATCGGACCACCAGCGGGCCGTCCCCTCACCGCCCTGTTCCTCTGCCTCCTGATTCTTTACCGCCGACACTTCCTTCAGTCTCTGCACCACGTCCTGCCGGAGGGGCATCGTGGCGGGAGAGGTACAGACCTCCGTCAAAAACCAGTCGAAATGTCCGTTCAGAACTACGACCAGGGTGGTGTCGTTCTTCGCGGTCACCTGTAACTGCTCCAAGTCTCCACTGGCGCGGGCCTCATCATAGCCGGCCACCACGGACAGCAGTTCCGCGTAGGGAGAATGGCTGGCCGGGTCCACCAGGCGCCGCCAGGCGTACACAAAGTCCTCCGCCTGAACGGTGCGGCCATCCGACCACTTGGCGCCGCGGAGCTTGAAGGTATAGGTCACCGTACCGTCATAATTCTCCTCCTGTGTCACACTTTTGGCCATGCCGTTGGTCACGGTGGCATTGCCGGAAACGTCCACTGTCACCCGCATCAGGTTCTCATACAGGTGTGCCAGGATGGTCTGATCAGCGATCTCCTCGGCAAAGATCGGGTCCAGGGAGACCGGCTCGTCCCCCACGCAGACGGAGAGCGTCAGCCCTTCACTGTCCCTGGCACAGCCCGCCAGCAGGGATATACACAGCACCGCCGGCAGGGCCAGCGCCATCAGCCGTTTGAAATCACGCATGGAAACCCCTCCTTCATTTGGGAGTAAAAAACAGGTGCCGCGGGGATGCAGCACCACACATTTTACAAAATTCAGAGATATTATAATGAATTTTGCCTCCCTTGTAAAGGCTCCGCGGCAAAAAAGTAACAAAAATTACAAAATTTAGGATTTGTTCATAATTTTTAAGGCGACACCGCATAATTCCAAGTGGCATATCACGGCAGGGCTTTTTCGTCAGAGTGCATAAAGAATGCGCTGGTGGGCTGGCGCCCACCAAGCAGACTTTGTGTGCTATGACGGAAAAATTACCCGGGAGATGCCGCTTGACGCGGCAGCGGTGAATTGTGCGGTGTTGCCTTAAAAAGTTGCGGTGTTTCTCCGTTTGTGCTATACTGAAAAATACATCTGCAAGGAGGATGCACATGGATATGGAGCCGAGGAAAATAGAGTCCATGGATGATCTGCGGGCCGCCATGAACGATCCGGAGATCCAGGCCGCCAACAAGGAGTTTTCCAAAAAATACTTGAAGGCCAACCGCCCCAAAAGCCTGGCGGTGGTCGCATTGTCCCTTATCGCTGTCTTTCTGCTGATCAGCCTGTCCAGCCACAAGGCCTCCTCCGTGACGCCGGTGGCCCTGCGGACGGCGGATTCGGTAGAGGTCTGCGCCGGCTCAAGTCACAGTACCTCCTACTCGCTTCATGCACTCTCCCCCCAGCAGCGGGAGGACCTGCTCGCCCTGCTGGGACAGCTCCGGGCCAGGCGGAGCGAAAAAAATCCCGATGAATTCATGCTCACAGAGCACCTGTTCTTTACCTTTTCCGGCGGCGAAGCGGATGACTGGTTCGCCATCGACCGGGACGGATACCTCTATGTGGTGAACAACTGCTATGTCCTGTCCGGCATGGAAGCAGAGGCCATCTGGTCTCAATTGGAAGCCGTCTGCGGCGCCGCGCTCAACTGACCGCCCCGCATCCCCCCTTTTCCCGCCTATGGCCGGCCACAGAGCGGACCGTCACTTTGCGCTATCAAAAGACAGCCCGCCGCGAAAATCGCGGCGGGCTGTTTCAGCTTGTCAAAAAAGTCTTTTCGACAAGCTGCTTAAGATTTCAGAACTTTTAAAAAGTTCTGAAATCTGTTGATTTAAATGGTGCAGGGCACCCTTCCTGGGTTCCCCGCACACACCCCTCCTTCCCGTTTTCCTGCTCTTCCGGGCTTATCGACAGACTGAGACAGCCCGCCGTGAAAATCGCGGCGGGCTGTTTCTCTCTTATCGAATGGTCAGTACGGCATTCTCCGGCAGGGCCGCACTCAGCAGCAGGCGGATGCTGTTTTCCGCCTTCTCCCCGGCTTCCTCCAGCAGGCCGCGCTGGAGGGCCTTTTCCGCCATGTCCCGCTTTTGCTCCGCCTGGAAGGCGGTGAAGTCCTCCACGGTAAAGGGGTTGAAGATGCTGGTCTTTTCGTCGAAGATCTCCACGCTCTCCTCGTCGATCTCATGGGACAGGATCTCCGCCTCCGGCAGGACCACCGTTACGTCATTGCCGGACACATCGATCCGCACCTTTGTCAGATCAATACCGGCCTTGATCGTCCCGTCGTAGGTGAGGATGAACCTCTTTGTGGTGAACGGGATGGTCACGCCGTAAAAATCACTGCTGTTTTCAAACTGGGCCATATTGGTGTATGTATAGGTCACGCTGGCCAGCTCGCTGATCTCCGCCAGACGGTTTTCCAGCACCACGGCGGACAGCTGGGGCGCCTTTTCTGTCTGGGCGGCATGCCTTCCGCCCAGAAACCCCGCCGCACCCACCAGGATGCACAGCACGATCCCCACCAGCACATATTTGACGGTTTTAAACGGCCGGATACGCTCTTTCGGCATCATGTCATTCATAGGGGCACCTCCTGTCATACATCTCTTTCATATCTTTGAAAGGGGGCAAAAAAGTACGGACCAGAGATGGCCTGGCCCGTGCTCTTTTTTTATCTGGATATCAGGCCGGGGCCAGTTTGCCGTCTTCGTTGAATTTCACCGGGGTGATCTCATTCCGTGTCTTCTGGGCAATGTCGTCAATACGGATCTTGGAGGGGAAGTCCGCCACAAAGCTCACTGCCACGCCCTGGCGCTTGGCCCGCCCCGTGCGGCCGATGCGGTGCACATAGTCCTGGTTTTCATCGGGGATATCGCAGTTGAACACGATGTCCACATCGTCCACATCGATGCCCCGGGCCGCCACGTCCGTGGAGACGAACACCCGCAGCCTGCCCTGGCGGAAGCGGTCCATCACCTGCTCCCGGCGCTTCTGGGGAATGTCGCCGTGGATGCACTCCGCGTCGATGCCCCGCATCTGGAGGAATTTTGTGATGCGCTCCGTGGAACCCTTGGTATTGCAGAAGGCCATGCAGCGGTCAAAGCCCGTCTCGTCCAAAATTCTGGCAATGGCGTCCGCCTTTCCGTCGTGGGAGACCTCCATGCGGAACTGCTTGATGTCCGGCTTGTTCTGTTCATCCTCCCGGACGGTGATCTCCGCCGCGTCCCGCTGGTAGACCCAGGCGATGTCCATGACCTCCCGGGAGATGGTGGCGGAGAACAGGCCCAGGTTTTTCCGCTTGTCCATTCGGTCCAGCAGGCGTGTCACATCGTGGATGAAGCCCATGTCCAGCATCCGGTCCGCCTCGTCCAGCACCACGGTCTGAGCGGTATCCACCCGGACCGTGCGGCGCTTCATGTGGTCGCTGAGCCGCCCCGGCGTTGCAACCACGATCTGGGGCCGCTTCTTCAGGCTGTCGATCTGCCGGCCGATGGGCTGGCCGCCGTACAGGCACACGCACCGGACGCCGGGCTTATAGGCCGCCAGGTCCCGGATCTCATCCGTGATCTGAATGGCCAGTTCCCGGGTGGGTGCCAGGATCACCGCCTGGACGCTCTCGAACTCCGGCTCGATGTGCTCCACGATGGGAATGCCGTAAGCAAATGTTTTGCCGGTGCCGGTGGGGGCCTTGGCGATCACATCCTGCCAGTCCAGCATGGGAGGGATGCACCCCGCCTGCACGGGTGTGGATATCTCAATATTGCGCTGCCCGATGGCGCGCATGATCTCCGGTGACAATCCCAGACTGTCGAACCGGACGCCTTCCGTATATTCCATATATCATTTCCTCTTCTTCTGTTGCACTTCATATGCGATATGATATGATATGATATTATACAGGGAATCTCCCCGCTTGTAAAGCGCTGTCGGCATCCCGTCCCGGCAAGTCAGGCCCCTTTTTCACCGGAAGTTTTCAAATTTAGTAAATTTTTGACAAAACGCCATATATTCCCCTCTTTTTGTAATAAATCTTGCATAATTTGTAGTAAAATTATGTATTGTGTCCACAACGGATTCCCCTTTTTATGCTAAATTATTTTTGCAGAAAGTGATATATACGTACGGAGGTGGCTAACATGGACGAAATGGACTACGTACGCATTTTGCGTGATCTACGGGAGGATGCCGACAAGACGCAGACGCAGATCGCAGAGGTCCTTGGAACCTCCCAAACTATGTATGCCAGATACGAGCGCGGTGCCAACGAACTCCCCATCCACCATCTGATCACACTAAGCAAGTATTATGGTGTCAGTACGGACTATCTGCTGGGCCTCAGCAAAGAACGTTAAAACACGGACAGGAAATCCTGTCCGTGTTTTTTATGCCTCAGCCGTCTTTTTAGGGGCGCACGGCGGTGATGTTCTCCACACCGTTTTCCGTGACCGTCACAGTGGTCACATTTTCCACACCGTCTTCATCGATATTCTCTCCGATCACCGCCGTTCCGGTCTGCACGCCGGTCGCCATATCGTCACTGGTAACGGTGAACCGGTAAATGTCACCTGTCTGGTCGGTGACCTCCTCCACCAGTGTCCAGTCCTCCTGTGTCCCGGTCACATTCACGGTGACGGTGCGCTGTTTCATGATCCACTCCTGATGGTATGCGCCGGTCTCCGCGATCTCTCCGGTGATGTCAATGTCCTCGTTCACCGCGTGAAGGATCATCCGGCCGTCCTCCGTTGTTATGGACGCGCCTGCCGTGGCGGTGATATCGATCACATTGCCCGCCTCGTCCACGGCCTCGTAGCGTGTCTCGTAGCCGTCAGACCACACCTCCCGCAGCGTTCGGAAGAGCAGGCCGTCCGTGGCCATATTCACCGCGCCGGCCGTCACCGCCAGGGCGCAGGCCAGCGCCGCCGCCATGGCCGCTGTCCGCAGAAGCTTGGGCATTCTCATCTGACGCTTCTTTTCCTCTGCCATTTGAAAGACCTCCTTCTTGGCTTTCTCAGAGGCACACAGCCGTGAAAAGGTCTCACAGTATAAATTCTTGTCGATCATAGGCTCTCTGCCTCCTTCAAATTTGTCTTCAGCTGTCCCCTGGCCCGCATGAGCCAGGTCTGCACCGTGGACGGGTTGGCCCCCATGAGGGCGGCGACCTCCCGGACGGCATAGCCCTCGTAATAGTGGAGATAGACCGCCGCCCGGTACTTGGGCGGAAGCAGCATCACCTGCTGGAACAGCTCCGTCTGGGCCGGGGTGTCCAGCACCGCCGTCTCCGGAGCCTCCTCCAGCGGGCGGTTTCTTCTGCGCCAGGGGGAACGGAGAAGCCTTTTGCACTCGTTCACCGCCACCCGGACCACCCAGTACCGTTCATGCTCCGGGGAGTCAAAGTCCGTCCGCTCCGTATAGAGCTTCAGCAGCGTCTCCTGCATCACGTCCTCCGCGTCGGCCCGACTCTTCAGATAGCTGTACGCCAGCCGGAAGAGCATGTCGGCATACCGCTCCACCGCCGCCTCAAATGCCGCGTCCGTCAACTCGTCTCACCTCGCTTGTTCAGGGATGGGCGGCACCGCCGCCCGAAAGGCCTTTCTATGGGGAATATCCAGCAGGAGGGAAAAATATCTCACAGCGGGGAAAATTTTTTTCAAAAAAAGGCGGCCGGTTGCTCCGGCCGCCCTATTTATTATGGAGGACTCCGCTCTGTCAGGAGAAAAGAGGCTCTCTGCTGCAAGCCCCCTAAACAAAGCGGGGTCCGGGCCGATGGCCCGGACCTCTTGGTCTGATTTTACTTGTGGGGCACGTGCCAAATGTTGTCGGCGTACTCCGCCACGGCCCGGTCGGCGGCAAAGATGCCGCTGCGGGCAATGTTCCGGAGGCTCATACGGTTCCACTGTTCCGCATCCGCATAAGTGGCAGCCATGCGCGCCTCGGCCTCGCAGTAGGCCTGGAAGTCCGCCAGCAGCAGGTACTCGTCGGCAGGGCTTCCTCCGGCGCCGAACAACAGTCGCTGATACAGGTCATCGTAGGCCACGCCGTCCCGGAAGCCAACGCGCAGGGCGTCCAGGCAGCGGCGCAGGGCGTCGTCCCGGCTGTACAGCCGCTGGGGCACATATCCCTCCCGCTTCAGCTGGGCCACCTCGTCGGCGTGGAGGCCGAAGAGGAACATGTTCTCGTCACCCAGCACGTCGTGCATCTCCACGTTGGCGCCGTCCAGGGTGCCCACAGTCAGGGCGCCGTTCATCATGAACTTCATGTTGCCGGTGCCGCTGGCCTCCTTGCCGGCGGTGGAGATCTGCTGGCTGACTTCGCTGGCGGGCATCAGATGCTCCGCCAGGGACACCCGGTAGTTCTCCAGGAACACCACCTGGAGCTTATCGCGGCAGACGGGGTTGTGGTCGATCTCGTCCGCCAGGGAGTTGATGAGGCGGATGATGCGCTTCGCCACCGCATAGCCCGGCGCCGCCTTGGCGCCAAACAGGAAGGTGTGGGGCTGGGTGATGGCGTTGGGATCGTCCTGGAGCTTCTGGTACAGGGCGATGATGTGCAGCACGTTCAGCAGCTGGCGCTTATACTCGTGGAGGCGCTTCACCTGCACGTCGAAGATGGCGTCGGGGTTCAGCACCACGCCCCGTGTCTTTTTCGCGTAGGCCGCGAAGCTCTCCTTGTTCTGGCGCTTGATCTCCGCCAGACGGTCCAGCACGGTCTTGTCATCTGCGTAAGCGTCCAGTTTTTGCAGGGCCAGGGGCTGTGTCAGATAGGCGTCCCCGCCGGTCAGGTCCCGGATCAGACTGTCCAGGCCGGGGTTGATCTCGCTGAGCCAGCGGCGGTGGTCGATGCCGTTGGTGACATTCTGGAACTTCCAGGGCTCCATGCCGCAGGCGTCCTTGAACACGTCCTTCCGCAGGATCTCGGAGTGCAGGCCGCTGACGCCGTTGACCGCCATGCCGCCGGCGATGCACAGGTTCGCCATGCGGACCTCGCCGCCCCAGACGATGGCCATGGCCTGGGTCTTGCCGGGGTCGTGATAGAAGTTCTCCACCTTCTCCTGCCAGCGGCGGGAGATCTCCGTGATGATCTGCCAAATGCGGGGCAGCAGGCTCTCCATCAGCTGCTGGGGCCAGCGCTCCAGGGCCTCCGCCAGGACCGTGTGGTTGGTGTAGGCCACGGACTTGGTGGTGATCTCCCAGGCCTCATCCCAGTTCATGCCGGCCTCATCAATGAAAATACGCATCAGCTCGGGGACCACCAGGGCGGGGTGGGTGTCGTTGATCTGGATGACGTTCTTCTCATGGAAGTTCTTCAGGGTGCCATAGGTCTCCAGGTGCTTGCGGGCGATGGACTGCACCGTGGCGGAGACAAAGAAGTACTGCTGCTTCAGGCGCAGGGACTTACCCTCGTAGTGGTTATCCTCGGGATAGAGGACCTTGGCGATGGTCTCCGCCATGGCCTCCTCCTCGGCGGCTTTCAGATACTCGCCTCTGGAGAACAGAGACATATCCACCGGCTTGGTGGACCGGGCGTCCCACAGCCGCAGGGTGTTGACATGCTTGGTGTCATAGCCCGCCACCACCATGTCACAGGGCACGGCCAGGACCTTGGTGGCGTTCTCATTGACAATGTGGAGATGGCCGTCGCTCCAGAATTCCCGGAGGGTGCCGCCAAAGTGGACCTCCTCGGCCTCCTCCATCTTGGGCAGCAGCCACGCGGAGCCGATGCCCTTCCAATCGTCAGGCAGCTCCACCTGCTGGCCCTCCACGATCTTCTGTTTGAAGATGCCCAGCTCATAGCAGATGGAATAGCCGGTGGCGGGGATGTCCAGGGTGGTCATAGAGTCCAGATAGCAGGCGGCCAGGCGGCCCAGGCCGCCGTTGCCAAGGCCCGCGTCCGGCTCGATCTCAAAGATGTCCGCGGCCTTGAAGCCCAGATGCTCCAGGGCCTCTTTCAGCTGGGGCAGGACCTCCAGGTTATAGGCGTTTTTCATCAGGCTGCGGCCCATCAGGAACTCCAGGGACAGGTAGTGGACTTGCTTCTTGTGTTCCCGGCGGGTCTGCTTGTTGGTCTCCACGCCCCGAATAGCCATCACATCCCGGAGGACCAGGGCGCTGGCTTTCATCATCTCCTGGTCTGTCGCCTCCTCCGGCGTCTTGCCGAAGTTCAGCATCAGCTTGGCGGTGAGGGATTCTTCCAGTGTTTTTGTGGTGAATGGTGTCATGGATCTTCCTTACTCTGCCGTCTCTTTCTTGGTCTTGGCGGCAGGCCCTTTCTTTGTGGATTTCTCATTCTTGACAGCTGTTTTCGCAGCTGGTTTTTCCTTGGCGGCCGCCTTTCCAGCGGTCTTTTTCGCCGCCGGCTTCTTGGCGGCGGGCTTTTTTGCAGCGGGTTTCCTTGCCTTTTTTGCCGCCCTTTCCTCCGCCGGAACGGCAGGTGCCTCCTCCGCGGCAGGCTCCGTGACCGGTTCAGCGGGTGTCTCCTCCGCGGCAGGCTCTGCGGCCGGTTCAGCGGGCGTCTCCTCCGCGGCAGGCTCTGCGGCCGGTTCAGCGGACGTCTCCTCCGCGGCAGGCTCTGCGGCCGGTTCAGCGGACGTCTCCTCCGCGGCAGGTGCCGCCGTTTCCGCGACAGGCACTTCCTCCGCGGTGGGAGCGGCTTCCTCCTCCGGCTCCTGAGCAGACCACGTCTGGCCCGTGATGGAGGCATAGATCCGCAGGTAATCTCTGGCGCTGCGGGCCCAGCTGAAGTCGCACTCCATAGCCCGCTTCCGCAGACGGCCAAAGGCGTCGGGGTAGTCCTTGTACAGGTACACGGCCTCCCGGATGACATGCAGCATGTCGCTGCTGGCATAGTTGGCGAAGGTGAAACCGTTTCCCGCATCGCGCCAGGCCTCGTAGGGCTGCACCGTGTCCTTCAGGCCGCCGGTCTCCCGGACGATGGGCACTGTACCGTACCGCATGGCGATCATCTGGCTCAAGCCGCAGGGCTCGCTCTTGGAGGGCATCAGGAACAGGTCAGCGCCGGCGTAAATGGCCATGGACAGCGCCTCGTTGTAATCCAGGCGCACCGCCATCCGTCCCTGATACTGCTGGGCGGCCCAGCGGAAAAAGTCCTCGTACTTCTGATCGCCCTTGCCCAGGACCACCAGCTGCATGGGGAGCTCCATCATATCATGAAGGACCTCACAAATCAAGTCCAATCCTTTGTGGGACACCAGACGGCTGACAATGGCCACGATGGGCACATAGGGCTCCTCCCGCAGGCCCATCAGCTTCTGCAGCTCCGCCTTGTTCGCCTCCTTGCCGGACATATCCTCCGCTGAGTAGCGGGCGGTGATCCGCTGGTCCGTGGAGGGATCGTACAGCTTCATGTCGATGCCGTTGAGCACGCCGGAGAGCTTGTACTCACAGCGGCGCATGATGTTCTCCAGCCGGTGGGCGAAATAGGCCATCTTCAGCTCGTTGGCATAGGTGGGAGACACGGCGTTGATGGCGTCGGCGCACAGAATAGCGCCCTTCAGCAGGTTCACATCGCCGTCCATCAGGATGGTGCCGTCCTCCGCCCAGCCGTGATCCAGGCCGAAGAGGTCGCCCAGCGTCTCCTTGCCGTAGCGGCCCTGGTATTCGATGTTGTGGATGGTCAGCGCCGTCTTGATGGAGCGGTAGCGGTCCTCCCGTACGCCGTCGTCCTTTAGGTAGATGGGCACCAGGGCGGTCTGCCAGTCATTGCAGTGGATGACCTCGGGCCAGAACTTCAGGTGGGGCAGCATCCGCACCACGGCCCGGGAGAAAAAGCCGAACCGCTCGCCGTCGTCCATATAGCCGTACAGGTCCGGGCGGTTGAAGTACTGCTCATTGTCCAGGAAGTACCAGGTCACGCCGTCCTTCTCCAGGGAGAACAGGCCGCAGTAGCTGTGCCGCCAGGCCAGGTCCACATAGTCATAGCACTCAAAGGTCAGCTGGCCGCCGAAGCGCTCCTTCACCCGCCGGTACAGCGGCAGCACCACGGCTACCTCCGCCCCCTGCTCCGCCAGAGCGGCGGGCAGGGAACCCGCCACGTCCGCCAATCCGCCGGTTTTGCAAAAAGGCACTGCCTCGCTGGTCGCGTATAAGATTTTCATAATAGGATCCCCTTTCATTCGTTGAGGAAGTCTTTCCATCTCTCTTCTCTTTCCCCCGGAGTCCGGAGGCAAACCACAAGGGGGAGCAAGCTCCCCCTTGCAGGCATCAAACCTTGCTGCCCTTTGCCAGGACGATGGGATAGGTCGCGTGACCCATCAGCGTCCGGTCAGGCAGGATCTCCACATCCTTGTCAGCGATGATATACGCCAGCTGCGCATTTGCGCGGACGATATCCTCCTTGAACAGGACGCAGTTGCGCACCACGGCGCCGGCCTCCACCACCACGCCGGGGAACAGGACGGAATTTTCCACCGTGCCCTCGATGCGGCAGCCCTCGGCCACCAGGGAATTCACGCAGCGGCCCTCGGGGCCCACATAGGTGGAGGACTTATCCGCGCCCTTGGCCCGGATGGGACGCTCCGGTGTGAACAGCTCCGCCCGGATGGCGGGGTCCAGCAGCTGCATGCTGCGGTCGTAGTACTCCTGCACGGAGCGGATCTGGGCGGCGAAGCCCTTCCAGATATAGCTGCGCAGGTACAGGGAGTCCTTTTTGGCCTGCAGCACGTCCCGCCGCCAGCTGAATTGGTCCTTGCCGGAGCACTCGTCCACCAGGTCCTTCAGCAGCTGGGTGGAGAGGATGTAGACCTCCAGGCCGCGGTAGCCCCGGGGCTGGTGGAGGCGGAACAGGACCTCCGTGATCCGCCCCTCGCCGTTCTTTTCAAAGTATGTGCCGTCGTCGGTGGCGAAGCTGTCGTTGCCGCAGACCACAGTGATGTCCGCGCCGGACTTGATGTGGCTCTCATAGATGTCCGCCAAGGGCAGGTTCACCACCAGGTCGCCGTCCATCAGGGCCACATAGTCCTGCCGGATGGTGTCCAGATACGTGCGGACGCCCGCCAGGGCCTCGATCTTGCCCCGGAAGGGCATCACGCCCCAGTCCTGCTGATAGTTGAAGGGAGGCAGGACCCGCAGGCCGCCGCGCTTGCGGCTCAGGTCCC
Source organism: Oscillospiraceae bacterium (assembly GCA_021771635.1). Classification (GTDB taxonomy): domain Bacteria; phylum Bacillota; class Clostridia; order Oscillospirales; family Oscillospiraceae; genus Oscillibacter. Next base: position 3,747 of record JAETOQ010000050.1, on the reverse strand, counting down.
AGGCCTTGCCGGTGCCCAGATGGTCCAGCATGCTCTGATAGCGGCCGTGGAGCACCACGCCCACATCGGTAACACCGGCGTTCACCAGATTGGACAGGGCGAAATCCACCGCCCGGTAACGGCCGCCGAAGGGGATGGAGGACGCGGAGCGGATCTCTCCCAGTTCCCGCAGGTCGTTGCGCTTTTCATAAGCGAAGATGATACCATGCAGTCCGTTCATTTGGACACCTCCTCACCATTGCGGTTCAACATCACGCCGGGCCGGACCTCTCGGCCCTCCGCCACCGTGCAGCCGGGGGCCAGGACCGTCAGGCCCCAGGTCCCGTCCGTTACGCTCTCCGGCGTACCGCCCACCTTGCAGTCCTTCCCAATGCGGCAGCCCTCGCCCAGGATGGCGTACTCCACCACCGCGCCAGGCTCCACCACGGTGCCGGGCAGCAGCACGGAATAGCTGACCAGTGCGCCCTCGCCGACCTTCACGTTGGGAGCCAGAACGGAATTTTCCACCGTGCCGTCCACCACGCTGCCGCGGTTGAAGGCGCTGTGTGTTACATGGGACTTCATACCCAGGAACGCGGGAGGCGCGTTGACGGACCGGGCATAGATGGGCCAGGACTCATCGTGCAGGTCCAGACCGGACTCAGGGGACAGCATATCCATGTTGGCGTCCCACAGGGAGTCCAGCGTGCCCACGTCCTTCCAATAGCCCTCAAACCGGTAGGCCGCCATCCGCTCGCCGTTGTTCAGCATGGCGGGGATGACGTTCTTGCCGAAGTCGTTCTCGGACTCCGGATTCGCCTCGTCCTCGGTCAGATACTTCCGCAGGGCCTTCCAGGAGAACACATAGATGCCCATGGAGGCCAGATTGCTCTTGGGCTCCTTGGGTTTTTCCGCGAATTCGGTGATCATGTCATTCTCATCCACCGCCATGATGCCGAACCGGGACGCCTCGGACCAGGGCACCTCCATAACGGAGATGGTGCAGGCGGCGCCCGCCTCCTTGTGGCGCTCCACCATCTTGGAGTAGTCCATTTTATAGATGTGGTCGCCGGAGAGGATCACCACATACTCGGGGTCATACAGGTCGATGAAGCCGATGTTCTGGTAGATGGCGTTGGCGGTGCCCTTGTACCAGGTGCCGCCCTTGCTGCCCTGATAGGGCGGCAGGATATGTACGCCGCCGGTGGAGCCGTCCAGATCCCAGGGCTGGCCGCTGCCGATGTAGCTGTTCAGCTCCAGGGGGCGGTACTGGGTCAGGACGCCCACGGTGTCGATGCCGGAATTGGTGCAGTTGGACAGGGGGAAATCAATGATGCGGTACTTGCCGCCAAAGGGGACGGCGGGTTTTGCCATGTCCCCTGTGAGGACATAGAGTCTGCTGCCCTGGCCTCCCGCCAGCAGCATGGCGATACATTCTTTTTTCATGCTTTCTCCAGCTCCTTTGCCTGTTTTTTCTTCCTGGGCTTCGGGAATGTGCCTTCTCCCCGCAGGAATACCGCGCCGAACGCCGGGATGCGGAGGGCGGCGGAGTGCTCCCTGCCATGGGAGGGGATGCTCTCTACCTTCACGGGAACGGCGTCGCCAAAGCCGTCGCCGCCGTAAGCGGGATCATCGGTGTTGAACACGGGGACGTATTTTCTGTGATCGGGCACGCCGACCCGGTAGTTCTCATATGTATTGGGAGAGAAGTTCACCGCGCACAGCAGGTCGCGGCCCTTCTTGTCCTTTCGCAGGAACACCACTACATTGTTGTGGTTGTCGTCCGGCACCAGCCACTCAAAGCCCTCCCAGCTGAAGTCGATCTCCCACAGGGCAGGTGTCTTTTTATAGAAGGCGTTGGCGTCCTTGAAGAACTGGTGGATCTTCTGGTTCTCCGGCTGGTCCAGCAGATACCAGTCCAGCTGTCCATTGGAGTTCCACTCGTGCCACTGGCCAAGCTCCGGGCCCATGAACAGCAGCTTTTTGCCGGGATGGGCCAAGAGATAGGCATAGAAACCGCGGGTGCAGCGGAGCTGGTTGGTGTAGTCACCGGGCATCTTGCCCACCACGGAGCCCTTCATGTGGACCACCTCGTCGTGGGAGATGGGGAGTACAAAATTCTCCGAAAACGCGTACATCATGGAGAAGGTGATATCCTTATGGTGGTCCTGGCGGAACCAGGGGTCCATTTTCAGGTAGTGGCACATGTCGTTCATCCAGCCCATGTTCCACTTCAAATTGAAGCCCAGGCCGCCGACGTCGGCGGGGCGGCTCACCATGGGCCAGGCCGTGGACTCCTCCGCGATCATCAGTACATTGGGATTCACGCCAAAGGCCACGGCGTTCAGCTGGCGCAGGAACTCGATGGCCTCCAGGTTCTCATGGCCGCCGTACCGGTTGGGCGTCCAGCCGCCGCCCTGACGGCCATAGTCCAGATACAGCATGGACGCCACGGCGTCCACCCGCAGGCCGTCGATGTGGTACTCCTCCAGCCAGAAGCGGGCGGAGGAGAACAGAAAGCTCTTCACCTCCGGCCGGCCGTAGTCAAAGACGCGGGTGCCCCAGCCGGCGTGTTCCCACTTGTTGGGATCGCTGTATTCATAGCAGCAGGTGCCGTCGAATTCATAGAGGCCCTGCTCGTCCTTGCAGAAGTGGGCGGGCACCCAGTCCAGCAGGACGGCGATGCCGTTTTTGTGCATGTGGTTGACGAACCACATAAAGTCCTTGGGTGCGCCGAACCGGGATGTGGGGGCGAAATAGCCCGTGCACTGGTAGCCCCAGGAGTCATCCAGGGGATGCTCCGTCACCGGAAGCAGTTCAATGGCGGTGTAGCCCATGTCCTTGACATAGGCCGCCAATTCCCTGGCCAAGTCCTTGTAATCGATAAAGTCCCCGTTGTCCCGCTTGCGCCAGGAGCCCAGGTGGACCTCATAGATATTCAGGGGGGAATCATACACCGGATGCTCCGCCTGCTTTTTTCGGAACGCGGCGTCCGTCCACCGGAAGCCCGCAATGTCATACAGCTTGCTGGCCGTGGCGGGGCGCGTCTCCGTATGGAACCCATAGGGGTCGGCTTTGAGCCGTGTCTTTCCATCCGCCCCCGTCACCGCGTATTTATAGGCAGTGTACTGCTCCAGGCCGGAAATAAAGCCCTCCCAGACCTCGCCTTTGCGGGAAAGTGGATCTGCCTGTCCGTCCCAGCTGTTGAAGTCGCCCACCACGGACACGCTTTTGGCGTGGGGCGCCCAGACGCGGAAGGTCCACCCCTTTTTTCCCGCCTTTTCCGCCGGATGGGCGCCGAACCAGCGCCAGCCGTCAGTCAGAGTGCCTGCGTGGAAGGCTTCGCCCTGTTTGTTTTTCGCCATGTAAAGCTCCTCCCCCCGCCCGCCGCGGATGCGTACGGAACCGGGTCTTTGTTGTTTTTCCTGCATTTTTTCACATGGATCCCTTTTATACCATACACGGTATAATAATTAAGTACATTATACTTCCTGAATGTGCCACCGTCAAGGACGCTCCTGTCGAAAAAGCCCCCCGCCTTTGGTATATTTCACCGGATTCTTCTCTATTTTAACCAGATTTTTTATCAATATTCGTCAAACTATCTAGTTTTTTTCAAACATTTTACAAATTCTGACATAGCCCTGCAAAATAGAACCTGTATTCATAACCGGGGAATGCCGGATGGACGAGGATTTTTCTTGTCAGACAAGGAGATTTTCCACAGCCATACTGACGTATGGCAAGGGAAAGCGACGCAGTATGGCG
>JAETOQ010000049.1 GCA_021771635.1 Oscillospiraceae bacterium | reverse complement strand
CTGTGGCACGACGGCAGGCCCCTGGACCTCAGCGATGTGCTGACGGAGGACTGAGGGCCTCCCGCGCCAAGTGGCGCGTACAAGTATTTTCGCAAAGCGAAAATCTTGAAATGGGCCGAATTCATTACAAAAAAGGACCTCCGGCAATCAGCCGGAGGTCCTTCTCTCACTCGTTGATGAAAAACGCCGCCGCGATGGCCCCCGGCCCCGCGTGGGTGCCGATGGTGCTTCCAATGCTGCAAACCGGCAGATGCTCTGTCTTGCCGCTGTACAGCCGCTCACTGTCGGCAATGTACTTTTGCAGCAGCGCGTCGCTGAGGCCGCTGTAAGCCAGGCAGTAGGGCTTATCAAAGTTGATGCCGCCGCTCTTTTCCACCAGGGTCATCAGCATGTTGCTGCCGTTTTTGGAGCCTCGGGCCTTGCCCAAAATGGCGATCTCCCCGTTCTCCACGGAGATGACGGGCTTGATGGACAGCAGCGCCCCCGCCAGTGCCACGGCGGGAGAGATGCGCCCGCCCTTTTTCAGGTACTCCAGGGTGTCCAGCAGGGCAACGAGCCGGATGTGCTTTCGCTCCTCCTCCAGCACCGCGCCGATCTCCCGGGCGGACCGCCCCTGGTCCCGCAGCCGCACCGCCAGTTCCACCAGGATCCGCTGGCCGATGCACACGTTCAAGCTGTCCACCAGCGTCACCGGAAGCCCCTCGGCGGCAATGCTGGCACTTTGATAACACCCGGAGAGCCTGGAGGAGAGGGTGACGCACAGCACCTCGTCTCCGGCCTCCGCCGCCTGCCGGAAGGGCTCCTCATACTGGAAGGGGGAGAGCTGGCTGGTGGTGGGAAGGGTGTCGGACTCGATGAGCTTCTGGAAGAACTGCTGGTGGTCGATGGTGACGCCGTCCAGAAACTCCTCCTGCCCGAAAATCGTCCGCAGGGGCAGCACCTGGATGCCCCACTGCTTTGCTTCCGCCTGGCTGATGTCGCTGGCGGAATCGGTGATGATCTTAACTGCCATGATTTAACTCCTTTGCTTCTGATAGCGGGCCGCGGCGGCGGTGGCGGTGTCGATCAGAGCCGTCAGCTGCCGTGTCCCGTCCTCGCCCAGGGCATCGGTGATCGCCTCCAGAATGCCCAGAACGTTTTCATGTTCCCTTTGGTAGCGGGGAAGGGCCTCCTCCCGGAGGCGGACATACACCACCCGCCGGTCCTCCTGGCTCCGGGAGCGCTCAATAAGCCCCCGGCTCTCCATGGAGGTGAGAATGTGGTTCATCTGAGATTTCAGAAGCTGTGTCTGCTGACACAGCTCTGTGGCGGTCACCGGAGGGCCTCCGGCCTCCCGCTGCCGGTACAGGGCGTTGCACACCAGCATCTCATTCATGGAGAGGTCCTCCAGCAGCCGGTTTCCCCGGATGTAGGCGCCCATGCCCATCCAGGCCCGCAGCAGTTCCTCCCGCGTCTTGTCCATACCGGCCTCCTTAAAATGTTTACTTTGTGAACTAATCACCAAAACGAAGTATACCGCGCTTTTTTGGGAAATGCAAGCATTTTTCGCAAAAACGCTTCAGACACTTGACAAATACCTGAAACCCTCATAAAATAAACGCGTTAACGACTTTGAAGGGAAGAAAGCCCAAGCGTCCCGCCCAAAGAGAGCCGGCGGCTGGTGTGAGCCGGTGGGGGAGCCTGTGGTATACTGGTCCCGGAGTTTTCCGCCTGAAGGTCTGAGTAGGGCGGAACGGCTGGCCCCGTTACAGGCTCCCGAGGGCCGCTGCCTGGCGGCTGAAGCAGGGTGGTACCGCGTTTTCAACGCCCCTGACCGGAGACGGTCAGGGGCTGTTTTTATTTAAGGCAACACCGCACAATTCACCGCTGCCGCGTCAAGCGGCATCTCCCGGGTAATTTTTCCGTCATAGCACACAAAGTCTGCTTGGTGGGCGCCAGCCCACCGGCGCATTCTTCATGCACTCTGACGAAAAAAGCCCTGCCGTGATATGCCACTTGGAATTATGCGGTGTCGCCTTAAAAAAGAGGGGGACAGGTCCCCCCCTTTCCCCGCAAGGGGGACGCCGCATCCGTAAAGCAGCAAAGCTGCTGACGGCTGCGCAGTAGATTCCCCCCACGCCCTGGCAGAAATGATTCAAAGAGAAAACCCATTCATAAGAATGAAGGAGAGAAATATGAAGTACGATTTTACCGCCATTGAGAAGAAATGGCAGCAGAAATGGCTGGAGGAAAAGCCCTTCGCCGCCGTTACGGGAGACAAGACCCGGGAGAAGTTCTTCGGCCTGATCGAGTTCCCCTACCCCTCCGGTCAGGGCCTTCACGTGGGCCACGCCCGGCCCTTTACCGCCATGGACATCATCTGCCGCAAGAAGCGGATGCAGGGCTACAACGTCCTGTTTCCCATCGGCTACGACGCCTTCGGCCTGCCCACGGAGAACTACGCCGTCCAGCACCACATCCACCCCGCCAAGGTGACTCACGACAATGTGGAGAACTTCCGTAAACAGCTCCACATGCTGGGCTATTCCTTTGACTGGGACCGGGAGGTCAACACCACCGATCCCAGCTACTACAAGTGGACACAGTGGATCTTCCTTCAGATGTTCAAGAAGGGCCTGGCCTACAAGGCCTCCATGCCCGTCAACTGGTGCACCAGCTGCAAGATCGTCCTGGCCAACGAGGAGGTCGTGGAGGGCGTCTGCGAGCGCTGCGGCGGCGAGGTCATCCGCAAGGAGAAGAGCCAGTGGATGCTGGCCATCACCAAGTACGCCGACCGCCTGATCGACGATCTGGAGGACGTGGACTTCATCAACCGGGTGAAGATCCAGCAAAAGAACTGGATCGGCCGCAGCGAGGGTACAGAGGTGGATTTCACCGCCACCAACGGCGAGAAGCTGACGGTCTACACCACCCGGTGCGATACCCTGTTCGGCGTGACCTATATGGTCATCTCTCCGGAGCATCCCTTCCTGGACCAGTGGAAGGACCAGATCGAAAACTGGGACGAGGTCACCGCATACCGTCAGGAGGCCGCCCGCAAGTCCGACTTTGAGCGGGGCGAGCTGAACAAGGAAAAGACCGGCGTCCGGCTGAAGGGCATCGAGGCCATCAACCCCGCCAGCGGCAAACACGTGCCCCTGTTTGTCTCCGACTATGTCCTCATGGGCTACGGCACCGGCATCGTCATGGGCGTGCCCGGCCACGACCAGCGTGACTGGGAGTTTGCCACCAAGTTCGGCCTGCCCATCATCGAGGTGGTCAAGGGCGGAGACATCACGAAGGAAGCGTTCACCCTCAAGGACGACACCGGCATCATGGTGAACTCCGGCTTCCTGGACGGCATGACCGTGAAGGAAGCCATTCCCGCCATGAAGAAGTGGGTGACGGAGCAGGGCATCGGCCATCCCAAGACGAATTTCAAGCTCCGGGACTGGGTGTTCAGCCGCCAGCGGTACTGGGGCGAGCCCATCCCCCTGGTGAACTGCCCCAAGTGCGGCTGGGTGCCCCTGCCGGAGGATCAGCTGCCCCTGCTGCTGCCGGAGGTGGAGAGCTACGAGGTCACCGACACCGGCGAATCCCCCCTGGCCAAGATGACCGACTGGGTGAACACCACCTGCCCCAAATGCGGCGGCCCCGCCCAGCGGGAGACGGACACCATGCCCCAGTGGGCCGGTTCCTCCTGGTACTTCCTGCGGTATATGGACCCCCACAACGACAAGGCCCTGGCCTCCAAGGAGGCCCTGGACTACTGGTCTCCCGTGGATTGGTACAACGGCGGCATGGAGCACACCACGCTGCACCTGCTGTATTCCCGCTTCTGGCATAAATTCCTGTATGACATCGGCGTGGTGCCCACCAAGGAGCCCTACGCCAAGCGCACCAGCCACGGCATGATCCTGGGCGAGGGCGGCGAGAAGATGTCCAAGTCCCGGGGCAACGTGGTGAACCCCAACGACATCGTGGCCCAGTACGGCGCGGACACCATGCGCCTGTATATCATGTTCGTGGGCGACTTCGAGCAGGCGGCCACATGGTCCACCGAGGCCGTCAAGGGCTCCAAGCGGTTTTTGGACCGTGTGTGGAACCTGGCGGAGGGCGCGGCGGAGAGCTATGACGTGACTCCCGCCAACGAATCCGTCATCCACAAGACCATCAAAAAGGTCACGGAGGATATCGACAGCCTGAAGATGAACACCGCCATCGCCGCCATGATGACACTTGTCAACGAGCTGACCGCCAACGGCGTCACCCGGGGCGACGTGCGGTATCTGCTGCTGCTTCTGAATCCCTTCGCCCCCCACATCACCGAGGAGCTGTGGGAGATGCTGGGCTTCGCCGCCCAGACCGGCAAAATGTGCTGCCAGGCGGAGTGGCCCGCGTACGACGAGAGCAAGACCGTGGCATCCACCGTGGACATGGCTGTTCAAGTCAATGGCAAGCTGAAGGGCACCATCACCGTGCCCGCCGACAGCGAGGAGAAGGCCGTGGTGGACGCCGCCTTGGCTGTGGAAAAGGTCCAGAAGGCCACCGAGGGCATGAAAATTGTCAAGACCATCCTGGTGAAAAATCGTTTGGTCAATCTGATCGTAAAGCCCCAGTAAGGGGTTCCGGCTGTCTCCAAACCAGATTCTGTGGAAAATTTGCTTGGTTCTCGGCGAAAATCCCTTGACAATTCCGGGCACACTCTGTATAATGCATGTGTTGAAGCCATAATTTATGGCCCTTAAAGTATCCTGGATGAAGCCGGATACCTCGGAGGGAGGGAAATATAGATGTCTGAGATCCATGTGAAGGAAGGCGAGTCCATCGACAGCGCCCTGAAGCGTTTCAAGCGCTCCTGCGCCAAGGCGGGCGTGATCGCCGAGGTCCGGAAGAGAGAGCATTATGAGAGCCCCAGCGTCAAGCGTCGCAAGAAGTCTGAGGCCGCTCGCAAGAACAAGAAGCGTTATTATTGATGAGAAAGTGCTGTGCCGTTTGGCACAGCACTTTTTTCCCGCCCTTCAGCGCAGATTCAGCTTTCCCGCGATGTCCGGCACCTCCGGCCACATGAGAAACGCCGCGGAAAAGCCCATATTGGCTCCGGTCTTCAGCTTCTGGTTCAGGGTGCCTGCATCGTCGAAGAGCACGAAATGCGTCTCGCCGTTCCGGCAGTAGGTGAAGTATCTGGCGCACAGGTCCTGAGAAAAAAAGACCGCCGGGGACTCCCGCTCCATCAGATGCCCCAAGGCCTCACCGCTGAGGGGCGTTCCCTCGCCGGACCGGGCGGGGAGGCGGAAGTCCATCCGCAGCCGCTGGACGTCCAGGGCCAGGCGGCCGGCGCCGCCCCGGGACTGGGCGGCCTCCTGGAGCCGCTCCGTGAAGCTCCCGCCGGAGATGGCGGTGCAGATCAGCACGACAGCGTTTTGGGCCGCGCTGGAATAGGACTCCGGGACGTACAGCGCCCGGCGCCCGGCGGAGAGCACCTGCCCCAGCCGCTGGGCGAAGAGGACACGGTCCCTCCGGGGCGCTTCCTCAAAGTCCAGCACCACGCCGGTATACCCCCGGCGGCCGCACTCCCGCAGCACCGCGGCGCACAGAGCCTCCGGATCCTCGATGAGCGGAGCCTCCCGGTCACTGACGGACAGCAGCCCGCCACGGGTCTGCAGCAGCAGGTTCTGCCGCAGCAGCGTGGAACCGGGGCCGACACGGTAGGCCACGTGGGCAAAGGCCCGGCCATATTTGGATGCCTCCTGGAATTCCCCCGGCGTCACAGCCAGATAGACCTGCAAGACGATCTCCCCCTTGTGCATTTCAGCCCGAGCTGATATACTGATACCGTCAGATCACTTGAAACCGGCAGGGCTGTTTTTCGGCGGGCAGGGCCCGCTGGATCCGCCGGCCCTATTTGAAGCGGCCCGCCCCGGTGCCGGCAGAGCCCATCCTGACGCTTTTCAGGCTGGTCGATGATAAAAAATACTATGCAGACAAGGAGCCGCCTATGCCCTTTTCCCTGGTGCCGGACCGCCTGTTTCAGCGGTACGAGGAGATCACACCTGAATATCTGAAGGAGCGGGGGATCACCCTGCTGCTCAGCGACCTGGACTTCACCCTGGCCGCGAAAAAGACGCCCCGTCCTGACCAGACGCTGCGGGATTGGATCGCGGACCTGGCAGCTCACGGCATCGGCTTTATGATCGTCTCCAACAACCGCTCCGGCACCCGGGTGACGGAGTTCTGTGCCGACCTGGGGGTGCCCTATCAGGGGCACGCGGGCAAGCCCTCCACCCGGGGGCTGGAGGCCGCCATGGCCCGGGCGGGGGCGGACAGGGCCCACACCGCCATGCTGGGGGACAAGCTGCTGACCGACATGCTGGCGGCCAACCGGGCCGGCGTTCTGGCCCTGATGGTGGAGCCGGCAGGCGGCGCGGTGACGGCGTGGCAGAAGGTCCTCCACGCTGTGCAGGCGCCTTTCAAGGCGGCCTGCCGCCGCAAAATGGAAAAAAACCGCTGAAAAATTCCAGCAACTGCCTGAAAAATACTTGCAATAACGGGCAACATACGGTAAAATATCAACGGTAATTTCACTGGATATAGAAAAAATAGAGAAAATGTCCTTCCACGGTCGTTTTCTCGTAAGATTTGTGAGGAGGAACAAACTATGCCTACCATTACTGCCGGCGATTTCCGGAAGGGTATGATCTTCGAGATGGACGGGAAGCCCATGGTCGTTGTGGACTTCCAGCACGTGAAGCCCGGCAAGGGCGCCGCTTTCGTGCGCACCAAGTACAAGAACGTCATCAGCGGCACCATCCGTGAGGAGTCTTTCAACCCCACCGCCAAGTTCGAGCAGGGCGCTGTGGAGCGCAAGAACGCCGAGTACAGCTATAACGACGGGGACCTGTATTACTTCATGGATCCGGAGACCTATGACATGGTCCCCCTGAACAAGGACGTGCTGGGCGACGCTTTCCAGTTCGTGAAGGAGAACACCATGTGCTCTCTGGTCAGCTACAAGGGCAATGTCTTTACCGTTGAGGTCCCCAACTTCGTGGACCTCGTGGTCACGGAGACCGAGCCCGGCGTGAAGGGCGACACCGCCACCAACGTCACCAAGAACGCCACCCTGGAGACCGGCGCGCAGATCAAGGTGCCCCTGTTCATCAACGAGGGCGAGAAGATCCAGATCGACACCCGCACCGGCGAGTACCTGGGCCGCGTGAAGGAGTAAGACCGCAAAAGGGGGACGGCTGTCCCCCTTTTCTATCAAAAAAACTGATTTTTATCACGAAAGGAGTTACTGCTATGGAGATCATGGAGAAGGTCGCCTATCTGAAGGGCCTGACCGAGGGCATGGAGCTGGACACCGGGAAGAAGGAGGGCAAGCTGCTCTCCGCCATCATTGACGTGCTGGAGGACATCGCCCTGGAGATCGAGGAAATTGAGGACGAGCAGGCGGAGCTGGCCGACGGCCTGGACGCCGTCAGCGATGACCTGGAGGACGTGGAGGATATCGTCTTCGGCGATGACGAAGATGACGAGTACTACGAGGATGACGAGGACGAGGACTGCTACGCCACCACCTGCCCCACCTGCGAGGAGACCATCTATTTTGATGAGTCCATCCTGGAGGACGGCGAGGTCGTCTGCCCCAACTGCGGCGAGAAGCTGGAGTTCGACCTGGGCAGCCTGGACGAGTCTGAAGAGGAGCCCGACAGCGAGGAATGAGCACCCTGTTCTGGAGGGACGGAAATAAGATCAAAGCGGAGCGGCACTATGCCGCTCCGCTCAGCTTGTCGAAAAACAATCGTTTAGGAAAAAGAAACTCTCCGCGATGCGGGGGGGGAGCACGAGGGGGCCGCGCCCGCCTCGTGTTGGATCGAATGTCCGCAACGGACTGCGGTGCAGTCCGTTGCCCGCAAAGCGGGAGATTTTCAAAATGTTGCACATTTTGAAAATCGGGACATTAGCAGGCTGTCGAAAAAGGCCGGGAGGCCTTTTTCGACAGCCTGAGCGGAGCGGCACTATGCCGCTCCGCTTTTTTGTTTGCCGTGCTGGAAAATTGCGCCATTTATATAGAGGCCTCCGGTGAGATACAATATCGGTATCGACTATGAAGGAGGACTTTTATCATGGAGCGCAAGCTGGTTTCAGAGCAGATCACAGCCCTTGAACAGCACCTGTGGGAGGAGGAACGAAGCCCCGGCACGGTGGAAAAATACCTGCGGGACGTGCGGGCCTTCGCCTGCTGGCTGGACGGCAGAGCTGTGACAAAAGAGACCGTGACCAGATGGAAAGAGTATCTTCTGGCGGAACACCGCGCACCATCCACCATCAATACGGCGCTGGCCGCCCTCAACGGCCTGTTCCGCTTTTTGGGCTGGGAAGGCTGCCGTGCGCGATTCCTGAAGATCCAGCGCCGGATCTTCCGGGACTCGGCCCGGGAGCTGACCCGCGGGGACTACGGGGACTACGACAAGCTGACCGCCACGGCGCAGAAGCTGGGCCGGGAGCGTCTGGCGCTGCTGATGGAGACCATCTGCGCCACCGGCATCCGGGTGAGCGAGGTCCGGTATATCACCGTGGAGGCCGCCCAGCGGGGAAAGGCGGAGATCTCCCTGAAGGGAAAGATTCGGGTGATCCTCATTCCCGAAAAGCTGTGCCGCAAGCTGCTGAAATACGCGAAAAAGCAAAAGACCGCCTCCGGCGAGATATTCCTCACCAAAAACGGTAGACCCATGAGCCGCCGCCAGATCTGGGCGGAAATGAAACGCATTTGTACCTGCGCGGGTGTGGAGCCGTCCAGGGTGTTTCCCCACAATCTGCGCCACCTCTTTGCAACAGCCTATTACCGGGCATATAAGGATATTGCGAAGCTGGCAGGCGTGCTGGGACATTCCAGCATTGAGACCACCCGCATCTATCTCCTGTCCTCCGGCGCGGAGCACCAGCGGCAGCTTGACCGGCTGGGGCTGGTGTCGTAGACGGAATTTATATTCCGCCCTTGCAAAACCGAATGACCTATCCGCGGAACTACACATTTCAAAAAGATTTTACCATCTCTTGTCTTGAAATGCAAGGGGTTCTCGGCTAACGGGCGCGAAAAAAACAGCCGCAAAATGTAATTTTTTGGCGGCTTTCTTTTGTGCTGCCTTTTTTCCTTTTTGTGGGAAAAAAGGCACATATTTTTTTATGTCCAGATCGTTCTCTTCATGCTTTCGTGACAGATATGTATGCGGAATATAAATTCCGTTCTCGCCGGGTATCCCCCGGCGTTTGCGTTATCTGCGCGGAATATAAATTCCGACACCAGAGAGGGACAGTCAGGAAATGTCAGCGAACAAGCGGAGGGGAGCATGGCCGCGCTGACCGCCGAGTTGGCCGTGCCCTGACAGGCGCGGCGGTGCAAAGGTAGTGATGAAATGAGAACAACTTTATATGACTACTGCGTGGAGCATGACAGGCCCGAGCTGCTCCGGGAGTGGGATGGGGCGAAAAACGCGCCGCTGTCGCCGAGGGACATCACTTACGGCAGCAAGCGGAGCGTTTGGTGGATCTGTGACAAGCGCCATGAGTGGCGGGCCATGGTCTACACCCGGGCCGGGGCCGGGAGCGGCTGTCCCTACTGTGCGGGGAAAAGGGCATGGGCTGGGACAAATGACCTGGCCTCCCAGCGGCCGGACCTTGCCAAACAGTGGCACCCCGTCAAAAACAGGCCCCTGACCCCGGCGGACGTGCCGCTGGGGAGCCACCATAAGGCGTGGTGGCGCTGTGAAAAGGGCCACGAGTGGCAGGCGGAGGTGAAATCCCGGTCCATGGGCGGGACGGACTGTCCGTACTGCGCCAACCGGCAGATCGTCCCCGGCGAGAATGACCTGGCCGCCACCCATCCCGACCTTGCCCGCCAGTGGCACCCCACGAAAAATGGGACGCTGACGCCCCGGGACGTGCTGGCCGGGACCCGCAGGAAAGTTTGGTGGCGCTGTGAGAAGGGCCACGAGTGGGCGGCGGCGGTGGCGTCCAGAGCCGTCAGCGGAGCGGGATGTCCCGTTTGCGCGGGAAAGACGGTCATCCCCGGCGAAAACGACCTTGCCGGCCTGTTCCCGGAGCTGGCCTGCCAGTGGCATCCCACCCGCAACGGCGCATTGTCGCCGGAGAGCGTGACGCCGTACAGCAACCGCAGGGTGTGGTGGCGGTGCCCCCTGGGGCACGAGTACCAGGCCGGCGTGGGGCCAAGGACGGTAAGCGGCTCCGGCTGTCCGTACTGCGCGGGGCGCAAGGCGCTGGCGGGCTTTAACGACCTCTCCACGCTGGAGCCGGAGGTTGCCGCCCAGTGGCACCCAACGTTGAACGGCGGCCTGACGCCGTCGATGGTGACGGCGGGGAGCCACCGGAAAGTCTGGTGGGCGTGTTCCGCCGGACACGCCTGGAAAGCGGCGGTTTATGCCAGGGCGGGCCCGCAAAAAAACGGCTGTCCCGTCTGCGCGGGGAAAGCGCGGCCCGACCGCATGGAGCGGTACAGGCTGACCCTGGCGGATGTGGCGCAAGTGGCGCAACAAGTGGCGCAAAAAGAGCTTTTGGGCGAAGCGCCCAAAAGCGCGGACTGTCGATAACCCCGGAAGAGTAGGAAAACGGGAAGGAGGGGTGTGCGCGGCTGGCCCGCAGGCCGTTTCGGAGCGCAACCGGGCGCAGCCCGGCTCTTAGCGCGGAGATGAACCCAGGAAGGGTGCCCTGCGCCATTCAAATCAACAGATTCCAGAACTTTTAAAAAGTTCTGAAATCTTAAGCAGTTTGTCGAAAAGACTTTTTCGACAAGCTGCGCTTTTGGGCGAAGCGTCCCAAAGCAGAACATAGAAAACAAGGAGGCAAACATCAAATGAAAAAGCGACTGTTGGCAAGTCTGCTGTCCGTGTGCCTGATTGTTGGATTATTTCCCGCGGCACTGGCAGTGGACGAGACGCCGGGCGATGAAACGCCCGCTGTCTGTGCGCAGCTGGAGGGCTGCGTGGAGGGCGCCCACGACGAGGCGTGCCCCCTGTACGCAGCCCCGGAGGAGCCGGAGGCCGTACCGGAGCAGGAGGCCGAACCCGAGACCGGGGCAGAGGACGTCTATACCCTTCATATGAACCACGTTTTCCGGTTTCAGCTGAATGGGAAAAACGTCAGAGTAGAGGCGCCTGAGGTGATTTCCCTGACCGGGGCGGATTTTGAGGACGGCGTATGTGATCTGAACCGCTTTGTCTATGACGCGGAGCAGCTCACGGTCACGGAGGCAGAGCCTGTGCGCCTTGAGGACTTTGATGAAAACGGCGTTCACCTGTACGGCGCGCAGATCCTCTATGCCGTCAGCAGCGGCTGGCGGATCGTCCGCAAAGCGGATGCCGCGGGCGAGGGGACCGTGCTCCGGGAGGTTTTTAAAGGAAAGCTCGGCGATTATGAGTTCGTACCGGCGGATGTCGTGCGGATCAAGCTGGAATACAAATATTCCAACACCGGCGGTCTCGCGGGCGTGGACGCGGCGGATCCCGATATGGTGGAGGCGATCCCCGAGAAGCAGACTGATGGATCCTATAAGGTGACATGGGAGCTGCCCACGGTGGAGGGCTTCCGCATCGTGCTGGACCCCAGCGAGCTGAACCGGTATGTGAAGGCCCCGCCCACGGGAAACGAAACGGCGGATGAGCTGGCGGAGATGCTGGAAAACGGCGACTTCGATGTGGATATTGAAAATCATAATGTCTACTACTATCAGGAAAATAGCGATACGGATCACAACGCACAAAATCCAACCTACCAGAACCGCTACTCCACGGAGTACAACGGGGCGTGGAACGATGCCCGCACCCTGACGGTAAAGGATGCGGATGGTAAAGCCCTCTGCACCGCGACGGCTGTGGGCACTAATACCATCAAGGGCGCTACCCCGCTGGAAAACCCCCAGCTGGAAGTGACGCTGACGGAAGAGCAACTGAAGAATGTGTTGGAGAACGGAACGGAGCTGGACATCACCGTCTACTACCGCCGCAACGCCACCTGGTACACGGTGAACCACTGGGTGCCGAAGACGCTCTCCGGGCTGACTGATGATGAGATAGCCGCCTTGGACAGTGATGCGCAAAAGACCGAAAACGGCACTGAATATGTCCGCCTGGATCAGGAGACCCTTCAGGGCCGCGTGGGAGCCAGGACCCGCGCTGCGGCCAAGACCGAGGACGTCTACGAACAGCTCCAGCCCGTCGGTTTCTCCCAGAAGCTGATCGAGAATACGGATACGGTCGTTGACATTGATTACAAGGCGGCGGATTCCTACCGCGTGATCTTCGACACCGACTATACCTACATCCCCAGACAGCAGGTGGCGCTGGGCGGCAATGTCAACTTCAATGGTATTGCTACGCCCAGCCGGACCGGCTATACCTTTGAAGGCTGGCGGTATCTGAAGAAGGGCGCCACGCCCGATGCCAACGGCAACTACGCCGAGACTGATTATATCGATGTTGAAACCGATGCGGACGGTAAGTACACGCTGACGGTCGACACGAATTTGATCGCGAAGGCCAAGCTGACCGAGAGCGGCGGCGTTCTGGCCCTGCATCTGTATCCCAAGTGGGAGCCGGCCCAGACCCAGGTGCGCGTCATCCTCTGGACCGAGGACCTGACCGGCGAGGACGATGTGCAGGCCATTGCTCAGGGTGGAAATACTACTTATTATGACACGAAGTATGCCAACTATAAGGCTGCCCCTAAGACCCACGAGCCCCAGCTGGGGACCACCGACTCCCATTACAGCAACGCGGGCAGCTTCACGGTGAATGTCAATACCGATTCGTCTCTGCTGAAAGCCGATAATACGAAGGCGCTGTTGGACGATATCCAGACCCAGGTGACCGAGAAGTTCAACACGGCCATGGGCCAGGCCAGCGGCCTTGACGTGGCTGACTTCTACAAGCAGGCCGCCTTTGAGATCGTGCACGAGGAAGAGGGAAAAGTCAACTACAACGCCACCACCGCCTCTGCCGACGGCAAGACCACGATTTACGTCTACTTCACCCGGAACATCTACGAGCTGCTGTTTACCTATTATGGCACAGCAAACGGCAGCGACTTTGCTGTGCCGTTCAGCACAAATGGATACAGCTTCAGCGAAGGCGCGGCGGTTCCGGATGGTGTGCTGGACTTTGATTACAGCACCTCGCATAAAGGCGGCAGCAATACACCTTATACCAATGGCTGGATGCGCGCCAATGTGCAGGACGCCGCTGGCATGCCGGTCCCCCAGACCATCACCATCCGGGCCAAGTACGGCGCGGACCTGCGGGACGTCTGGCCGGTTGCCCGGTCGGAGGAATACGTTACCTCGAATGACAACCCCGGTAATCGTGGTACTACCGCCAGAATGATCTCCTGGGGCACCACCGACGGCAAGTACAATGAAGGCGGATACTTCGATTCCGGTGCCAGCAATGCGGGCGAACCCACCATCATGGGCACCTACGCCGCCATGGGTTCTGAGATCATTGCCGATCCGAAGCAGCCGGTAACTTATGCCGAAAATGGTACTTTCCAAAATTCCGGCCTGCGGCACAACCTGGTTGCCTACTGGTTTAACGGAAACATCAGCCACTATCGGAACAATCACTGCTACGAAGTGCCGGACCTGGACGTTACCAATATGCAGCGTGTCAGCATTTACAACAATGACACCACGGATGTACACAACTTCCTGTATCTGGTGCCCACGGACAACGAGACCATCGCCAAATACGACTTTAACGATCTGATGCGGGTGTCTCTCAACGGTAATCAGATCACCTACAATGATCCCAACGGCGGCTATTATGCGGTGCGCGCTTATACCAGCGGAGGAATCACCAAGTATTACGCCGTGGCCCGGCAGGTGGACACCGTGTCCTCCAATAATATTAGTGTGCAGAACCCCAGCGCCCGTCTGCACATGACAAAGGCGAATCAAACCCCTGATCACTCTACGGAATATACTGATGAGCGAGGTGAACCTGGTAATTCGGTTGGCACTCAGACCGTTCCCTACGACCTCTATTTCTACTACAACCGGGACCGGTACACCATCACCTACATGGCGCCCATCAATAACAGCTCCTCCGGCAACACCGAGGTGACCCTGGGCACCGTTACCCTGCCCTACGGCGCGCAGGTGACAAAGGAGAAGTACGCCTTCAACCTGGGTTATCAGGACACCAACGACCAGAAGAAGGAGGATGGTACAGCAAAATATAGCTGGGATATTAATAGTCCTGCTACTGCTGGAACCCCCGTCTGCCCCGACCGGCATACAGACGGCACGGCCGCGTGGACGTTCAAGGGCTGGGCCCTTGGCCCCGCCGGCGTGAACATGCAGTGGACCATGAATGAGGACACCGAGGCCGAGGGCCAGGCCGGTGACGCCTTCGCCATCGCGGGCAACCTGCGGCTCTACGCCATCTGGGATACGCCCACCTATACGGTGACCTTCCATCTGGGCGGCGGCACGGTGGGCAATACCGCGAATAACATCGTAGAAAATGTCCCCGCCAACCGGCGCTATTCCTCCACCGAAAATGTGATCCCCCGTCCCCTCAAGGGCGGTTACACCCTGGAAGGCTGGTACGTGGCGGATGTAAACGGGAACATTCAACAGCCCGAGAAAGTGTTTACCTTTGACGAGGCGATCACCAGCGACATGCACGTTGCCGCGAAGTGGACGGCGGTCAGCACGGAGACATTCAGCTACACCGTCTACTATTTGGCGGAAACACTGCGCGAAATCGACAAGGATAACTTTAAGGATACAAAGGAAGCTCCTGATCCGGACAACCCGCAACTCACGAAAACCTATTTTGTGCTGAAGCAGGATCAGGTTCAAACAGAAATGTTCATTGAGAACATGACGAAGAATCTGACCGCAAAGAAGATCAATGGCTATGTTCCCAAGGGAACCAACTTCAACTTGGAACCGGAACAGGCGGGCGAAGAGTATGACGTATTCTTCTACTATGATCCCATCGTCCCCGGCCAGCACGTGGTGCAGTTTGTACTGGCCGGTACGGAGAACAGCGGCAGTGAGGACATCGTCAAGACAATGACGGTGGAAGCCGACCAGACCGTGGTCACACCCCAGTCTGCGGCTGCCAAGGATCTGCACGACAGCGGCTATGAACTGGTCAACAGGACTGGGGATGCTGATGCGTACACCTACACAGCAGTAGCCAAGGCCGACGAGCTGAAATGGATCGATCCAGACGGCAATGTGAAGGACACAGCCACCTTGAAGGGCAATGCCATTCCGGATACCATCACCTATCTGGTGCGGCCCATCACGTACACCATCACCTACAAGAACGCGGATGATGCCCCCACAGCGGCTGTGGATGCACTGGCTGCCGTCACGGCGGCAGCTGGCACCCCGGTAGCGAGCGCAAACGGCAAAAACCCCACCCAGTATACCACCAAGGATACCTTCACCGCAACGAACCCGGCCCGTGTGTTTGATGGCGGCAAGTGGTATCAGTTCCAGAATTGGACGCTTGGCGAAGGCACAGCAGATAAACAGAACGGGACTACCTTCACCAAACTTACGGTGGAGGCAGGAACCGTCGGCAATCTGACCTTCATTGCCAACTGGGCAGAAGTGCCTGACACCGATCTGGGCAGCCTGACCGTCTCCAAGACCGTGGCGGGCGACGCTGGCGAGACGAATAAGGACTTCCACTTCACCGTGACACTCAATGAGGCCATCACCGGCGAGGTTGGGGGCGTGACCTTTACCAATGGCAAAGCCACCTTCACGCTGAAGCATGGCGAGAGCAAGACAATCTCCGGCCTCCTGGCTGGCACCGGTTACACGGTCACAGAGACCGAGGCCAATCAGGACGGTTATAAGACTGAGTCCACCGGCGAGAGCGGTGAAATTGAAGCCAATAAGACGGCAGAGGCCAAGTTCACCAACACCAAGAACAGCACGCCGATTCCTGATCCGGGCACCGGCAGTCTGACCGTCTCCAAGACCGTGGCGGGCAACGCCGGCGAGACGAATAAGGACTTCACCTTCACCGTGGAACTCAGCGATACGAACGTCAGCGGCACCTTCGGCGAGATGGAATTTACCAACGGTGTGGCGGCCTTCACGCTGAAGCACGGCGAGAGCAAGACGGTCACCGGCCTTAAGGCTGGCATCACTTATGAGGTCACGGAGACCGAGGCCGATCGGAACGGTTACACCACTACGTCCACTGGCGCCACCGGAACCATCGCAAAAGATGCGACGGCAACCGCCGCGTTCACCAACACCAAAAAGTCCAGCTCCGGCGGCAGCAGCGGCGGTGGCGGCGGCAGCTCCGTGCTGAACACCGACGACCACTACTCCTACATCATCGGCTACAAGGACGGCACGCTGCGGCCCTACGGCACCATCACCCGGGGCGAGGTTGCCACCATCTTCTTCCGCCTGCTGACGGATGAGGCCCGGGACGAGTACTGGGATCAGGACAGCGGCTACTCCGACTGCGGCCCTGACCTGTGGTGCAACAACGCCATCTCCACGCTGAGCAACATGGGCATCATCGACGGCTTCCAGGACGGCACCTTCCGTCCCTACGCCAAGATCACCCGTGCCCAGTTCGCCAAGATCGCGGTGGGCTTCTTCGAGACCACCACACG
>JAETOQ010000154.1 GCA_021771635.1 Oscillospiraceae bacterium | reverse complement strand
CTGCTTGTAAGAATATGCGGTCGGCAGACCGTTTCACCGCGCCTTGAGGCGCGGCCAATATCACGCCCTTATAGGGCGAGTGCAGGCCACCCGTTATACGGGTGGTCCTGACTTTACGACAAATAGTAAAATATATTTGACAAAATGATTGAGATGAATTACAATAGCAGCATCAAAGAACACCGCACGCCATCGCGGCGGCGGAGAGGGAGAACTTCTATGGATACCGTGGAATACCGGCTTGGTTTGCTGTTGGGCATGGCCGTGGGCATCGCGGCAGGCGTGGTGATCCTGATGGTGCTGTTCAAGAAAAAGGTGCTGGACATGCACTTTGACGAGCGGCAGGAACGTGCCCGGGGCGTGGCGTTCAAATACGGCTTTTTTGCCCTGGCGGGCAGTATGCTGGTCCTGGGGGGCGTGGATGTGGCCGTCCACTGGTGCGACATGATGCTGGGCATGTGCCTCTGCGCCTGTATCGGCGTGACGGTGTTCGCCGCCATTGCCATCTGGAAGGACGCGTATCTGGGCCTGTATGAGAAGCCCTGGAAGGTGCTGGTGCTGTTCGCGGTCCTGGCGGTCTTCAATCTGGGCGTCGCCGTGACACATCTGCTGGACGGCGGCCTGGTGGAGAACGGCATTGTCACCTTCCGGGCGGCCAATATGCTCGCGGGGGCCACGATGCTGGCGGTCATGGCCATCTATGGCATCCGCTGCGCGGTCCGCCGGGAGGCGGAGGACGGGGAATGAGCTTTTTGATCGTGCTGGCGATGATATTCGCCGCGTACATCGCACTGGTGCTCTGTCTCTGGCGCAGGGAGCGGACAGGGGAGACCAGCTTTGACGAGCGGCAGGTCCAGGCCAGGGGCAGGGCCTACCAATGCGGCTTTTTTGCCCTGGCTGTCAGCGTGTGGCTCTTCTCCGAATTTGGGGAGGGCTTTCCATGGCTGGGCGTAAAGGTAGGCGCCTATCTCTGCCTGGACCTGGGCGCCACGGTGTTCGCCGTGACGGCGGTGTGGAAGGACGCCTATCTGAAACCCCGTGAAAAGCCGGGAAGAGCGGCGGCTCTTCTGGCCCTGGCAGGGGCGGGATGCCTGTGCCTCAGCGTGTTCCGCCTGTGGAGAGAGGGGGTTCTGGTGGACGGCACGCTGAACCTCTGGGTGATGGTGGCGGCGGCAAGCCTGTCGGACCTGCTGGTTCTGGCGGTCTTTTGGCACAAGCACATCTCCGGCAGGCGGGAGGAGGAAGCGGAATGAAAAATCTCCGCCTGAAATCCGCAAGGGCGGCCATGGACATGAGCCAGCAGCAGCTGGCGGACGCGGTGGGCGTGTCCCGCCAGACCATCAACGCCATTGAAAAGGGGGACTACAACCCCACCATCAAGCTCTGTATCGCCATCTGCCGGACGCTGGGCAAAACGCTGGACGAGCTGTTTTGGGAATAAGAACCTGTATTCACAACCGGGGAATGCTGGATGGACGAGGATTTTTCTTGTCAGACAAGGAGATTTTCCACAGCCATACTGACGTATGGCAAGGGAAAGCGACGCAGTATGGCGATCGGGGCCCCCGCGAAAACGGAGTTTTCGTGGGGAGAGGAGGAAGGAATGGAGCGGGCGTAGGCCCCGCCTAATGGCGGGGACGGAGCAGAGCGGAATTTCTTCCGA
>JAETOQ010000048.1 GCA_021771635.1 Oscillospiraceae bacterium | reverse complement strand
TGTAGCGCGACAAGATTTTTAAGAAACGCGGACAAGATAAATAAGAAAAATAGTCCCCATTCTAAGAAGTAAATCCGAGCTCGTCCACTTGCGCGAGCCGCTCCCCCGGAGAGGGAGCGGCCCGTGCAAAAGGGCGGGCTTTTTAAGCTCCGGGAGGAACGGTTTTGCCGTTCCTCCCTTTCCTGTTCACAAAAATGTATACCTGGGCCTCTCCCCGCCGCACAGCCAGTGATCCAGCCAGTCGAAGCCCACGATCACCGGCCCCGCCAGTAAGCACCACAGCCCCGTGTATAGCGGGCAGATCTGCCCCCACAGGTTTCCCCACTGCCCCGAGTAATCCCAGACGCCCAGCCCCAGCCAGAGGTTCAGCACAATCCCCGCCAGCAGTTCTCCCACGGTAATGGCCAGGCCGCCCAGGAGAGCTTGCACGGGCAGGGGCAGTGTCCAGGGCATACGCTCGTTGGCCAGATCCAGCGGCACGCACAGCACCGCCGCCAGCACCATCATCGTCCAGTGGGTGTGCCCCCGCCAGAATGTCTCCAGCAGCCCATACAACACCCCGCCGCACAGCCATCGAGCCACATGACCCTGCCATTTACACATTGCCCTCGCCTCCCGCCGCACTGATGATTGCCGCCATGCTCCGGGTGAGATCCTCCGGCAGCTCCGCGCCGTAGGTGATGCCCTTCAGCTCCTCCAGATCCGCCCGTTTGATCCAGGCATTCATATGGTTGCAGTACGTTCGGTGGTAAAAGACGTGGGCTATGGCCGCTTGGGCCAGCGCGGCGAACTCCTCCGCCGGGTACATCCGGCACAGCTCGCCGTCTGCGTGGTATGGCACCGCCGCCGCGCCCTCCTTGATGGCGGTGTACTGGGCCATGATCTCCGTTTGGTCATGCTCTGTCAGGCTGTAGTGCCTGTCGTTGAGGGCGATGCCCGCGTAGATGGCGGCAGAACAGGACACACCAATCTCCTGGCGCACGGCCTCCCGAACCTGCTCCACGTCACCCCAGTCCCTGGGCGGCGTGATGCCGATACTCTTCATGCGTAGCTCGCGCACACTGTCTGCTCTGATTCGATTCAAGCCCATTATTGGAACCCTCCCTGTATAGAGCTGATGTAACCACCAATACCGGACGCGCCCCGCTCCACCTCCAACTTGAAGTTGAACGCAAACCCATTGGCCGCAATCTGATTGGTGAAGATGTGGTTTGCCCCGGCTTTGACGGCGGCGGTGCAGTCCTCCCACACCGGTGCGGTATCATTGGCGTTGTTGGTCACCTTCACAGTGTACTGTGCATCCGCCGGGATAGAACCCGCAACAGACAGCACGCACACGCTGATGGGCGCGTCGGCGGTCATGGGCTGTGCCAGCAAGACAGCCGCTCTGGTAACGGACTTGGTGAAAATCAGATTGTGGGCCGAGCTGATCTTATCATCGCTGGCGGTGATGGTGAGCGTATGTTTCCCATTCAGCACCTTTACAAAGTTGAGCCCGATCAATTGGAGGCTATTTGCCGCCCCATCTACGGCGGTGAAGGATCGCAGGACTGCGTTGTCAATCGTCTCAGTGACAGTGACAGCATCCCCTTCCTCATCGCTGACCGAGTAGGCCACCGCAAAGCCCTCGCCTTTTACACCAAGGTCGCTCCCACTGGGAAGGGAGCAGGTAATAGCGGGAGGCGTGTTGTTATCCACCGTCCTGGTGGCGCTGGCGGTGTAGCCGCTATACGCATTCTCGCTGTCGTAGGCCCGCACCCGGTAGGCCACGGAGAGCCAGCCCTTGGTAATGGCGTCGGCAAAGCGCAGGCTGTTACCTCGGAAAATCTCCGTCCAATTTCCGCCGTCCACCTGCCGCTCCAGGCAGTACCCGGTCAGGTTGTTCTCGCCGTCGATGGAAGCGAGCCAACTGATCTCCAAGGAGCCGCCACCGGAAACAGCCTCGGGCACGGTGATAGCCCCTGGTGCAGTGGGGGCGGTGTTGTTGATGACGCTGACCTGAGCGCTATTGCGGTAGCCAGAGTACAGCCCCTCGCTGTCATATGCCCGGACGCGGTACATGACGCTCTCCGTGCCGAAGGCCACGGTGTTGCTGGTCATCAGATTCCTGCCCTGGTAAATCTGAGTCCAGGTAGAGCCACCGTCTGTGGAGCGTTCCACCGTATAGCCCTCCAGGTTGCCCTGCTCGTCGGTGCTGGCAGTCCAGGACACGGGGATACTCTTCCCGCCGCGAACCGTCTCCGGGATAGTGACGGCGGTGGGCGTAGTAGGTGGGGTGTTGGTGATGACGGTTCCGTCGTCAGAGACCAAGAGAGAAGAGGGAAGTATCAAAGCGGGGCGGGTGCCATACGAGGCGGCGCAGTAGCTGCGGCTCCAGCTGCCATTGGTGTGGGCGAACAGGGCGTACGCGTCGCCGTAGTCGGAGCTGCAATAGGGAGAGCGGAGCCACCAGTTCACGGCCGAACCGTTGAGCTTCGCAATTCGCTTGTTGTCTGCGCCATTCTGTGCGGTTCCCGTGAAGTAGGACAGGCAGGCACCTTCGTTGGTCGGCTCATAGCCGTGGACGAGGTTTACCTCCGTGGAACTCAGCAGGAAAATCCTTGCCGAAAGGCCGCTGGCCCCGCTGGTGACGGTTTTCCCATAGCCGGAACCTGCCCGGTACGGGAGCTTGACCTGCTTGATGGCCGCCTTGATGTTGGCGTCGAACAGGTTCAGGAACGTGCTGTTGAGGTAGCTGTGAATCGTGCTGGCGGAATAGTCGTTCACGTCGAAGCTGTGCCACTGGCGGTTTTCATAACAGTCCTGCATCAGCAGCCATGTTCCATCACAGCTTGCGTCATAGAGCGTGGACGGACGGCCCTGGTGTACCACCAGAAATTCCCGCATAGCGCCGTTAAATTTCAGTTTAACAACGCTTCCCACGGCCTTTTGATTCAGTTTTACATAAGCCATATTCACACACCTTCCCCTCAAAATTCAATCCGGGCCTGGCGCTGATTCCACACGCCTGCCGTCTCCACCCCGTCCAATGTCTCGAAGGTCACCGTGAAGGGGTTGCCGGACACGTCCGTGGCGTACATCAGCTCCAGCAGGGTCAGACGGGCGTCCATCCCCGCGCACAGCCCCAGCAGGTACGGGTGGGCGTTGGGATCTCCGTCGTGATCCGAGATGGCCTGGGCCAGCTCCTCGTGGATCACCCAGGCCCCCGCCGGATAGGCCAGCTCCACCCTGGCGTCCGGCCCTATGATGATCTTCACCGGGTACCGCCGCACGCATCCACCGTATTTCTGGGGAACAACGCTCTCCGGATAGTCGCTCAGGTCACCGTATAATAGCAGGAATTCCACCCCGTCCGCCCCGGCGGCAAATACACCGAACTCGCGGATCTGGAACGGCTCCTCCAGTCCGCCGCCGAGATCGGAACGGTACTCCACCGTCAGGCTGACCTCGCACCCCTCCCGGCGGGGCGTGGTGTATGTGGCCGGGGCCACAGGCTCCACCAGCCCGGTGAGTCTGGCCGGGTTGGTACCCGCCGGGCAGACACCCTTGCCCACCTCCACCCGGGTGATGGGGAAGCTCCCGCCCTCGGCGAACAGCTTGGCCTGGAGCTCATACCCGGCCTTTGTCATGGTCACTTCATAGCCCATTTTGATCCTCCTTTGCCCTCATGGGCAGCGTTGTGATGCTCATCCTCCAGCCCAGCCGCGACGCCGGAACGATCCTCGCGGGCGGCAGCGCCTGCTCTTTCGTCGGCAGTATCGTCTCACTCAGGCGCATCCCCAGGTGGGGAGAACTCGGAAGCTGTCCATAAGTCGTAGGCAGAGTAATGATCAACTCCGCCAATTTGCTGGAGCCTTCTTTTACCGTTTGAATCTCATCGTAAATCTGATAAATGTCCCGCACAGCGTTCTGATTGCCAACTCCAAGATCTACAGTGAACTCCGCCCACCTCTCGGGGTCTTGAAGGCCAAAGGGCTCGATTGTGCTTTGCTCGTAGCCCAGGGCGGCGAGGGCGTAGAGTATGCCGCGCTTGGTTCCGCCCCACTCCGAGATGATCCCCTTCATGGCCAGCCGCGTCCGGTATGCTTCCACGGTCTCTCCCTTGAGCCGGGGCATATTGCGATCCTGCCCATGGACGGGGAGCATGATGGGGGAGGCCGTGGCGATGTTGGTCTCATCTCTCACCCGGAGGGCGTCCTCTTTCAGGCCGTCAAAGATGCGCCCGATGACCTTGAAAAAGATGTAAAACTGATTGACCGCCCGCTTGCCCTTTTTCAACGGGGCAAACAGGAGGTCGAACATATACTCGCCGAAGCGGTCGTACTGCTTCACCCGGGCCTCACTCCCTTCTCACTGTCACCGCGACGGCCCCCAGGATGATGACCTTGTCCTTGTCCAGCTTGATATCCTGGGCCGGGGCTGTGATCCCCACATTCGTCGCGGCGGCGTAGCCATTGCGGATCGCGTGATTGATGTCCGACAGGGTGAGCTCGTAGAACTTGCGGCCCTTGCGGACGGCCAGGAGCCCCGTGAGGATGGAGGCGACCTTGGCCTCGACTTCTTCATCATCAGAGACGTCGGTCGTTGTGACCGTTAGTTCGATATCCTGGGGAACCGTGACAGACGAGCGTACAAGTATGTTGTCGTATGGCCCGGCAATCTTGTCAACTGCCTTCTGAACCTCGGCAAGAAGTCCTTCGGTAGCCTCTCCCGCCGTGCCTGTAACGATGACGTCAACCGTACCCTGCCCCCGGGGGTGCTGACAATCCGCTTGCGCGAACAGGACGCCGGGGACGCTCTCTGCCGCGTTGATGAATGTGTCCTCAATGGGCCGGGCCGCGAGCTCCGACCACGAGCGGAGCGACCGGGTTTTGAGCCCGTCGTCGTCCTCGGTGTCGCTGCCCTCCCGGGTGATCCAGTCGGGGCCATTGGTGATAGCGTCGACGCCATTGAGGAAGGTGAGGCTCCGGGTGATCTGCCCCTCGGGGACGTTGTACCGGGATCCCTCCACCTCGGCCTCGACCAGGACGTCGACTGCCCGGGCCCCTTTTTGGAGCACCTTCGCCTCTATCACAAAGAAGCGGAGCTCCTCGCCGTTGATGTCTTTCTTCGTCTTGAAGACGTGGCCCTTCTCAATCTTGACCGCGTCCTCCTCGGGGTTCATCCTGGACACAGTGACGAGCCCCTGGGCTTTCTGCGCCCGCTTGCGTTTCTTTGAGTAGTCCCCCGCCTTGAGGTCGAGCCATGCGCCCGAGGCGTGGGTGACGAAGGCGTTGTTCAAAAAGACCCGGAGGAACTGCTTGAACTCCCGTTCAATGCGGAGGACGATCATGAGCAGCGTGTAAAATATGCCGCCCGAGTGGAAGTTCGTGACGACGAAGCCCTCCTGCTTGAGTTTGGCAACGACCTCGTCCCGGCGTTCTTCGAGTTCTGGAAGAGGGAGGACGGCGTCAAGCGTTGCTTTATCGATCATGTTGTTTTCACCTCCACGCTGACCGCGCCGATGATAAACGTGAGCGCTCGGGCTGTTTCCTCCTCGTCGAACTGGAAAGAGCAGCATAGAACAAAGGCGTCGCCCTCGAAGCTGACATCGACCTGGATGGTTTCGGGGAGGATGACTTCGCGCCGCTGTAAACCGACCCGGGCCCGCTGTGCGATTTCCAAGCGGGTGAGGTCGTCGTCCTCGGACTGTATGAAGTCGTAGAGACCCCACCCGAACGCCGGGTCGTAGAAAAGGTCGCCCGGCTGCGTGAGGGCTTCGAGGATGATGTTTTGATACAAGCACTCGAAGTTAGAGCATAGCGGGGCGTCGCCGTCCGCCGCTTGTGTAAGCTGCCATTCGTCCGAGAGCCGGATGTCGGTGTCAGTCAGCCCCGTCATAGCTCCACCTCCCGGATAATCGCCGGGGTGTCCCCGTAGGCCATGGCCACGGAGACAAAGGCCCCAGTTTTGAGCTGGATTCGGGAGCGGATATCCGGGAACGCGGGAAAGGTTTCGTCCACGTTCCCCCAGCGGTCGACGACCTGGAGCGTGTACTCATACCAGTGGGCGGTGATGTGCCCTTGGTAGCTTGTGCCTGTCTCGTCATTATGGATGACGAGATCGTTGTAATCGAACGTCTCGCTGAGCTGCGCCGCCTTCGTGACAACCGCATAGAGTGTGGCGGGCGTTTTGAGGAAGGGGTAGTCCTGGGCAATGACCTTATTGGCGGTTGCCCTTACCATTTCCTCCAACATGGTCTCGCCTCCTCTTAAAAATAAATCTTTGTTCGAATGAAGCCGTCGTCGTTGATGGACGAGACGACCTTCGTTACCTCCTGCTCCCCGCTGATCTTCGGATGAATGACGTTGATCTTGTGGGAGTGTCGGATAAAGGGGGCGGAGACCGTTTTCAACTCCCACACGCCCCCGAACCGGACGAGGTTGATGATGTTAACGCCATACTCAAATGTATAGACCTTTTGCTGTTCCGGCTTCTCGTCCCAATAGAAGACACCACCCGAGAAGAAAAACCGCTTCTTGAGGTTCCACGCCGCATTGACGGCGTTGATTGCCTGAACTCCGGACATTTGCCGGATGGGGAGCTTCTTCCGTGTGGGGTAGCCCTGGGCGTTGAGCTTCCTTTTCCCGACCCCGGCCTGGGCCAGGATGTAGGAGATAACCTCTTGCGGGGTGGTATCGAGGAAGGTGTTGTTGATCTGCGTGTCCTCGAGGAGCAGCATTTCGTCTTTAAGAGTGATCTCGTCCACCCCTCCGCCGTAGTTATAGGGGTGGGAGACAAAGCCCGTGAATACTTCCTCCATGATACCGTCATAGCCGAGCTCGATTGCGGCGGGGTCTTTCCGGGCGAGGCTGATTTCCGGCTGGAATCCCTCCGTGAACCGTATCTTCGCCCAATCAAAATAAGAAGACTTTGCCGAGAATATCTCGAACTCAATACCCTGGTCGAGCTTGTAGGGCCCGGCCTGGGCTGCGATCTGCGGGTAAAATAGCTCCAGCGTTTCCACGCTTGACCGCCTCCTTCCTAAAGTGGCAGATCTGCGACATTATGCAGCCCCGTGCGTCCGGCCTGTGTGACAGCATCGGAGGCCGGTGACACTCCCCGGTCTGTTACGAGATAGCTCTTGTATTCCTTGGAGAGGCCGCTTGACGTTGTGCCGCTCGAGGAACTGCTGGCAGCTTTACCGCTGGCCTTTGTTGCCTTAATGGTCTGCGGGATATACTCCCAAAATTCGAGAGAGACGGTGATCTGCTCCTTCTTTGCCTCGGTTTTGTGGGAGAACCCCTTAAAAAGAACTTTATCAACGCCGTGCTTGGCTGTGTCTTCGCTGACGATGGGGATGGGCTGCGGGACAGTTTGGCCCGGTTTGCGAAAAATCGCCCGGACGATTTCGAGCGCCTGGTATTTCGTTCTCGTCGGGGTATCGTCAAGGATAAGTTCGACGGTGATCTTCGCGTCCTCGTAGCCGACCGCTTGTTTTGGCTTTGTGGCGCTGCCCTCAACTTCCTGCTCGTCAATCTTTGCGGACTCCTTGACCTCGATACTTTTGACAAGGCCAGGGAGGACGACGCCGTTCACTTTGATGGACTGGTCTTCGACATATATCACGGTGCGTCCTCCCTTCCTTTACATGGTGACGGTCTCGGGATCGTCCACCGTCTCCTCGTTGGCGTTGGCGAAGTCCTCGACCTCCTTCAGCAGCGCGAGGAGCTGTTGCAGGTCTTTGATTTTTCTGAGGTCGACGGGGATATACAGCTTTTGGATGACGACCTGTTTTGTCCCGCCGTCTTCACTGGAGCCATCGCTCTTATTGCCCCCGTCCTCCGTGTCGTTGGAGAGCGAAACCTTCTTCACGGGCTCCCGGGGGATGATGGGCTTCGGCCTGTCGGCGTCCACTGTCTGCGCCGTGTCGCCCGGTATGGGCTCGATTGCCGGGTTGAGGGTGGTCTTTTCGAGCGCGTTGTTCGCCGCGCCGAGGCCCTTTTCAATAGCCTGGGCGGGGGCGTTGGTGGCCTTTTCAAGCCCGGAGGCATAGGTTGTCATGGTGCGCTGGCCCGAGAGGGTCAGGGTCGAAAGCGGGCCCTCTTTGGCGTCGGAGAAGGGGAGCATATTGCGGATACGCTGGAGCCCGCCCTTGACCGCATCGACTGCGCCCGTGAACGCTGACCTGATGCCGTTTGCGAATGTGGAGATCACTTTTTTCCCGGACTCGAAGAACCATGAGACAGCCCCTGTGACAGTGTTTTTGACGGCTGTGATGCCGTTCGAGAAGGCCACCTTCACGGCCTCGAACCGCTCCCGGACGCCGGAGGCCATGTTCGTGACGCCGGAGACGAATTTGTCTTTGATAGCTGTGAGCCGCCCGCCTGTCAGGTTGTCCAGGAATGAGAAGCCCGCCGTATAGATGCCCTTGACGCCCTCGATCGCCGCCGCTGCAGCGCCGCGTATGCCGCCGCCGTGTGACTCGTAGGCGTTCCTCATGTTGTCCAGCTTCTCGGCGACGGTGTCGCGGGCCGCGCCCATGACGGAGCCGATCACGTTGCCGATGCCGGAGAAGATCGCCTTCGCGGCTTCGAGCGCTGCGCCCAGCTTTTCGCGGAAAAAATTAAGGATGTTGTTGACGAGGTTTCGGAACCACTCGCATTTGTTGTAGAGCAGCACAATCGCCGCAATCAGGGCTGCGATCCCGATGACAACCCATGTAACCGGGTTTGCCAAGAGTGCCGCCGTAAAGCTCCAAACGCTGCCTGTCAATGGTGAAAGTGCTGCTCGTGCTATCCCGAACCCCGCCTTGAGCAGTTTGAAGGCGGAGACCGTCTTTGTGATGACGAGGCCCACGCCGCCCACCACGGCGGCGACGGTGCCCGCTATGGTGAGGAAGCCGCCGATTGCAAGCACGACAAGCATTATGATCTTGACGAGCTCCTGGTTCTCATCTATCCACGTCCCAACCTTTGACAGGACGTTTTCCCCGGCGCTCATAAGGTCGTTGATTGTGGGGAGCAGCGAGTTCCCGATAGACTCCTTGACGTTCTGGATGCGCTGCGTGAGCCGCTCGAACCGCTCCGGCTCCGTCTCATTGATCGCGTTCGCCATCTCTGTTGCGACGCCTGTGCCGGAGCCGAGGGCGTCGTACATGTCGAGGATGTTGCCCTGTAGGTCGTCGGTCTTGCTGTAGAGCAGGTCGATCAGGGCCACGGCCTCAGTGTCCCCGAACGCCTTTTGAAGCTCCATCTTTTCGGCTGCGTCCATGGTCTCGCCAAATTTGCCCTGGAGTTGATCCAGGATTTCGGGCATTGACAAGAGCTGGTTGTTCGCGTCCGTGAAGGACAGGCCCAGGGCTTCGCCGCCCTTCGTCGCCGAGCGTAGGAACGCCTTATACTTTGTGCCCGCCTCGCTGCCGCTCATGGTAGCCTGTAGCATACCGAGGATGGAGAGCTGCTCCTCGAGGGGGACGTTCGACGTCGTCGCCGAAGCTCCGAGCGTCTGGATCGCGCTCGCCATCTGCGAGCCGTCCGTCTTAAACTGCTGCACCGACCGGGCAATGCCCGCCGAGAACATCTCACCAAACTCGAGGTCGGTGAGGTCGTCATAGTAGCCCTTGTAGATGCCGTAGCCCGTCGCAAAGAGGGACGTCATCTCCCCGATCGTGGACTTCGTCGCCTTTGCGGTGAGGCCCGAGAGCTCGGTGAACTGAGCGACGCCCTCGTCGGAGAGAGAGGCGATGCCGCTCTTGATGTCATAGGCTGCGCTGATGAAGTCGGCCTTCGTCGTTCCGGCCCATTGGTCGGAGAAGTCTCGGGCCGCGTCCTCAATGGCTCCGAGGTCTTTGACGCCCAGCGAGGCGAGCTCGCCGATTGCCCGGCGCGTCTCGAAGGTGGCCTCGACCGGCGCAAGGACGGCCCCCGTGATCTGCGAGCCCATCTCCTGCATGACCGCCCCCGATTTCGCCACGTTGCCGAAGGTAGCGCCGAGGGCGTCCATCTTGGACACGTCGCCCCCTACCCGGGAGGCGACGCTCGCCATGGGCCCGGATAGGTTGTCGACCATGTTCATGACGAGGGATAGCTTGAAAACAGACTCTAAACTCATATTGTTGCCGCTCACCTCCTGCATATAGTTTGGAGGCTGCTATAAAGAAATGACCGCGCCGCCCAGGTCAATCCGGGGAGAAAACCTCGGAGATCGCCCGGGCGACGATGTCTTGTTCGAGCTGCTGGATGAACCGCGCCTTTGCAAGGTAGTCCAGCAGCTCGTCGAGGTCGGAGATTGTTTCGGGGTCAAACTTCTCTAAGAGAGGCGGGGGGACAAAACGGTATATCTCCAGGAGGGCCGCTTCGGTGAGGCTCTCCTTTATCCCCGCGACCCTCTCCCTTAGAGCTTCTTCAAATTTACGTCATTCCCGAGGCCCAGCAGCTCGCCGAGCCTGTTGCCGATGGTGATGGAAATGCCGGGGCATTCCTCCATATCGGCGACGAGGCGATCCTTGTCCTCATCCACGACCGAGTCCAGGAGGAAGGTCTTGCTTGCCTTGGAGATGCCGATCTTGGACATGGTCTTGACGAAACGGTCATAGACGGGGATGCTGGGCCGCTTGAAGTAGTAGGCGAGCTCTTTCTCGGTCTCATCGTCGTCCGGGACGCTGATCCCGACCCTATAGATCTTGCCGTATTTCTGCCGCATGGCCTCGGCGGTGTCGGGGATGGGGGCGCTGTTTTTCTTCAGGTCTTCCATGTGTTAATACCTCGCTTTTCTTAAATACCTTGAGAGGGCGCGGTGTGCGCTAAACAGGCTCCACGCCGTCCTCCACGATACCGCCGACGATCATAAGGTCGATATCGACGGAGAGGGTCTTGTCGCCCTGGGCGGCTTTATGGCTGCGCTTGGTGAAGATGACCCGCTTGAGCTCATCGATGCGCGTCCGGCCCCCAGGGTTGCCATAGGCCACGACCACAGAGGGGAACTCCATCCCATAGAAGGGCTTGTCCAGGGCCTTGAGGCAGTCCAGGAGGTCGTCGTAGTCGTCCCTGTGCATGGACATTTTCCCGGACGCCTTATAGTTGCCCTTGCCGTAGCCCCGGGGCTTGCTGCCCTTGCCGTAGGATTCCTCCGCCTCCTGCTCGTCGTCGTAGCTGATCTCCTGGAGCACAAGGTTCACGCCGGGAATTTTGATATCGACGTCGCCCCACCCGTAGGAAATGCCGTTGACTTTAAGCATATTGCATCCTCCTTCCTTTACGCGCTGGGCCGACGCCGGGCGAGGTCGATGTAGACCTCGCGGATGTAGCCCCGGGACAGGTAGCGGATTTTTGTCCGCATGGTCTCGTCCTCGATGAAGGTTTCCTCGTGCCCGTCCATGACGATGATCTCGGCGGCGCTGATCTCCTTCGCGTCGATCATGCGCTGCAAGGGCTCGAACAGGAACTTCGCCCGGGCCTCAAGCTCGCCCTGGATGTCCGTGAGGTCGATGTCGTCGTTCATAAGGTCGAGGCCCTTCTTCCTGGTCTCCCGGATGATCTTGTTCAGGACGCGGACATCCTCCGCGTAGCGGTAGTCGCTGCCGTCCGGGGAGAGCATTTTTGTATGGTAGACAAAATAGTCGTCCTTCCCGTCGTACTCCCGGAAGGTGAGGTAACCCGCAAGGTCAAGGAGCTCGATGATGTCGTTATCCAGCGCCACGGGGAGCAGCTCCTCCAGCTTGGTCTTGCGGATATTGAATCCCGCCTCCTCCCGGGTCTTGCCGATGGAGGTCTGGACGCTGGACTTCGCGTAGAACCCGGACACAAGGCCCGCAAGGTTGACGATCTTCGTCGAGCCGTCCAGCTTGACGAGACGGCCCCAGGCGGTGACGACCTGGATGTTGTAGTTCCTGACCTTCTTCGCCTTTACCTCCATTTCCAGGGCCCAGTCGGTGAGGTCGCCCTCATCCGTCCCGGCCCCGATGCCGGGCGTCCCGCCCTCGCTGGGTGTGGGGAACCCGGCCTCCATCACGAAGAACATGGGCTTATGGAAGGTCTCAAAGAGTTGGACTTGCGCCTCGCCGACCGCTTGCCAGAGGGCGAGATCGCTCTCGCCGACGATGTGGACGAACTCGTACTCCTCGGCGAAATTCTGGAGCTTCGTGACCGCGTTGAGGACGTCCCCGTTCGTCATGGTCGGGGCGGTGGTGTCGAACGTATAGGTGTCGTTCACAAGGAAGGAGCTGGGCTTTTGGTCGTCCGTCGCCGCCTCGGTGAACTTGACCTTGATGCCCGTCCCCTCGAGCTCATACTCGCCTGTCACGGGGACGGTGATCTCGTCGGTGAAGGTGCTGCCCCCGTCGATGGAAACGACGAAAGCGGCGGAGTTGAGCCCGCCCTGGGCGGTGAACCTGATAACCACGGCGAAGGCGTTTGTCGGGGAGCCGTCCGCCGTTACGCTGCCCCCGCCGTCGCCCGCCTTTTTAATCTCGCCCAGCGTCCCCGCCGTGGTAGCGGAGACCGGGACGCAATAGATGCGGTTCGCGCCAAACTGGACGGAGTCCATGACGGCGTCGGCCAGGGGGGACAGCCCGAGGCGGCTCTTGATCTGCGCCGCGTCCATGGCCCCGGTGATGATGATGGGGGTGTCGGACACCACGGGGGAGACGCCGATCTTGAGGTGCTTTCCGTCGCCCGTGGCGGTGGCGAAGCCGAGGTTCTTGTCTGTGACGTGGTGCTTAACGTCTCGGAGCATTATTTTGCCGCCTCCTTCCCGAGGGCCGGGCCCCCGCTCATGGGGGCCCCGGTAAACTGCTTGACCGCCCCGAGGAACTCGGCCTCGGTGACAAACTTCCCGGCCTTCCAACCCTGCGCGGCACACACGCCCGCAAAGACGGCCCGGGAGATGTTGTGTTTCGTGCGGAGCCGCCCGATCTCGGTAAACTCCTCCGGGGTTTTGGGCCGCTGCTCCGCCATAGCCGAGCTCTCGAACTCGGTCGGTTTTTTGTTAGCCATTGACAGGCTCCTCCTTTCCGTTGTTTTTCTGGACTGTTGTGATCTCGACATGGGTGAGCGGGCCGAAGTCGGTGTCCTTATAGACGCCGCCATTGAAGGTGACCGTCACGCGGACGGCGACTTGGGCTTTAAGGAGCGCGTCCTCGGTGTCGACCCATTCCGCGCCCTCTATCTCCAGCGGGACAAAATTCCCGTCGACCATGATGCCACGGTCAAGCAGTGATACGAACTTCTCCAGCATGGTCTCCACGGCGTCGTCCGTATAGTCGCCTATGAGCACATCGAAGGTGACAGCCCGATCGAAAACCTTGCGCCGTTTGTGTTTCGCTCCCCATTCATCCCTAAAACATTTTTTGGAGCCGTTTCGGGCGTAGGCTTCCCGTTCAAACAAAACTGCACCGATGTGGGACTCCTGGCTTTTCTGGAGGGCCTTCAGGGCCGTGTATGGCCTTGACTTGAGACCCGCCTCTGTGAGCTTCTCCAGAAGGTATTGCTTGCTTTGCCCGTAGAGCATGGTCAACCCTCCCTACCGATGAAGTCCTCCACGGTGGCCTTCAGCTCCTGCATATCTTCCTCCGACAAGCCCAGGAAGGGCCGGGCCGGGATTTTGACGCGCACCTGCTTCTTGGAGACCCACTTGCCGTTATACTGGAAGCGCAGCACCTTCTTCCTGCGGGCCCGGATGGTGCGCCCCGGCTCGCCGAATTGGTGGGTCGCTGCGTGTTTGGCGTTGGTGCCGACGGCAAAGCCGGAGGCGTCCGATCTCGTGTGGATGGAGTTGCGGAGCTGG
This sequence comes from Oscillospiraceae bacterium, assembly GCA_021771635.1. Taxonomy (GTDB): domain Bacteria; phylum Bacillota; class Clostridia; order Oscillospirales; family Oscillospiraceae; genus Oscillibacter. The sequence continues at coordinate 3,421 of JAETOQ010000048.1, read as the reverse complement.
CCAGTCTTGACCAGGGTCTTGCCGCCCTCCAATATTGCCCGCTTGGAGCTTTTCCACCGTCGCCCGTCCGGGCCCTTGCTCTGCCGGAAGCGTTCGAGGGTTGACTCCCGGACGCCCTCGGCGAGCGCGGCGTTAATGCTGCGGCGGTCGATTTCTGAGAAGCTCCGTATCCTGCGGAGCATGGCCCGGGTGTCCCCCTCCAGGCGAATGTCGTACACGGCTCACATCCCCCTCATCTGCCCCCGGCTGAACAGCCGGGGGTTTGACTGGACGGTGAATCCGATCGCGGCTGCGCTGGCGGGATCTCCGTCAGCATCTGCCCCGAGGGAGACCTTGCCCTCCGCCACCAGCGTGAGGAACTTGACCGCCGAATTGTAGCGGTTGAGGTAGGTCTTCTGGTCTGTCCCCTCGTCGATGCCGATGCGGGAGAACAGGTTATAGACCGCGATGTCCTTGGAAAACTTGTTGATGACCTTGGGGACGGGAGTGAGGGGGACGGCGTACCTCTTGGCGAGGTAGCCGTCAATCTCGCCGTCCGCGTCAGCGATCGCCGCGTCGATAATGGGGGCGACCAGCTCCTCGCGCTGCGCGGGTTTCTCAATAAAGGTGTCCCCGATAATCGCATTGAGGGCGTCGTCCTTGATCATTTCCCGAACTTCCGCCCTGGTGCTGTAGCTCATGCCGCCCTTCCTCTCCGTCAGTTGGAGGCCCCGGTGCCGTCGGAGCCGAAGGCCATCTGCCAGAAGCCGAAGCCCGCGTTGCCCCGGCTGTCCGCGCCATAAAGGAACTGCTTCTTCATGAACACGTTCTCGTCGGTCTCCTGGGTCTTGGAGACGAACTTGGCCTTTTTCCGCTGCTGGTAGATCAGCGGCTTCACGGGCCGGTTGGTGCAGAGCAGGAACCACATGGAGTCGTGACCGGCGAGCTGGGGAACGACCACGGGCTTCGCGGTACCCTGCATGGTGTTCTTGGTGCCGTTCACAAAGTCGGCGACCAGGATGTCCCGGGCTTCCTTCTCCAGCGCGGGCGGGACAATCAGCTTATCCGGGACAAGGTTCAGGGCCCGGCCCTTGCTGTTGGTAATGGACATGAGTGCGGTGCGGGCCTTGATGTAGGCGTCCATGCTCAGCTTGGCGTGGCTCATGTTGGAGACGGTCTTCTCGCCGATCTTGTGAGCAGCGGAGAAGAACGGCTGGTCGTCGAAGCACTTCTCGGTGAAACCAGAGGCCAACAGCTTGAAGATCAGCTCGTCCGGGTGCGCCGCCGCCGACTGCGCCAGCATCTGGATGGAGACATTGTAAAGGCCGAGCTTGTCGTCCTCGATCGCGTTGCGGTCAACGCCCACGGTCAGCTCGAAGTCCTTGTTGCGGATGACATAGCCGCTGGCGGTGAGGTTCTGCACCTCGCGGTCGCCGATCCACTCCCTCATGCCGGGGATGTCGCCCAGCCAGGCGTAGGTCTCCGACTCGGTGGTGGAGGGGATGACGGAGGCGATCTCCGTATACAACGGCTGCACTTCCGTCAGGGCTTTGTTGAAGATGGTGTTAAACGCGACGTAGATGCCGCGCAGGGTCTGGGGGTTGATAACCATAGCGTCTTATCCTCCTATTACAATATAATTTGGTTGGAACCCTCGGCAGCCAGCCGGGGGTTTCGTCCGTCTTCTGTTTGTTAGCCTCCGCTGGCGGGGGCAGTAGCCGGTACGGTCAGGCCAGTGCCGATCTCCACGGCGACGCCTTTGTCATCAACCCGGATGACCAGCCCGGCGACCGAGGTTCCGGTGGCCAGGGCAGTCACGGTCTGGTCGTCCTGGATGTAGCAGGGTTTGAGAACGTGACCCGCGCCGACCTTGTTGGCTGCAGTGTCTGTGTTGGCGTAGACGAACACGCCCCGGGTGACCCGGATGAACAGATCGCCGTCGCCGCCCTTGTTCTCCACGGTCTCCTCGGCCCGGCCCGCTGCCGTCAGGCCCGCCGCCTTCTTGCCGGGGATAGCGTAGCCGTCCGCGTCCAGGGCGACCAGGGCCCCCTGGTAGATGGTGGTCTTGCCCTTTACGGGCAGAACGACCTGCTTGCCGCCGTTTAAGACCTCGACGGTATTTTTCGTATCAGTCAAAGATCCCATAGTGACTTACTCCTCCTTCCCGTATTTCTCCAGGTCTTCCTGGCTGACGCCCAGCTGCTTGCAGACCAGCGTGGTCGCCTCATCCGGTGCAGCGGATTTAAGGGCCACGCCGCCGCCCAGGTCGATCTCACCCATGGGAACGACCTGGGGGGCCTTCTCCACGAACGCGCCGAAGCCCTTGGGGTCGGCCAGGGCATAGCTCAGAGCCCAGTCCTTCTGCGCCGGGGTGATCTTGCCCGCTTTCAGGGCCAGGGTGACGGCCTCGTCCGCGTCCCGCTGGGCGTTCTGCTGCTTCAGGGCCGTCAGCTCCGCCAGCACATTGACCCCGTCGATGGTGCCGCCCTTGAGCTCCATGATCTTCGCGGTCACATCCTCGGTGGGAGCCCCGGCCTTCAGGCCCAGCAGCTCGCAGACCGCTTTGTTGGCGACGGTGGCCTCGTCCCCGGGCTGCTTGCCTTCCTTGAGGCTCTTGTTCTCAGCAGCCATCGCCTGGAGCGCCTCCATGATCTGCTCCTCGGTGGCGTCCGGGCCGAGCCCCAGTGCCGCTGCCAGCTTCTGCATATCCATGTTTTCATGTCCTCCTTCAAAATTGTCTGAGTTGACGATCGGGGTCATGTTCTCGATCGCGGGGGTGTTGGTCAGGGCCAGAGAGTGCAGCCCTATGGCTTTATTGTCCGTCTTGCGGACATTGACTACGGGGGAGAGATAGCGGTACTCCCGGTTCTTCAGATACTCCGCTCCCCGGGGCGTCCACTCAACGACGGCCACAATGTTGCCGTCTTCCAGCTTCAGCTCCTTCACCCAGCCAGCAGCGGGGGCCTCGACCCCTTTGAGGGTCTGGTGCTCATAGTCCACCACCAGATCAACGCCGCGCTGGGCGATCTGCGCCTTCATCGCCTGGAAGCTGCCCTCGTCCACATCGAACTCGCCCTTGGAGCTGACGACGTGGCCCAGGGGGAGGACGGTGATGGTCTCCGGGGCTCCCGTGAGCTCCACGCCGCCGCCCTTCAGAATAAAAAAGTCCTTCATTTGCTGGTGTCCTCCTTCATGCTTGCGCCGTTACCCGTTATAACGCCGTTAGTGCGCCCCACAACGGGCCCCGGGCCCCTGCCCCGTAACTTTACCCTCCTGGGCGTTGGCGGCGTTGTATGGGCCTCTGTGCGCCTATTTGGGGGCTCCCTCCTTTTGCCGGGCTTGGTATGCTTTCACCAGCTGCTCCGGGTAGCCCTTCAGGTCGGGCTCAAAGCGCACCTTTGCCGGGTTGGTGCCGAAGTGCGGGTCGGGCGCGACTGCCGGG
>JAETOQ010000047.1 GCA_021771635.1 Oscillospiraceae bacterium | reverse complement strand
GGGCTGCTTGTAAGAATATGCGGTCGGCAGACCGTTTCACCGCGCCTTGAGGCGCGGCCAATATCACGCCCTTATAGGGCGAGTGCAGGCCACCCGTTATACGGGTGGTCCTGACTGATAGGGGAGATTACTTATACATCTCGGGCTTTTCCATGGTCTCCACCTTCAGGAACTGGGAGGTGCCGCGGGAGGCGTTCAGCGCATCGCCGGCCACGCAGGCCACATAGCCGTCCCAAGCGGAGGGGCCGGTCAGCTTGCCGGCGTGGACGGACTCCACCCACTTGCAGAACTCGATGTCGTAAGCCTCGATGAAGCGCTCCTTCCAATCGGTCATGATGGGCATGGACTCGGCGGGATTCAGGCTGTCCCAGCCCTGGGGACGGGAGCGGCGGACCACGGCGTAGGGATCGGGCAGCTTGACGGTGCCGTTCTCGCAGACCACCTCGCACTGGATGTCGTAGCCGTAGCCATCGGCCACCTGGACTTCCACGTCGATGAAGCAGCCCTTCTTGGTGCGCATCAGCATGACCTGGGGGTTATCATAGCCCTTGTCGGAGTTGGCGGACTGACGGACCTTGACGCACTGCACGTCCTCGTACTCGTCGTCCAGCAGCCAGCGGCAGATGTCCAGCTCGTGGATAGCCACGTTGGTCACGCCGTTCTCAGTCTTGAAGCCCGGGCCCTGAGAGACGTTGCGGTGGCAGGCCTTGATGACCAGGGGAGCGCCCAGCTCGCCGGAGTCGATGATGCGCTTCATCTCGGCGTAGCCGCGGTCATAGTGACGCATGAAGCCCACCTGCACCAGACGCTTGCCGATCTCCAGCTCGCGGTTGATGATCTCCTCGCAGTCCTTGGCGTTCTGGCTGAGGGGCTTCTCGCAGAAGCACCACTTCTCCTCGGCCAGAGTCTTCATGACGTAGTCATGGTGAGTGGGGTCGATGGAGGTGATGACAACGGCCTCGACGTCGGGGTCCTTGATCATGCCATCGCAGTCGTTGCCGTAGGACTTGATGCCGTACTTGGCGGCGGTATCGTCAGCGGCGGCGGCCACGTAGTCGGAGACAGCCACGACGGTAGCGCCGGGGACGGTCTCAATGATGCGGCGGCAGTGATCCTTGCCGATGGCGCCGCAGCCGATGATACCAATTTTCAGAACCTTATCCATGTTGATTACCTTCCTTTATATATAATGGTAGGATTTTAATAAGTGAGAATGATCTTTCTGCACCTGGGGCAGCGGGAGGCGGGAATGTAGGGAGATTGCATCAGGTTATCCGCATCACAGAGCCCCTCCGCATGTTTTACCCACTGTGGAGGGCGGAATTTCGCGGCCTGATTTAACCAATAAATACCGTGGGAGCTTTGCAGAGCGCCGTTTTCCATCTCGGCGCCGCAGTAGGGACACTCCATTGCCGCACCTCCTCGCTCCGGCGGGGCGATGTAGGCATCGCCCCCTACGGCCCAGGCGCAGCCTGGGCCAAGGAAAGGGCCTAGGGGAAACCTTTGGGTTCCCAGTTCTTTCGCCGCAGGCGAAAGAAGAAATTTTGATTATTTTCGCCGCGGCGTGTACGTGGCGAAAATTCCCCGACTCAGCCGCCTTGGGCGGCGTCCCCCAGTGACCGACGTCACTGGGGAGGGGGAGGTCGAGGGGGAGCCTGCTCCCCCTCGAGAGTCTTAGTACTTCCGCGCGTCCTTCTCGTGGGCCAGGTGGTCCTTATAGGCCTCAATGTTCTCCTTGCGCTCGGAGACCTCGGTGTCACCCACGCGCCACCAGGAGCCATAGCCATCGGTCATGGTCTTGGGCAGGACCTTGATGTCAAAGAGAACGGGCTGGTTCTTGACCTTCTTGGCGTCCTCAAAGGCGGCCACCAGCTCCTCCATGGTGCGGATGGAGTAGCTCTTGCAGCCGTAGCCCTCCGCCACCTTGGCGTAGTCGATGTTCAGGAAGTCGCCGAACAGGCCGTCCTTGTTGCGCTGGCGCAGCTCGGTGCACAGAGTCTTGTTGCCGTGGCCCACCTGCAGGTTGTTGATGCAGCCGTAGCTGGCGTTATCAAACAGGCAGATGTTGATCTTCTTGCGCTCCATGACGGCGGTCACCAGCTCACCGTGGAGCATGTTGAAGCTGCCGTCGCCGCAGAAGGCGTAGACCTCCCGCTTGTCGCCGATGGCCAGCTTCACGCCCAGGGCGCCGGCGATCTCGTAGCCCATGGTGGAGTAGCCATACTCCATATTATAGGTATCCTGAGCGCGGGGACGCCACATGCGCTGCATATCGCCGGGCAGAGAGCCGGCGGCGCCGATGGCCACATCGTCATCATCCATCATGGCGTTGATGGCGCCCAGAACGGTGGTCTGGCACAGACCGGCGTTCAGGTCCTTGGCAAAGCGCTTGGCGGAGTCGGCGTTGGCATCGTTGATGATGGGCTTCCAGGACTTCTTGTCCTCGAAGACCATGCTGTCCAGACGCTCCAGCTCCTTGGCCCACTTCTCGCGGGCGGCGGTGACCTCATTGGTGTAGGGGGCCTTGTAGCCGTCCAGCTTGGAGAGCAGGCAGGGCAGGGCGGCCTTGGCGTCAGCCACCACGGGGATGGCTTCCATCTTCAGGGCCTGGAAGTCAGAGACGTTGATGTTGACGAACTTGCAGCTGTCCTTGAACAGCCACTTGGAGGCGGTGGTGAAGTCGGTATAGCGGGTGCCCACACCGATGACCAGGTCCGCCTTCTTGGCGATGTCGTTGGCCGCGGAGCAGCCGGTGACGCCCACGCCGCCCAGGTTCAGGGGATGGGTCCACTCAATGGCGCTCTTGCCAGCCTGGGTCTCGGCAAAGGGAATGCCGGTGGCCTCGGCGAAGGCGCGGAACTCAGCGTGAGCCTCGGAGTAGCGGACGCCGCCGCCGCAGATCAGCATGGGGCGCTTGGCCTTCTTGATGGCCTCGGCGGCCTCGCTTAGCGCGGCCTCGGTGGCGGGACGGCGCTCCAGGCGCCACACCCGCTTGCGGAAGAAGGTCTCGGGATAGTCATAGGCCTCGCCCTCCACGTCCTGGGGCATGGCAACGCACACGGCGCCGGTGTTGGCGGGATCGGTCAGCACCCGGAAGGCGGAGAGCATGGCGCTCATCAGCTGTTCGGGGCGGACAACGCGGTCCCAGTAGCGGCAGACGGCCTTGAAGGCGTCGTTGGTGGAGATGGAGAGGTTGTGAGTCTGCTCCACCTGCTGCAGCACGGGGTCGGGCTGGCGGCAGGCGTACACGTCGCCGGGCAGCACCAGCAGGGGGATGTTGTTGGCGGTGGCGGTGCCGCAGGCGGTGACCATGTTGGCGGCGCCGGGGCCCACGGAAGAGGTGGCAACGCAGATCTGCTTGCGCTTCATCTGCTTGGCGAAGGCCACGGCGGCCTGGGCCATGCCCTGCTCATTCTGGCCGTGCCAGATCTCAAGGTGCTTGGCCTCCTGGGTCAGGGCCTGGCCGAAGCCCACCACGTTGCCGTGGCCGGGGATGATGAATACACCGCGGACGAAGCGGTTCTGGACGCCGTCCACCTCGATGTACTGGTTCTCCAGGAACCGGACCAGGGCCTGGGCCATGGTCAAACGAACGGTTTTCATGGGGATCTTACCTCCTGATCAATGATTGGGATAGATGTGGTCGTTGGCATCGGGCTGCCACAGCCAGGCGTGCTCCTTGTCGTCAATGCGTGTCTTCAGCCAGGGATCACCCTCCAGGTGCCGGATGCCCCAGGCGTAGCACATGGCATAGCCGGGAGCCACCACCTGAGAGTGGAAACCGTGGTTGATCACAGCGCAGCCATTCTGCTGGGTCTTATAGACGTCGCCGTTGGCAAAGCCCGCGCCGAACCCGTCGGGATAGTCGAAGCGGTAGAAGTAGACCTCCGGCTGGGGATGGTGGTGGGGGGGATAGGAGGACCACTTGCCGGGACGGTTCAGGACCTCGCCCAGCACCATGTTGGAGAAGGGGGCGTTGTCATAGTCAAAGAACGTCTTGATCTCCCGCTCCATGGCACCCATCAGCTCGCCCTTGGCACCGGCGTGCTGGGTCTGGACGGTGTCGGGGGTGTACATGACGGCCTCATAGTCCCGCTCATTCAGGGTGTCCTGCATATAGAGCTCGCTGTGGCCGTGGGCGGTGAGGGTGATCTTGGTCCCCTTGGGGGCCAAGAGGCAGTACGCCTCATAGTGGAAGCAGTTGGGGCGGTCGGCCTCGCAGGTCTTGCCGTTCCACTGATAGGTGACTTTGCCCTCAAAGAGCAGGATGGCAACCTCCCGGTCTGCACTCTCGTAGGTGTAGGTGTCGCCGTCCTCCATCACCAGAAGCCCCACGTTCATCTGAGTCCCCATATAATTGGTGGACTCGTCGATATAGGCGTTGTAACCCTGCTTCAGATCGTCGTTTTTATTAAAATAGGTCATCGGAAACATCTCCTATTTTGAATTGCACTAAGAGTAAGTGGAATCATTTTTGCCGCGGCGCGCCCCAGGGCGGTCTCTCTTGCCGCTTTGCGGCAATTCACCTTCTGTACGTGACAAACATACCACGACTTGTGCGCCCTTAGGGCGCGCACACCAGTCCGCGGACTGGTAGGGGGAATCCACTGCGTAGCCGTTGGCGGCTTTGCCGCTTACGGCTGCGGCGTGCCCCTCGCGGGCAAAGGGGGGACAAAGTCCCCTCTTTACTTAAAGACCAGTGTGCTCCTTGATGTACTTGCGGCCCTTCATGGCGTACTCCAGAGGATTGGCCTTGGCGGGGTCCTGCTCGGCCTCCACCAGCAGCCAGCCCTGGTAGCCGGCCTGGGACAGCACTTCAAAGACGGGATCAAAGTTCACATCGCCGTCACCGGGAACGGTGAAGGCGCCGTTGCGGACGGACTGGAGGAAGCTCCAGTTGTTCTTGCGGGCCTCTTCCACCACGGGCAGGCGCATATCCTTCAGATGGACGTGGCCCACGCGGTCCACGTACTTCTTCAGCATGGTCAGGGGATCCTCACCGGCGAAGGTGAAGTGGCCGGTGTCGAAGCACAGGAACACATAGCGGGGATCGGTGTTGCTCATCATGCGGTCGGTCTCCTCGCTGGTCTGGACCACGGTGCCCATGTGGTGATGGAAGCACAGCTTGAAGCCGCGCTCCACGGCGATCTTGCCCAGGGTGTTCAGACCGGCGCAGAAGCGGTCCCACTCCTCATCGTTCATGACGTGCTTATGGCCGCCGGTGAGGATGGGGGTGTCCATCTGGCCCTGGATGGAGTAGCTCTGCTCGCTGACGTTGATGTGATTGGCGCCCACGGCGGCCAGGAAGTCCAGGTTGGCGGTGAAGTCGGCGATCTCCTCCTCAATGGGACGGGTCAGGATGAAAGAAGAGTACCAGCGGCTGGCGATGCGCATGCCCCGCAGGTCCAGGGCTTTCTTCAGCTCGGCGGGATCGGTGGGGTACTTGTTGCCGATCTCGCAGCCGGTGAAGCCGGCCAGCGCCATCTCGCTGACGATCTGCTGGAAGGTGTTCTCACCGCCCAGCTCCGGCATATCATCGTTGCACCAGCCGATGGGTGCGATGCCCAAGGATACGTGTTTGGGATCAAACATAGGAAAGCGTCCTCCTTAATAAATAAATGACTTTTCGAGGCGGCAGCCGGGCGGACCGGCGCCGGATGGGGAGAAAACGATACTGTGTCCGTTCACAGAAAAGCACGCAAAAGCCCTCTGGACGCAATCGTTTTCGCTATTAAGAAATTATCATCGTTTGCCCTAAAAATCAACGATTTTTCCAACCACTTTTTGATTTTTTCCGATTTAGCCAAAGGCGTTTGCACTTTTTTTATATATGTGACAGAAAACTTCTGTGGGTTTTGTCAGAGAACGCACAGGGCCGTTCAAAGCACCGCGCCGCTGGCTGCGATGCGTGGAGGACATTTGTGCGCCTCCTGGGTAAAGCCGGAGCCGCAAAAAGGGCGGTGGAGGAAGAGAATTGATCATTATCCACAAAACAAACTGGAAGAATTGTTCGAAAATGAACAGAATTTGTGCGTTCTATTGACGGGACGGTTCTATTTGTGCTAGGATGAAACCGCATTCACCGGGTTATACTAATCGATTTCCTTTTGGAATCCTGGAAAGGGGATATCCCCTTTTCTCCGCGTCCCAGCGGACACGGAGACGATGGTTATTTCTGGGAGGAGACCGGCTGACATTTCCCGGGTATTTTTTAGTCGAAAAGGAGAAAAGAAGCATGAAGAAGATTTTTGCACTGATCCTGGCTCTGGTCATGGCCCTGTCCCTGGTCGCCTGCGGCGGCGGTGACACCAAGACCGAGACCCAGGAGCCCGCGAACACTGAGGCCAATGAGCCCACTGAGACCGGCACCGGTGACGTGGAGATCGCCGTTGTCCTGAAGACCCTGGCCTCTGAGTACTGGGGCTATGTGAAGGCCGGCTGCGACGCCGCCGCCGCTGACCTGGGTGTGAAGGTCACCGTTGTCGGCCCCGGCGCTGAGAGCGAGATCGAGCAGCAGGTCGCCATGATCGAGCAGCAGCTGGCTTCCTGCGACGCCATCGTCGTTGCCCCCAATGACGCCGGCGCTGCCGCCGCCGCTCTGCAGGCCGCTATCGACGCCGGCACCCCCGTCCTGTCTGTTGACACCAACGTGGGCATCGCCGGTCAGACCTCTTTCGTCGGCACCTCCAACGTGGACGCTGCCTATGAGGGCGGCATCTGGGCCATCGACCAGGTCGGCACCGACGCCAAGGCCGTTGTCATCTATGGCCAGGAGGGCGACAACACCTCCAACATGCGCCGTGAGGGCTATGAGAAGGCCTGCTCTGAGAAGGGCGTTGAGGTCCTGTCCGCTCTGTCCGGCCAGAACACTACCGACGGCGCCACCAAGACCATGGAGGACCTGCTGAACGCGTATCCCGACCAGATCGACATCGTGCTCTGCCACAATGACGACACCGCCATCGGCGCCATGAACGCCTGCAAGTCCGCCGGCGTCACCGACATCACCATCGTCGGCTTCGACGGCAACGCCTCCGCCGTGGACCTGATCCTGGCCGGCGAGCTGGTGAAGGCCACTGTGGCCCAGCAGCCCTATGAGATGGGCTATCAGGCCGTCGAGGCCGCTCTGAAGGCCATCAACGGCGAGTCTGTTGACGAAGTCATCAACGCTCCCGTTCAGGTCGTCACCGCTGAGAACGGCCAGGCTTATCTGGACAACCTGGCTTCCATGAAGGGCTGATCTGCGAATTTGCAACAACTGCATTTGTCGCTACATAGCTGAAATGTGATGTAAAATGGCGGCAGGCGATACTGCCGCCATTTTAACTATTCCAAAGGAGAACGTTTTCCGCCCCGGCGGAGAGCGGAAGAAATCAGGAAACAGAAACGAGGTAATTCCATGAGCGAATATGTCGTCGAACTGAAAAATATTACCAAACGTTTTCCTGGTGTTGTCGCTTTGAAAAATATGTCCATTGGCATCAGGCCCGGCGAGATCCACGGCCTGATCGGAGAAAACGGCGCGGGCAAATCCACCCTCATCAAGGTGCTCACCGGCGTCCACACTCCGGAGGAGGGAGACATCTTCGTTGACGGCCAGAAGGTCGTTTTCAAGAATCCTGTTCAGTCCCGTGAGGCGGGTATCGCCTGCGTGTATCAGGAGCTGAACATCGTCAAACAGTTGCCTGTTACGGATAATGTTTTCATGGGGCGCGCCGTGAAAAAGGGCCTGCTTCTGGACTATCCCCGGATGCACAAGGAGGCCGAGGAAGCCCTCAAGACCCTGGGCCATCCCGAGATCGATGTAAGAAAAGAATGCGGCAAGCTGGGCGTGGGCCAGCAGCAGATGGTGGAGATCGCCAAGGCTGTGTCCCTGGACGCCAAGCTGATCATTATGGACGAGCCGACCTCCTCCCTGGGCAAGGATGAGATCGCGCAGCTGATGGAGACGGTCCGGGGCCTGAAAGCCAAGGGCGTTGCCATCCTTTTCGTCTCTCATAAGCTGGAAGAACTCTTTGAACTCTGTGACCGCGTCACTGTCATGCGTGACGGCGAGCATATCGTCACCAAGGACATCTGCGACATGACGGAGGACTCTCTGATCACCGCCATGGTGGGCCGGACTCTGGACAACCTGTATCCCAAGGAGTTCGGCACCAAGGGCGATGTGTGGCTGGAGGCCCGGAACCTCAACGAGGCCGGCGTGCTCCACGATGTCAGCTTCAAGGCCTATGCCGGTCAGATCACCGGTTTTGCGGGCCTGGTGGGCGCCGGACGCACCGAAACGATGCGGGCCATCTTCGGCGCCGACAAGCTGGACAGCGGCGAGATCTACGTCAAGGGTGAAAAAGTTACCATAAAGACGCCGAAGGACGCCATCAAGAAAAAGATCGCTTTCCTGACGGAGGACCGCAAGGGCCAGGGCCTGGTGCTGTCCCTGGATGTGCGCACCAACCTGATCCTGGCCAATATGAAGGGCTTCAGCAACGGTCCTTTCCTGGATAAGGCCAGGATCGAGGAGTCCGGCCAGGAGAATGTGCGGGCCCTGAAGATCAAGACACCCTCTCTGGACGAGGTTACCGCCCAGCTTTCCGGCGGCAACCAGCAGAAAGTGGTCATCGGCAAGTGGGTCAACATCGACGCCGATATCTTTATCTTCGATGAGCCCACCCGCGGCATTGACGTGGGCGCCAAGATCGAGGTCTACCGTGTTATGAACGACATGGTCAAGGCCGGCAAGTGCGTGATCATGGTGTCCTCCGAACTGCCGGAGATCCTGGCCATGAGCGACCACGTGGTGGTCATGCGCGGCGGCCGGGTCATGGCCGATATGGAACGTGACTCCGCGCACTTCAATTCTGAAGACATCATGAAAGCGGCCTGGGGAGGAGAGTTAGACTGATATGAAAAAGAACAGTAAAGTAAAAGAGCTGCTTGAAAAGCTCGGCACGGTTGTGGCCCTGCTGATCCTGATCGCGGTGTTCTGCATCGCCATGCCGGATAAGTTCCCCCGCATCGCGAATATTATGAACATCCTGAAGCAGGCGTCCATCAACTGCCTGATCGCCTCCGGTATGCTGTGCGCTCTGATCACCGCCGGTATCGATCTGTCCGTGGGCTCCAACTGCGTTCTGTGCACCTGCACCATCGGCGTGCTGGTCCAGAACTTCGGCATCACCAATCCTGTTCTGCTGGCCGTCTGCGGCCTGGCGGTCAGCACGTTCGCCGGCTTTATCAACGGCACCCTGCTGACCCGCCTGGATCTGCCCCATCCCTTCGTGTCCACCATGGGTATGAAGAACGTGCTGCTGGGCGTGGCGCTGGTCATCACCGGCTCCAAGTCCATCGGTTTCACCGGCAAGGGCGTGGATTCCCTGATGTGGGTCGGCGGCTCTTCCATCCTGAAGGGCTTCTTTGGGCTGTCCCCCAAGTTCCCCGGCATCCCCGTCAGCTTCATCCTGGTCATCGTGGTCTTTATCATCTTTGACATCTTCCTGAAGAAGACCGCTCTGGGCCGGCAGATCTACTGCTGCGGCGGCAACCCCGAGGCTGCCCGCCTGTCCGGTATCCCCTCCAAGAACGTGCTGACCTTTGTGTACGCCCTGTCCGGCTTCATGGCCGGCATGGCCGGTGTGGTTTCCGTGGGCCGTCTGGCTTCCGCCAACGCCAATGCCGGCACTACCTATGATAACGACGCTATCGCGGCCTGCATCGTGGGCGGCGCCTCCTTTACCGGCGGCAAGGGCACCATCTGGGGCACCCTGATCGGCGCCATGATCATGGCTGTCATCCGCAACGGCCTGAACCTGGCCGGTGCCTCCAACGACATCCAGTACATCGTCATCGGCGCTGTCATTATCCTGGCTGTCACCATCGACGTTACCCGTAACAAGATGGAGGCCAAGGCCCGCAAGATGGCCGCCCAGTAAGCGCTCATCACTGCTTTGTCAAAATCGGGATTTCCGGCCGGTCTGTCAGACCGGCCGGAAATTTTTGTGGTCTTGTTTACAAATTGTTCCTTGTTTTCCCATGGCAAAGGTTGTACGATACGAGTAGGAAACCTCTCATATGGCCCTGTATGGGCAGAAAGGGACAAGACGTTGAAAAAATGGATTTCGTGGACCGCGGCGCTGACTGCGGCCCTGATGCTGCTGGCGCCTGCCGTCCAGGCGGCTGAACAACCGGAGACACGGCCGGCCGCGGAAACGGCCGCCGCTGAACAGACTGCCGTCCAGGCGGAAGACTGGCAGCTGCTGTTGGCGAACCCCTGGCATGTCCTGCCCGAGGACTTCCAGGTGGAGCTGAAGACGCTTCCAAATGGCCTGCAGGTGGACCAGCGGATCTATGATGATCTGGTGGACATGCTGGCAGACTGCAAAGCGGAGGGACTGCGTCCCCTGGTCTGCTCGGCCTACCGCTCTATGGAGAAGCAGACACGCCTGTATCGTAATAAGATCGCCCGCCTGCGGGCCGCCGGCTACACAAAGGACGCCGCGGTGACGGAAGCGGGCCGTTGGGTGGCCGTCCCCGGCACCAGCGAGCACCAGACGGGCCTGGCGGTGGATCTGGTGGCGGCCAGCTACCAGGTTCTGGATCAAAAGCAGGAACAGACGGCGGAGCAGAAATGGCTGATGGAGCACTGCTGGGAGTATGGATTTATCCTGCGCTACCCGACAGAGAAGTGCGAGGTCACCGGCATCGGCTATGAGCCGTGGCATTACCGCTATGTGGGCAAGACCACGGCCGCGGCGCTCCATGAGAATGGCCTCTGCCTGGAAGAGTATTTGGAGACGCTGGAAGCTGTGAATGAACAGGAAAAAAGCACTGGAACCCCTTTGCGGAGTTCCAGTGCTTTTTTTGCGGAGATGAGCGCACGGGTGTCGGAGGAAAAGAAAATATAATTCCTACTTGACAACTATGAAAATATGTGCCATAACTATATCATATTAAAAAGATAGGAATAGGAGGAAATATATGAACATCTATGCGGATAACGCGGCTACCACCGCGGTCAGCAAGACAGCTCTGACCGCCATGATGCCCTGCTTTCAGGAGGTCTATGGCAACCCGTCCAGCCTGCACAGCCCCGGGCAGCGGGCGGCGGAGAAGCTTGCGTCGGCAAGAGAGATCTTTGCCCGGCATTTAAATGCTCAGCCCAGGGAGATCACCTTTACCTCCGGCGGCAGTGAAGCCGACAACCAGGCCCTGCGCAGCGCCGCTGCCCTTGGCGCGCGAAAGGGAAAAAAGCACATCATTTCCACAAAATTTGAGCACCATGCCATCCTGCATACGCTTCAGGCCCTGGAGAAAGAGGGCTTTGAGGTGACCTTGCTGGACATCCCGCCTGACGGTGTGGTGACGGCGGAGCAGGTGAAGGCCGCCATCCGGCCGGACACCTGCCTGGTGACGGTCATGTTCGCCAACAACGAGATCGGCACCATCCAGCCCATTCCGGAGATCGGACAGGTCTGCCGCGAGGCCGGTGTGCTCTTCCACACCGACGCCGTACAGGCGGCGGGCCATCTGCCCATCGACGTGGAGGCCATGCACATCGATATGCTGAGCCTATCGGCCCACAAGTTCCACGGCCCTAAGGGCGTGGGGGTGCTGTATGCCAGGCGGGGGATCCCCCTGGAGAATGTGATCTATGGCGGCGCCCAGGAGCGGGGCAAACGGGCCGGCACGGAGAACATCCCCGGCATCTGCGGCGCGGCCGCGGCCTTTGACGAGGCCTGCGTCTCCATGGAGGAAAATGCCGCTTATCTGACACCTCTGCGGGACAAGCTGATCGCCGGCCTGACCGCTATTCCTCATACTGTTTTGAACGGGGATCCGGTCCGCCGCCTGCCTGGGAATGTGAACCTCTGCTTTGAGGGGATCGAGGGAGAGTCCCTGCTGCTGCTTCTGGACGCCAAAGGCATCGCCGCGTCCTCCGGCTCCGCCTGCACCTCCGGCTCTCTGGACCCCAGCCATGTGCTGCTGGCACTGGGGCGGCCCCATGAGGTGGCCCACGGCTCCCTGCGCCTGACATTCAGCGAGTATAACAAGCCGGAGGAGATCGACTATATGCTGGAAGTCATACCCAAGATCGTAAGCTATCTGCGGGAGATGTCCCCGGTGTGGGATGAGCTGGAAAAGGGCCAGCGCCCTCATTTGATTTGATCTGAAAGGAGAAATTGCTATGGCATTATACAGTGATAAGGTGATGGACCACTTCCAGAACCCCCGGAACGTGGGCAGGATGGAGGACGCCGACGGCATCGGCGAGGTGGGCAACGCCAAATGCGGCGACATCATGCGGATGTATATCAAGGTGGACCCGGAGACGCAGATCATCACCGATGTGAAGTTCAACACCTTTGGCTGCGGCAGCGCCATTGCCACCAGCTCCATGGCCACGGAGCTGATCAAGGGCAAACCCATCTCCGAGGCGCTGAAGCTGTCCAACAAGGCGGTGGTGGAGGCCCTGGACGGCCTGCCTGCGCAGAAGATCCACTGTTCCGTCCTGGCGGAGGAGGCGGTCCGCGCCGCCGTCAAAGATTACTTCGACAGGCACGGCATCCCCTACGGTGATGAACTGAAAGCGTGTGACGGTCACTGTGACACCTGCGGGCACGAGCACGCATGAAAAAAAGTCCCCGGGATCTCCGGGGACTTTTCCTGCGCAGCCGGCTATGAGCATGCCGCGGAGAAACGTTTATTCCAGGGGCACTGTCCGCCCGTTCATTCTGCCATTCAGGATGGTGACGATCCCGTAGAAAGGATGGTGATAGTCGCCGATGCTGCCAGGGTTCAAAAACAGGGTTTTGCCCCGCATATCCACCAATGGATTGTGGGTGTGCCCGAACAAAAACAGATCCAGGTTCTGCTCCTCCGCCGCATAGCCGGCGGAGACCAGGGAC
The DNA here is from genome assembly GCA_021771635.1 of Oscillospiraceae bacterium. GTDB lineage: Bacteria > Bacillota > Clostridia > Oscillospirales > Oscillospiraceae > Oscillibacter. The sequence goes on along the minus strand of JAETOQ010000047.1, from coordinate 4,403 downwards.
TGCTTGACGCCGTATGTGTGGCCGTGGCAGATCAGGACGCGCTTGTCCTCCAGGAACAGGAGCCGCTCTGAGGGCTCCGAGGGGCGAAAGTCGCAGTTGCCGGGGACCTGTTCAAAGGGGATCTTGGGGAACAGCTCATGAAGCTTTTCTCCATCCCGCCAGCAGTCACCAAGGTGCAGGATCATGCGGGGCGCGGATACCTCCACCGCACGGACCATGTTGTTGAGATTTCCATGGGAATCTGAAAGGACCAGGATCTTCATAGCAGGCTTCCTCCCTGAAAATATGTCTCAGTATACGCCTTTCGGTGATGTTTGGCAATGCCGAAAATAGAAGCTCTGCCCAGAGATGGCAATGGACTTGCGCCGCGGGAGCGGCGGCGTTTTACGCCGCCATAAAAAGATTTAAATCTTTTTATAGTTGACGCAGTTGAAAAGAAGTAAAAACTTCTTTTCAACTTGCGGGGGAGAAATCTCACCCGACAAGGCCGCAAAGCGGCCTTGCGTCAGACTTCATAGTCAGCACACGGGCGGCGCCCGACAGCGGCTCTGCCGCTGTCAGAAAATCGGTATTTACCGATTTTCAAGTGTGCCGACTATATCAAGAAATAGTATTACAGATCCGTTTGGGCGGGACCGTCCAGCAGGCGGCCCTGGTAATCGAAACGGGAGCCGTGGCAGGGACAGTCCCAGCTTTTCTCATCGGGATTCCACTCCAATTGGCAGCCCAGGTGGGGACACTTGATGGGGACGGCGAACAGCTCGCCGCTTTCGTCCCGGTAAACGCCCATTTTCTCGCCATCAAGGTCCACCACGCCGCCGTGTCCGGCGGGCAGGTCCTCGGCGGAGACACGGCCCTGCTCCAGGATTCGCCGTCCCAGTCCGCGGATGGAGCAGGCGGCATCCCCGGCCAGCTGTTTGGCGGAGGCACCGGCCTGGAAGCGGTGAGGGGAGAATACGGCGCCATCGGCGATGGGGGCCTGTCCCAGGGCCAAGGCGCTCAAAATTTCCGCCGCCACCACGGAGGAGCTCATACCCCACTTCTGAAATCCGGTGGCAACCAGCCAGTCCGGACGGCTCTCGGAAAACTGCCCGATATAGGGCACGCCGTCCATCGGCATACAATCCTGGGCGGACCAGGCGGCGGCAACACGGCAGTCCGGCCAGAAGCGGTGGGCAGCCTGACGCAGAAGCTCATATTTTCCGCCGTTCCGGTTGTCTCCGGTGCGGTGTCCCCCGCCGCCCAGCAGCAGGTATTTCCCGAAGGGGCGGAAGGACAGACCGTCCTCTTCGATGCCGAGATAGTAATCTCTCATCTTCGGGGCGCCCTCCAAGGCCAGCACATAGCTGCGTTCCTGGTGCTGGCGGGCGAAGAAGTAGCCCGGGGCGTTTATAAATGGGAAGTGGCAGGTGAAGATGATCTTTTTCGCGGTCACGCTGCCCTGAAGCGTCCTGATGCGGCAGCCCTCCACTTCCAATGCCCGGGTGTGTTCAAAGATGGACAGCCCCTCCGCCAGCGCCGCCGTCAGCCGCAGGGGATGAAAACGGGCCTGGTGCCGGAGTCCCAGGGCCTCGGCGGGAAAGGGCAGCTCCGTGTCCCGGGTGAGGAACACATCCATTCCCAGTGCACGGCAGGCGTCATATTCCTGCCGCAGGGGCCCCGGCGCGCCGGCGGCATACAGAAATGAGGTGCAGTCCGCCCAGTCGCAGTCGATGTCCCACTCCGCCGCCAGCCGCCGCAGCCGCTCCACCGCCGCCAGATTGGCCCTGGCGTACTGCCCGGCGGCCTCCGGCCCCAAAGACGCGGTGAGCTGGCTGTATTTCAGTCCGTGCTGTGCCGTCAGCTTGGCGGTGGTGCGGGCGGTCTGGCCGCCGCCGGTCCGGTCCGCCTCCAATACCACCACGTCCGCGCCCGCCTGACGGAGCAGCCAGGCGGTCAGAATGCCCGCCAATCCGCCGCCGATGACAGCAAATTCCGTCTGCATGTTCTGCGTCAGGGGCGGAAAGGACGGCAGCGTGACCGTTTTTGTCCAGATAGATTCCATAGGATACGCCTCCTTTGCCCATAGTATGCCCGTCTTTTGAAGATCCAACGGGTTTGACAGCCACCGACGGATTTGGTATCATGGACTCCGAAAGCGAGGAGAGACTATGGAGGACCGTTTTGACTTTCTGAATATGCAGTTTTTCACCAAGGCGTCGGTGTATCCCGGCAGTTTGGGTACGTTTCGCTACCGTTTCCAGCGCACCGGCTGGCTGGAGACCGGCAGCATCCAGGCGTGGGTATATGAGAACACCAGCTTCGAGCTGGCCCAGGACGTGGAGACGGAGACCTTTCCCTGGACGGAGGAGGGCGTGGAGGCCCTGCGGAAGTGGCTGGGGAACAAGCTGGAGGAGCGGGGAGCGGAGCCTTATCGCATCCCCTTCCCCGCAGCCCGTCCTTTACAAGACGGCGGAGACGGCGTATAATGGGCCAATAGCCTGAAACGGATGAATGGGGGACGCTTCCTGTTATGAGTAATCAGAAAAGCAAAAAGAAAAAGACCGACGCGGAATTGATGGCCGAGCGCGAGGGCGCCCGTATGTTTGGCAAACACGTCTCCAAGCAAAAGGGGATCGTCCTGCTGGCGGTGACGCTGATCGCCTGCGCGCTGCCCATGGTGCTGGGCATCCGGCTGTGGGGAGAGATCCCGAAGGTGGTGTCCACCGGATTGATCGGCATGGATGGGAAGGACGATTCCCTGCCCCGGGCGGCGGTGGTATTTGCCCTGCCGGGGCTGATGTGCCTGCTGAACCTGATCTGCCACGGTCAGCTGTATGGCTATCAGAAGCGCATGGCGATCCCGCCCGCCAAGTTCCGGCTGGTTGGGCGGTGGGGGTTTCCCGTCATCTCCGTCCTCTTCTGCAGCGGCATGATCATGGAGTCCGCGGGACGTCAGGCGCTGTCCATGCCCTTTGTGACACCCTGTGTGCTGGGCCTGCTGCTGATGATCTTGGGCGGCCATATGTGGGACTGTCCCCGGGATGCGAAGATCGCCCTGCGCTTTTCCTTCACGGAGATCAGTGAACCGGCCTGGAAAGCGGTACACCGCTTTGCCGGCTGGCTGTGGATGGCGGTGGGACTGCTGATGACCGCCGCGGCGATGGCGGCTGATGGTTCCGCGGTGACGACCATTGTGCTGACGCTGCTGGCTCTGGCTGCACCCATGCTCTACGGATATAGCAGACGAAACAAACTGGACTAAAAAGGCGGCCGCCGTCCCCCCGGGAACGGCGGCTTTGCATGTACAGATCAAAAATAGCCGGGCGCTTTCTACGATTGGCACACTTGACGGTGTAAAATATGAATGGTATTATGGTATTACCAAAAAAGGGAGGAGCCACCATGCAGCTGGAAAAAATTCAAATCGCATCGCCCAAATTGCCGGAACTGGTGATGCAGGCGCTGATCTCGGCCATTGACAACGGCCAGATCCGGGTGGGTGAGGAACTGCCTTCCGAACGGGACCTGGCGGAGACCTTGGGCGTAGGCCGGGGCTCTCTCCGTGAATGCCTTGCCATTCTGGAGTTTCTCGGCGCCGTTGAAAACCGTGGCAACCGGAAAGTGGTCATGCGGGACGCGGACTACATTCAAAAAGCGGTCTCTTTTGTGCGCATTTCGAATAAAGCGGACACACAGGAGGATTTTGGGGAATTCCGCCGGATCAATGAGGTGGCGATCGTGGGGCTGGCCTGCCAGCGGGCCACGGAAGAAGACCTGACGGCTATCCATCTGGCCATCGAGCACCTGGAACAGGAGCCGGACAATTACATGAATGATGTGGAGTTCCATGACGCTCTGGCAGTGGCAAGCCACAATGTGATGCTGGCGGTGACGATGCATCTGGTCAACAGCATGATCGCGGATATCCGAGAGCGGTTCCTGGGACGGCCGGATTATCAGCGGCTGACACATGAGTCCCATTGTGCCATTTACGAAGCTGTCCGGATGCGGGATATTCCCCGGGCACAGAGGGAAATGGAACTGCATCTGCGGATCGTAGAGGAGTTTTCACAAAAATATCCGGATAGAAATTGACAAAAAAGCTATTTGTGCAAATTGTATGGAAAACGTCGATATTTTTGGCGAGCGCATGTGCGGTCTTTCCTTGACTCCCACAAAATGGGATGGTAATGTTTATATGGGTGTATGGTATGACCAACATACCATAAGACCGCTGAAAGCGTAATAGCGTAATATAGTAGTCCACGTTAACAGAGGTGGAGATCTCTGTGGAGCGGTGAGGCGGCCGGGGCAGCCGGAAGGACTCGCGGGAGAGGAGAGAGCGGGGCCGGAAGGGGAGTCCAGGGGCGAACCGCAGCAAAAAAGGAAGGGATTGATTGAATGAAAGCCTACAAAAAGAT
>JAETOQ010000046.1 GCA_021771635.1 Oscillospiraceae bacterium | reverse complement strand
CGGGCATTCGATCCAATACGAGGAGGGCGCTGCCCCCTCGTGCTCCCCCGCATCCCGGAGAACCTCTTTCGCCCAAACGATGGTTTTTCAATAGTTGAAGAGGACGGGAAACATTCCCGTCCTCTTCGATGCAGATAAGCGTCTGCTTATTTGATGTTGCCCAGGTAGTTGACAGTGATGTTGCTGACAGCGGGCTCGGCGGTGATGTCGCTGGAAACGGTGATCTTGCCGTCGAACATATCCTTCACCAGAGCCTTATAGTTGTCCTGGGTGAAGCCATCGCCGAACAGAGTGGTGTCCATGGGGATCTGGACATAGTTGGCGGTGGGATCATCACCGGAGACCAGGCCCAGTGTCTCGATCTTGCCGCCGTAGTTGGCCCAGTTGCCCGCGGCGACCTCGGAGAGCATGTGCTCCACGGTGGGAGCCAGGCCCTTCATGGCGGAGGTCAGAGTGATGTCCTCGCCATAGGCGGAGTCCAGGTTGGCGGACTGGTCAACGTCAACGCCGATGACCTTGGCGCCGTCGACCTTGGCGGCAGCCTCACCGGCAGAGGTGCAGATACCGCCGCCGCAGGCGAACACGACCTGCACGCCCAGGGTCTGATACCAGTTGTCCGCATAAGCGGTGATGTCGGGATCGCCGAAGAACTGGTTGCCGTAGACATACTCCACGGTGGCGTCCACGCCCAGCTCGCCGGCAGCGGCGTCAACGCCCTGCACGTAGCCATAGCCGTAGCGCTGGACAGCGGGAACAGCCATGCCGCCCAGGAAGCCCAGGTGGGTGTAGCCCAGCTTCACAGCGGCGTAGCCGGCCATGTAGCCGCACAGCTCTTCCTGATACACGGCGCAGTACACGTTCTCGGGCAGGGTGTAATCGCCCAGATCGCCCTCGCCCACGTCCAGAGCGATGAAGGTGACATCGGAATACACATCGGCGACCTGGGTGATGGTCTCACCGAAGGCGTAACCGGGCATCACGATGACATTGTAGTCCTCGTCCACAGCCTTTTCGATCATGGCCACACGCTCGGCGGTGGAGTCACCGGCGGGCTTGTAGTAGTTGAAGGGCACACCGTTGGCCTCGCAGTAAGCCTTGCAGGCCTCATATGTAGTCTGGTTGAAAGACTGGTCGGTGATGTCGCCGTAGTCGGTGATCATGGCAACGCTGAACGCAGCGCCCTCTTCGGCAGGCTCAGTGGTCTGCTCGGGCTCCTTCTGATCATCAGCGGGCTTGTCACCGCCGCCGCAGGCGACCAGGGACAGGGCCATGACCAACGCCAGAATCAGAGCAAGAAACTTCTTCATTGGAATCTACCTTCCTTCAAAAATTTTACCTCGAAAAACCGAGGGCTTGACCTTTACAGGCCACGGCCATTATATCAAGTCCTGATGCCGATTTCAACCGGATTTTACAATTGTTTTCGATTTTGCAACATTTTGGTCAAAACAGAAAAACAGCAGTCCTCTTCCGAATCGGCCCCTTTTCCACGGGACAGCTCCCGCTTCGCCGGCTCCGGGGCGGGCTGATCAAATGTGCAAGGGGGCTGTCAAAGCCCCCTTGCGCACATTCCCCCGCCTGCCGGGCGGAGCGCAGTTACTTCTTTGCCATTTCCACAGCCACGCCCAGCGCGATCTCCATCATCTGGGTGAAGCTGGTCTGGCGGTCGGCGGGCGGCAGCTCCTCGCCGGTGACCAGGCTGTCGGAGATGGTGCAGATGGTCAGGGCCCGCTTGCCGGCCTCGGCGGCGTTGCAGTACAGAGCCGCCGTCTCCATTTCAATAGCGAGGACTCCCATCTTGCCCCAGTCCATGGTGTTGCCCGCCTTGTTGTAGAACACGTCGGAGGAGAGCAGGCTGCCCACCGGCGGTTCCACGCCCATTCTGCGGGCCACCGCCACAGCGGTCTCCAGCAGGGTGAAGTCCGCGATGGGGGCAAAGGTGCCGGGCAGCCCGAACTGGTGGGCGTAATCAGAGTCCGTGCAGGCGCCCTGGGCCATCACCACGTCCCGCAGCTTCAGCTTGGGGGAGATGGCGCCGGCGCTGCCCACCCGGATGATGTTGTCCACATCGTAGAAGTGGAACAGCTCGTGGGAGTAGATGCCGATGGAGGGCATTCCCATGCCGGAGGCCATGACGGACACCGGCGTGCCCTGATAGGTCCCGGTATAGCCCTGGACGCCCCGGACGTTGTTCACCAGTCTGGCATCTGTCAAAAAGGTCTCCGCGATGAATTTGGCCCGCAGGGGATCTCCCGGCATCAGGACGGTTTTGGCAAACGCGCCCTGGGGAGCTTCATTGTGCGGCGTGCCCATCTCAGCCCTCCATGGCCTTGACGGCCTTGACGATCCGGCTGGTGCCCAGGCGGGAGGCGCCCAGGTTGATAAAGTCCTCGGCGTCCTGGATGCTGGCGATGCCGCCGGCGGCCTTGATCTTCACGTTGGGGCCGACGTGCTTGGCGAACAGGGCCACATCCTCCCGGGTGGCTCCGCCGCCGCCGAAGCCGGTGGAGGTCTTGATATACTCCGCGCCGGAGGCGGTGACGATCTCGCACATTTTGATCTTCTCCTCGTCGGTGAGGAAGCAGGTCTCGATGATGACCTTCAGCAGCTTGCCCTTGCAGGCGGCCTTGATGGCCTTGATCTCGGAGAGCAGGTCGTCCCACTTCCGGTCCTTGACCCAGCCGATGTTGATGACCATGTCCACCTCCTCGGCGCCGTTGTCCACGGCGTCGGAGGCCATGAAGCACTTGGCGGCGGTGGTGTCATAGCCGTTGGGGAAGCCGATGACGGTGCAGATCGCCAGCTTACCGTCCACATACTCCGCCGCCTGCTTCACGTAGGACGCGGGGATGCACACGCTGGCACATTCGTACTTCATGCCGTCGTCGCAGATGGCACGGATCTCGTCCCAGGTGGCCGTCTGGGCCAGCAGGGTGTGGTCACACTTGCTCAAAATATCTTTCAGTTCCATTTGAGATTTCTCCTTTATCATCATAGTATCGCGGGGCCTGGCGAAAATATCCGCAGGGTGGTCTCTGGTGTTCTATATAAAGATTGTATCAGATTTCCCCCGGCATGTCCAGCGCACAGGCCCTTGTCAGTCCCCTTTGTCGGTGCTAAAATAAGATCAATTTGAAAATTTGGAGGCGCATCCATGAAAAAAAGACTCCTCGCCATATTCTGCGCGCTGTTCCTGCTGGCCGGCGCGATCCCCTCCGCCGCCGCGCTGGAGGGCGAAGCCGCCCGTGCGGCGGATACGCTGGCGGCGCTGAACATCGTCAAGGGCAGCGGCGGCAGCTACGCCCTGGACGAGCCCGCCACCCGCGCCCAGGCCGCGGTCCTGCTGGTCCGCCTGGCCGGCGCGGAGCGGGAGGCCGCTGGGACAGCGGTGTCCTCCGGCTTCCAGTCCGCCCCCGCCTGGGCCAGGTCCGCCATCTCCTACATCTCCCGGCAGGGCTGGACCTCCAGCGCCACTGTCCAAGCCTTCCGGCCTGACGACACCATCACCGCCGACGCCTGGTGCGCCATGCTCCTGCGGATGCTGGGATACAGCAGCAAGGCCGGGGACTTCACGGCGGATGAGGCGGCGGTGTTCGCCCAGCGGATCGGTCTGGTCTCCCGGTCCTGGTCCGGTCCCCTGACACGGGGGGACCTGTTTCAGATCATGCGGGACGCGCTGACCTTCTCCTATAAGGACGACGGTGCCGCCGTTGTGGAGCGGTTGATCCAAAAGGGCGTCTGCTCCCAGGCCGCCGCCGGCGCCCTGGGCCTGCTCTCCCAGGAGCTGACCGCCCGCCAGATCGCGGACCGCTGTTCCTCCGCCGTGTTCTGCCTGAACGTCTATACGACTCAAAAGGAGCTGGACTTTCAGATCCCCTCCGCCCAGGCCAGCGGCTTCTTCATCTCCGCCGACGGTCTGGCCGTCACCAACTACCACTCCATTGAGGGCGCCATCCACGCCGAGGCCGTTCTCTCCACCGGAGAGACTTACCCGGTGGAGTCCGTGATCTATTACGACACAGGCATGGACCTCGCCGTTCTGCGGATCTCCCGGACCTCCGGTGAGGGCAAGGCCGCCTCCGCCTTCTCCGCCCTGGAAATGGTGGGCACGGAGGACCTGCGGGCGGGCGACATCGTGTATGCCCTGGGCAATCCCCTGGGCATGGGGCTGGCTGTCAGCTCCGGCATCATCAGTGCCACGGAGCGCGATGTGGACGGCTACGCCCTGCCCTGCATCATGAACACCGCAGACATCTCCAAAGGCAGCAGCGGCGGCGCGCTCCTGAACGTCTGCGGTCAGGTGATCGCCGTCACGTCCGGCGCCTTTACATACGGCAACAGCATGTACCTGGCCGTCCCCGTGGCCCCGGTCATGGAGGCCGACCTGACCGGTGAGGGCCTGACGCTGGCGCAGGTCACGGCGGCGGAGAAAAAGTCCTCTTTTGATTAAAAAAGACGTCCCCTGGCGGGGACGTCTTAGACTGTCGGAAAACCTCTTCGGTTTTCCGACAAAAGGCTGTGGCCCGCTGCGCGCATGCGCCATCCGCCCTTGACGGATGACGCGCACACTTGCGGGCCGAGAAGTATTTTCTCCGACGCACATGTCGCCGGAGAAAATGGATCAAATTTCATTCGCGCCTGCGGGCGCGAACTCTGCGAGGCTTTTTCGATGAGCTGAGACGTCCCCTGGCGGGGACGTCTCTCTATATATTTATATAATATTTATATATACCGTTCAATTACCGTTCAATGGGACTGGATGAACCGCTCCAGTTCCTCCGCTGTCCGCACCACCGCCACGGCGCCGGCCTCCGCCAGCTCGCCGGGGGCAGCATAGCCGAAGAACTCCACGCCCACGCAGTCGATGCCGCACTCCTCCGCGCCCAGCACGTCGAACTTCCGGTCGCCCACCATCAAAATGGACGGCTTGTCGGCCTCCGTCAGGCCCAGCCGGCGCATGGCCTCCCGGATCACGTCGGCCTTGCCCCAGTCTCCCAGGGGCGGGCTGCCGGTGATCACCTCCATGGAGGGTGCAAACCCGAACTTCTGGCAGATGGGCACGCACAGTTCCTCCGGCTTGGAGGACGCCAGGGCCAGCACATAGCCCTGCTCTTTCAGCCGTCCGCAAAGCTCCGGCATCCCCGGCGCGGCGGCGTTTTCAAATTTTCCGATGGGGGCATACCGCTCCCGGAACAGCTCGATGCCCCGCATGGCTTTTTCCTCGTCAAAGCCGCAGAAGCGGGCAAAGGAATCCTGCAGGGGCGGACCGATGAACTGGATCAGCGTGCTCTCCGGCGGCACCGGCTCCCCCATCTTCCCGAGGGCATACCGCAGGCAGTTGAGGATGCCCTCCTTGGAGTCCGTCAGGGTGCCGTCCAGGTCGAAAAAGATATAGTGATACATGTTCCGCCCTCCCCCTCATTCTTTGCAGGGGAGATTTTATCATGTTTCCTCCGTCTCCGCAAGGGTGTCTTTTCGTTTTTTGCGCCGGAGCCAGCCAGCCGCTGTCCAGCCCAGCAGTCCCAGCCCGCCGGCGGCTCCGACAGCCAGCGTGCCCCGGCGGATGCGAATATAGTCCCGCATCGCCGTATAAAACTGCTCCCGCAGCTTTGGCTGTCTCTCGATCCATTCCAGACTGGGATATTTCTCTAGCCAGACATCCAGGGCCTGGTCATATCGCCCATCCGCCAGCGTCCACAGTGTCAGGAAGCACACCGCCCAAAGGCCCCATGCCAGCCAGGCCTTCGCCGGCCCCGGCAGCAGCTCCACCCCGGCGGTCCGCTTCAACGCCCATCGAAACACGGCATACAGCGCCAGCACGCCGGTGCAGAACATCACCGGCTTCCAGTGGTCATATGCCCCACGGACGGTGAATGTCTCCCAGTCCATATCGCCCTTGCCCAGCCGGAGCATCCGCAGCAGCACCCACCATTGAACAACGGAGGCCGCCAGCAGCTTTCGGTACAGGCTCCGCCACAGGTCCGCGTCCGCCTTGACATCCCCATAGCGGACAGGATGGGACACCAGGATGTATCCCACCCACACCGCCGCAGTGGAGAGGGGCAGCGCCGCCAGGGAGATATACGGAAGCCTCAGGACCGCCAGTCCCGCCAAAGCCAGGGCGATGGCAAAGCACACGTCGAACCGCATCCGCAGGCGGGCCAGCAGCCGCTTTTTCCGGGCCGCCGTCTCCCCCTCCAGGAGCATCCGCCGCCGGTCCGTCAGCGTCTCACCCGCCAGAATGTCGTCGGCGGTGACGCCGTACAGCTCCGCCAGGGCGGGCAGTACGGTGATATCCGGAAACCCGCCGCCGCTCTCCCACTTGCTGACGGTCTTGTTGGAGACGCCCAGCTGCTCGGCGCTCTCCTGCTGTGTCATGCCCCGGGCCTTGCGCAGCATCGCCAGATAGGCTCCTGTCCTCATGGTGTCCATCACTCCACACTCCTTTTGTTTTCCTGTCCCCAGTATGGCATATCCGGCCGGATCTGACCACCCCCAGAGGCTGGATTTTGTCTACGGAGCGCAGAGTTTTTCAAATCTTCCAGCGTCTTGCTTTACCGCAGGCTCCCGCTTAACGTCCGATAAAAATCGCCAGCTTTTTGATTGCTTTCATCCAAGTCCAATTCCAGCTGCGTATGTTCCATCCGAATAAGGCATTTTAGGATCTGTCCGCATCCCTTATCCTTTTCGAATTGAATATCTCTTATTTTGGAGAGCGGCAGATAGGTGAACGTATAGCCATATTCGTTCTCCCGTGTCTTCTTCGCCGCCAATTCCCTTTGAATGATCAGCAATTCCCGGTCGCTGATCAGGTGAAGCGCCGCAGGGATTCGCTGGGGCCTCCGTATGTGCGCAATTCGCTCAGAAAACGTCTCCTTCTTGAATAGGACAGGCATTTCAGGCTGATACGCCACCGTTTGGAATTTCTCCCCCGATTCCTGCAATTCCCGTGTCAAATTGACGAACAGCATTTCTGGAATCGAGCCGTCCAGCGGCTGGCATCCCGGAACGGGCCGCTCGCTTTCTGTCATGTACCGCTGTCTGACCAGTCCCACAAATGCCGTCATTGTTGCAATCGATACAACATTAAAAGGCAATACCGCTTCGCCATTTTTCAAGTAAAGGGTGCAAGTCCCCCGCAGGAATTTCCGGAACAGGCAGATCCCCTCCACATCGCGATACCGCACAATGCTCTTTTCGACTGTATGCTCGATCCGTTTCAAAATGCAAATGTATTCCTCATAGGCTCCCACGACATAATCATATAAGTCCATATCCGGTGTCGCTCTTCTCCGTTCAATATCCCGGGGGATCTTGAAGCACATCAAGCATGGTTCTTCCGGGATATATGGTTTAAACAGCTCTGGCGCGGGATGCTCCTCACTGATCTCATAGATCCATGGTCCAAATGCATCATATTCCGAAACCACCATTACAGCCTCCTTGTTCTGCCGCTTTGCAGCAATATGGAATCCGCCCTGCCACATATAAGAGCGGCCGTGTATCTTTTTTAGTCAAAGAACCGATCAACGCTCCATCGATCATAAGCTGGATCAAGGCGCCCAGTTCCCGTGCCTCTTCCTGGTCATATCCGCTTTGCGTCAGCTTTTCTGCCTATATGCAGCCTTTTATTAGCCGAAGCAGCGCTTCAGCAGGCCGGCGAAAGCCTTGCCGTGGCGGCCGCGCCCCAGCGGGCAGACCCGCCGGGGCCCCGCATAGAACTCATACTAAAACTTGTTAAAAAGCTTTAAAAAGCTTTTTATAGCGCCGGAGGCGCGTCAAGTTCTTATGAGACGCATTTTGCACCGTTTACGGTGTAAAATGGAAACGCACTTGTGCGTTTCCGTTCTTGATAAAACGAAATGGTTTTATCAAGAATTAGTATCAAATGGGCAGGCAAAGCCCGCCCATTTCTAGATTTTGCTCCGCAAAACGCCTGGACGGCGGATCCTGCCGCCGGTGCGGCGAGACACTTCGTAAAAACGAGGGCAGAACTTCCGTCCTGCCCTCTTGATGGTCCTTTTGGTCTTTGCTTAGAAGTAGCGCTTCAGCAGGCCGGCGAAAGCCTTGCCGTGCCGGGCCTCGTCCCGGGCCATCTCATGCACGGTGTCATGAATGGCGTCCAGGTTGTACTTCTTGGCCAGCTTGGCCAGCTCGAACTTGCCCAGGGTAGCGCCGTTCTCGGCCTCGACACGCATCTCCAGGTTCTTCTTGGTGGAGTCGGTCACGACGTCGCCCAGCAGCTCGGCGAACTTGGCGGCGTGCTCGGCCTCTTCCAGAGCGGCCCGGCGCCAGTACTCACCGATCTCGGGATAGCCCTCGCGATGGGCCACGCGGGCCATGGCCAGATACATGCCCACCTCGGTGCACTCGCCCATGAAGTTGGCGTTCAGGCCGTCAATGATCTCCTTCTGAACATCCTCGGGAACATCGGCGCCGAAGGACTTGCCCACACCCAGAACATGCTCGGCAGCCCAGCTCATCTCGCCCTTCTGCTCGGTGAACTTAGAGGCGGGAACACCGCACTGGGGGCACTTTTCGGGGGGATTCTCGCCCTCAAACACATAGCCGCAGACCTGGCAAACCCACTTTTTCATAATGATGATCCTCCTTATAATCTTAAAATCGTCTGATCAAGTTTTTATTTCATCCCTCGTAGGATGGTATGAGTATATCAGGATATTCGAATGTACGCCAGTTGCTTTTGCAACACTTCATAAAATTTGGCAGAATTTCATAAAAAGTTTAAAAAGCGCGGCGCTCTCCCCTTTTTATAAAAACACGGGGGAGCCATACGGCTCCCCCGTCAGCTTGTCGAAAAAGTCTTTTCGACAAGCTGCTTAAGATTTCAAAACTTTTTAAAAGTTCTGAAATCTGTTGATTTGAATGGCGCAGGGCACCCTTCCTGGGTTCCCCGCGCACACCCCTCCTTCCCGTTTTCCTACTCTTCCGGGTTTCTCGACAGACTGGCGGGGGAGCCATACGGCTCCCCCGTTGTGCTTTTTATATGCTCAGGCTTTCGCCTGCTCTCTCCCGCCACGATCGCTTCGCTGGATCGCGGCGGGAACCCTGACTCGGACTGCCCGATCGGTTCCCTTAGTCCTTCTCCGCCAGAGCCTTGGCCTCGGCGATGGCCTTTTCCTGGGCCGCAGGAGGACAGTCCTCGTAGCGGACAAAGTGGAAGGTGAAGCTGCCGCGGCTCTGTGTCATGGACCGCAGATCGATGGCATAGCTGCCCATCTCGGCCATGGGGACCTCAGCCTCCAGGACCTGCTCACCGTCGCCGGTGGGGTTCATACCCATGACGCGGCCCCGGCGCTTGGTGATGTCGCCCATGACATCGCCCATATAGCTGTCAGGAATGGTGACCTTCAGCTCGCCGATGGGCTCCATCAAAACGGGGTTGGCCTCGGGCAGGGCGGCCTTGAAGGCCAGCTGAGCCGCGGTCTTGAAGGCAATTTCGGAGGAGTCCACGGGGTGATAGGAGCCGTCGTACAGAACGGCCTTCAGGTTCACCACCGGATAACCGGCCAGAGGACCGTGGACGCAGGCTTCCCGCAGGCCCTTTTCCACAGCGGGGAAGAAGTTCCGGGGCACGGAGCCGCCAAAGACCTCCTCGGCAAAGATCATGTCATCCTGCTCCGTCTGGGGCTCAAAGCGGATCCACACGTCGCCGAACTGGCCGCTGCCGCCGGTCTGCTTCTTGTGGCGGCCCTGCTTCTGGACGGTCTTGCGGATCTTCTCGCGGTAGGCCACGCGGGTGGGCTTCAGCTCCGCCTCCACGTTGAAGCGGCTCTTCAGCTTGCTGACCAGCACGTCGATCTGCATGTCGCCGGCGCCGGAGAGGACCATCTGGTGTGTCTCGGCGTTGTTGACCACGGAGAAGGAGGGATCCTCCTCGTTGAGGCGGGACAGGCCCTGGGCCACTTTGTCCTCCTGGCCCCGGGTCTTGGGAGAGATGGCCACGGAGTAGCAGGGCTCCGCGAAGGGGATATTCTTCAGGGCAACGACCTTTCGGGCGTCGCACAGGGTGTCGCCGGTCTTGACCTTGTCCATCTTGGCGATGGCACCGATGTCGCCGCAGGCCAGTTCCTTGACCTCGGTGGCCTTCTTGCCCCGCATCACATACAGGCGGCCCAGCTTTTCAGTGGAGCCGGTGCGGGCGTTGACCATAGGCAGGTCGGGGGTGATGCTGCCGGAGAGGACCTTCACGAAGGAGTACTTGCCGTACTGGTCGGAGATGGTCTTGAACACGAAGGCGGTGGGCACGCCGCCGGGGGAGACCACGAACTCCTCGGTCTCACCGTCGGCGCGGGTGGCCTTGTGGTAGTTGCCCTCCATGGGGTTGGGCAGCAGGTCCACGATGTTGTCCATCAGCATCAGGGAACCCATGCAGTTGACGGCGGAGCCGCACAGCACGGGGAACAGGCTCAGCTCCCGCACGCCCTGGCGCAGGCCCTGGATCATCTCGGCGTAGGTGAAATCCTCGCCGCCGAAGAACTTGTCCATGAACTCCTCGCTGGTCTCGGCCACGGACTCCTTCAGGGCATCGTTGAACTCGGTGATGACGTCCTCCTTATCGGCGGGGACCTCGATCTCCACCCGCTTCAGGTTCTGCATCTCATAGGCGCGCTTGTTCAGCACGTCGATGATGCCGGTGACTCTCTTGTCCGCGTCCCAGATGGGCACCACCACGGGGGCGATCTTCTTGCCGAAGCGCTCACGCAGGGCCTCGAAGGTGGCGTTGTAGTCGCTGTTGTCCTCGTCGGTCTTGGAGATATAGACGAAACGGGGCATATTCCGCTCCTCGCAGTACTTCCAGGCCTTTTCCAGGCCCACGGAAATGCCGTCCTTGGCGGAGCAGACGATGACGGCGGCGTCGGCGGCCCGGAGGGCCTCCATGACCTCGCCGGAGAAATCGAAGGCACCCGGGGTGTCCAGCACGTTGATGCGGCAGCCCTTGTACTCCAGAGGCGCCACCGCGGCGGAGAGGGAGATCTGCCGTCTGGTCTCCTCGGGATCGTAGTCACAGACGGTATTGCCGTCCGCCGCGCGGCCCATCCGGTCGATGGCGCCGGTCATATAGAGCAGGCTCTCCGCCAGGGCGGTCTTGCCGCTGCCGCTGTGGCCCAGCAGGCAGACGTTACGGATGTTTTGTACTGAATAGCTCATGATCTTTCCACTCCTTATATTGTGCTGTCAACACGGCCGCCTGGAAAGCGGCCGGGACCGGACTCTTCGACATGCGTCAAAATCCCTAATGTAGAAATTATACAACGTTTGCAAGGGCAATACAACAAAAATTTTGGCAGGTTCCACATTTTGGGCAGGACGGAGAAAAATGCCCTCCCATTTTTGTGATACCCGCAAAAGAAAAAGCCGCCCCGGCGGCTTTTCAGAAAATAAAATCCGTCCTGGCCGGGCTTTGCCTGGTCAGGACGCAGGCTGTCGAAAAAGGCCTCCCGGCCTTTTTCGACAGCCTGCTAATGTCCCGATTCTCAAAATGTGCAACATTTTGAAAATCTCCCGCTTTGCGGGCAACGGACTGCGCCGCAGGCCGTTGCGGACATTCGATCCAGCACGAGGCGGGCGCGGCTCCCCCGCCGTGCGGGGGAGCCGGGGTAACGAAATTGCTGCGCCGCCAAAGGCGGCGCAGCAGTTTCGTATCCAGAGGGGATAAAATTCCCCCTGGACATCAGTATCGTCCCGTCCAGTCCGCCATCAGCAGCACCGGCAGCGTCCACAGCAGCAAAAACGCCTCCAGCGCCAGCGGCGTCAGCAGGTCGTATTTCCCCTGGAACACCAGGTAGAATGCCAGCAGCGTTCCCGCCGCGCTGCCCAGGATGGACAGCGCCGTGGCCCGGCGGACGGATTTGCACAGGCGGCGGCTGCCCGCCACCGCCTCCGCGTAGGGCAGCAGGCCCTCCCGGAACAGCAGCGCCCGGGGCAGGCCCCGGTCCTGCTCCACCTCGCTGAAGGCCACCCGGGTGGTCAGGTCCGGATACTCCACCTTCACGCCATTGTGGAACTTGCGCTTCAGCAGCGCCGGGGTGATGTTGGGGTCCCGGGCCGCCAGGATGGGGGTGATGCGGCTGCGCCGCATCATCCGCAGGGCGAAATCCACGTTTTCCGAGGGCTGGTACTTCACGGCGAACACCGCGATCAGCTGGCGGTCCGCCGCCAGGAAGATGCCGGTCTTCAAATTGATGTCGCCGGGCAGGCGCACCTCCATCTTCCGCATAAAGGACGCGGTGCCCATCAGCACGGATTCACCGCGGATCGCCCCGGAGTAGCCGCCCTCCTCATAAAAGCTGAAATCGTCGACCTTTTCATAGTGGCCCAGCTCTCCCCGGAGGAGGCCGTCGAACAGCCGCTCCAGGCCGCAGCCCGCCGCCCGGGCCATGGTGGCGGCATAGGACACCGCTTTTTGCAGCTCCTCGCCGTAGACCTTCACGCCGTTGAGCTGGATGGTCCCCGGCGGGAAGAGGTCGGTGTCCGTCACGATCATGCTCTTCCGCCCGCTGATCCTCTCCGCGCCGGACCAGCCCGCCACGGCGCAGCCCGCCTTCTGCAGGTGCTGGGCCAGCTTTGACCAGGGCAGTCCCCAGCACAGGGGCAGGGCGAACGTGGCTCCCGCCGCCAGGATGGCGGACCAGTTCAGCAGAAAATCGCCGCCCCGCCCCTGTCCCAGGGAGCTGAGGCCCGCGAACACGATGGACGCCACCAGGACCACCGGCAGCAGGGCTGTCTGCCACAGGGCAGCGGCATCGTCCCGCATGGCGGTGGTGTAAAAGCCCGGGACCGCGCCCCGCTGCTTGCAGGCGCCCCGTTCCGTCTCCGTGATCAGATACGGCGGCTCGTCATCCACCGCCGCTGCCCGGAACGTGTCGTACATACCCCGGCTCTCCCGGCTGTCCCCCCACAGGGCGAACACCAGGGCCAGGCAGCTGATGGAGGCGTAGGGCATGGCGGCGCTCCGCTCCGGCAGAAGCAGGCGGGCTCCGCAGTCCGCCGCCGCCGCAAAGGCCGACAGGGAGATCAGAAGCTCACTGGTGCAGCGCTTACGCGCCAGCATTTCAACGCCTCTGCCGAAAACCTTTCGGCACAGCAGGGACACCAGTGCCAGGCACGCCAGCAGAAACAGGCTCTGGACCTTCACGTCCCCCGACCAATAGGGGATCGTCACGCCGTACCGTTCCACCGCCAGCAGGGCCGTCGGCACCAGGGCGAGAAACGCCGCCAGGGGCAATGCGCTCTTCCGGCTCTTGTACTCCGCCCGGTAGTCCGCCGCCGCCTCAAAAGGCTCCAGCTCCGGTCCGATCTCTTCCGTCTCCGTCTCTTCCTCCGGTTCCTCCTCCGGTCCCGGCTTGGCGTAAAGCTCCTCCGTCTCCTCCAGCTTCCGCCGGGAAAACAGGCCCCGGCGGGGCCTCAGCAGGGGTTCCGCCTCCCGCTCTTCTATCACGGCTTCCACCGTGCTGCCCACGACCTCCTCCAGAGAGATGGGCCGGGGCGCCCGTGGCAGTTCCCGTTCCAGCTTCTCCAGATCCACCGCCTGGGCCAGCAGCTTGTCCCGGGCCTCCTGCCGCAGGCGCTCCGCCTCCAGGGCGGGGTCCGGCGCAGCATCCTTCTCCGGAGCAGACGCCTTCTGCGGCGTCCGGACCTCCGGCGGTTTGGGCGGCGTCTGTTTGGCTTTGGAGCCCGGGGTCCTCTGCTCCGCATCCTGCAGCAGATGCTGCTCCAGGCTCCCGCCGTACTCCGCCAGGATCTCTTCCAGGGAAAATTCCTCCGCCGCCGGGGGCACGTCGGTGCCGCCCGTCAGTGTCTCATATAAGTTGTTCTCATCCTTCGGAGCCATGTCGTTCCTCTTTTGTCCTCTCGTTTATCCAAGCCGCTGCCGAACCGCCTCGTACAGAAGGATCGCCGCCGCGGCGGAGGCGTTCAGGGAATTCAGCTTTCCCCGCATGGGGATGCTGACCAGAAAATCGCAGTTCTCCGCGGCAAGGCGCGTCATGCCGTCTCCCTCGCTGCCAATAACGATGGCCGCCGGGCCTTTCAGGTCCGCGTCATACAGGGCGGTGGTGCCGTCGGCGGCGGTGCCGAACACCCACACGCCCTGCTTTTTCAGATCCTTCAGCAGCGCCGGGATGTTGGGCACCCGGGCCACCGGCACATGGGCCACCGCTCCGGCGGAGGTCTTGGCCACCACAGCGGTCAGCCCCGCGCTGCGGCGCTTGGGGATCACCACGCCGTGGGCCCCGGCGCACTCGGCGGTGCGGATGATGGCCCCCAGGTTGTGGGGATCGGAGATCTCGTCGCAGACCACGATGAGGGGCTTTTCCCCCCTGTCCGCCGCCGCCTGCAGGATGCTCTCCACGCTGACGTACTCACGGACCGCCGCCAGGGCGATGACGCCCTGATGGGCATGGGTGCGGCTCATGGCGTCCAGCTTCCGCCGGTCCGCCTCCACCACCACGACGCCCGCCGCCCTGGCCTTGGAGGCGATGTGGCCCAAGGTCTTGTCGGTCTCGCCCTTCTGGAGGTAGATCTTATCGATGGTCTCTCCCGCCCGCAGGGCCTCGATGACGGCGTTGCGGCCCTCGATGATGCCGTCGGCCTCGGCGGTGAGGCTGTTTTTTCTCTGTTCGTCCATAGTTTCTCCCTCAAACGAAGATTTTGTCGCATTCAGGTGTTAGTATACCACACAAGCCGGGTACAATAAAGTAGGAATTTACAGAAACTTCATTAAAAAAGCGGCCCTTGTCCTTGTGGCCCCGCCGCTTTTATGGTATACTGCGTTATAATTTTGGAGGATCTGTTTCCTGGAAAGGAGTCCCGATACATGGACCAAAACAACAAAAACAAAAAGCCCGGCGGCAAGAACAACGGCAACTGGCGCGGCGTGCTCTCACTGGTGTGCTGGGCGCTGCTGCTGACCATCGCCATCAGCTATGCCAGCACGTATATGAACAGTGCCGGGCACCAGGCCTCTTCCGTTGAGATCGGATACAGCGACTTTCAGGACATGGTGAAGGCGGGCCAGGTGGCCGCTGTGGACTTCGACACGGACGAGGAGATCCTCAATATCACGCCGGAGGACGGCTATGTCTATACCGGAAGCGACGGTTCCACCTATCTCAAGCGCACGGACGAGGAGGGACACGCCGTATACTCCGTTACCACCGCTGATGGGGAACGGCTTTCCGATGTCTCCCTGCGGTTCTTCACCGTCCAGATCGAATCCAACGACGCTGTGATCGCGTTTTTGGAAAAATATGACGCGGATGCCAGGATCAGTCAGGATTACCAGCCCCTCGCCAATCCCATTCTGCTGTTCTTTGTCAGCTATATCCTGCCCTTCCTCATCATCATGCTGATCTCCTC
Organism: Oscillospiraceae bacterium; assembly: GCA_021771635.1. Classification (GTDB taxonomy): domain Bacteria; phylum Bacillota; class Clostridia; order Oscillospirales; family Oscillospiraceae; genus Oscillibacter. The sequence continues at coordinate 2,050 of JAETOQ010000046.1, read as the reverse complement.
CGTCGCCATGAACTTTATGGCGAAGAAAGGCGGCATGGGCGGGATCGGCGGCATCGGCGGCGTGGGCAAGGCCAACGCCAAGGTGTACATGGAGAAGTCCACGGGCGTCACCTTCCGGGACGTGGCCGGACAGGACGAGGCCAAGGAGTCCCTGACGGAGATCATCGACTTCCTCCACAACCCTGGAAAGTACACGGAGATCGGCGCCAAGCTCCCCAAGGGCGCGCTCCTTGTCGGCCCTCCGGGCACCGGCAAGACGCTGCTTGCCAAGGCTGTGGCCGGCGAGGCCAACGTGCCTTTCTTCTCCATCTCCGGCTCCGACTTCGTGGAGATGTTCGTGGGCGTGGGCGCGTCCCGTGTCCGGGACCTCTTTAAGGAGGCCAGCAAGGTGGCCCCCTGCATCGTGTTCATCGATGAGATCGACACCATCGGCAAATCCCGGGACAGCCGCATGGGCGGCAACGACGAGCGGGAACAGACATTGAACCAGCTCCTGGCGGAGATGGACGGTTTCGATCCCACCAAGGGCGTCATCCTGCTGGCCGCCACCAACCGGCCCGAGGTCCTGGACCAGGCCCTGCTGCGCCCCGGCCGGTTCGACCGCCGCATCACCATCGACCGGCCCAATCTGGCGGGCCGCATCGCCACCCTCCAGGTCCACACCCGGAACATCAAGCTGGGCGAGGACGTGGATCTGAAAAAGGTGGCGCTTGCCACCGCTGGCTGCGTGGGCGCGGACCTGGCCAACCTGGTGAATGAGGCCGCCCTGCGGGCCGTCCGCAAGGGCCGCAGGCTGGTGACACAGGAGGATCTGCTGGCCGCCTTTGAGCTGGTCATCGCCGGCACGGAGAAAAAGGGCAGCGTCCTCACCGAGTTTGAAAAGAAGCTGGTGGCCTATCACGAGGTGGGCCATGCCATGGTGGCCTACAAGCAGAAAAACACCGAGCCGGTGCAGAAGATCACCATCGTCCCCCATACCCAGGGCTCCCTGGGCTACACCCTGCTGATGCCTGAGGAGGACAAGACGGAGCTGCGGACAAAGGACGAGCTGATGGCGAAGATCGCCGTCTCCATGGGCGGCCGCGCCGCCGAGGAGGTGGTGATGAACACCATGACCAACGGCGCCAGCCAGGACATTCAGGACGCCACCAACGTGGCCCGGAACATGGTCGCCATGTTCGGCATGAGCGACGAGTTCGGCATGATGGCCCTGGCGTCCCGCCGGAACCAGTATCTGGACGGCGGCTACGGCATGGACTGCGCCCAGGACACCGCCGCGCGGATGGACCGGGCGGTGAAGGAGATCCTGGACCGGTGCTATCAGGAGGCCGTGGAGGTCATCCGCAGCAACCGGGAGGACATGGACAAGGTGGTGGCCTATCTGATGGAGAAAGAGACCATCACCGGAGCGGAGATGGTCGCCATCATCGAGGGCCGGGACCCGGCGCTGGTGGAGAACCCCTATGCCTCCACCCGTCCCACGGAGTCCGGCTTCCGTCCCTCCACGCCGGAGACCATCGAGGCACCTGCCAAAAAGGTGCATATGATCTCCCAGAAGATCGAGGCGCCGGAGGAAGCTGCGCAGAAAGAGCCTATCCCGGAGGAGCCCGCCGAGGCCTCCGCTCAGGACGTGGAACCTCCCGCCGGCGAGGAACCGCAGGAATAAAGCCCAACAGGCGTGCCGTTTCCGGCACGCCTGTTTTTCTGTGTCTGCACGTTTTTGCCTGCTGACTGACGGCTGGCAAACAGAGAGCGCCCGGGCCTTTGCAGGCCGGGCGCTCTCCGTTTTTTGTATAAGAGCAAACAGCTGAAAGAGTGTCCGCCGGGGCGGAACGCCGGCAGGCGTTTACATCACATGTTCCACAAAGCGCTGGAGGATGACCGCGAACTGGGCGCGGGTGGCGGTGCCGCTGGGGTTCAGCGTGCCCTGGGTTGTGCCGCCCACGATGCTGTTGGCAACGGACCAGCTCATGGCGTCCTTGGCGTAGGCCGCCACGCTGGCGTGGTCGGGATACGCCGTCAGGTCGGCGGTCCGGTCGGTCTGATAGCC
>JAETOQ010000153.1 GCA_021771635.1 Oscillospiraceae bacterium | reverse complement strand
CCAGTGGTGCCGGTAATGGGCGAAAAAGTAAGCTCGGTATAGTCAAAAAGCAGACATATCCAACAAGAAAACAAGGAGGAACTACTTATGGGACTTATTAAGGCAGCATTGGGCAGTGCGGGCGGCGTATTGGCCGACCAGTGGAAGGAGTATTTTTACTGCGAGTCCATCCCCGCGGACATTCTGGCGGTAAAGGGGCAAAAGCGCACCTCTGGCCGCTCCAGCAATACCAAGGGCAGCGACAACATCATCACCAGCGGCTCCATCATTGCCGTGGCCGACGGCCAGTGCATGATGATCGTGGAGCAGGGCAAGGTGGTGGAGGTCTGCGCCGAGCCGGGCGAGTTTACCTTCGACGCCTCCACCGAACCCAGCATCTTTTCCGGCAATCTGGGCGAGAGCATCGGCCAGGTGTTCCAGCAGATCGGCAAGCGGTTCACCTTCGGCGGCGAGGCCCCCAAGGACCAGCGGGTCTACTATTTCAACACCAAGGAGATCATCGGCAACAAGTACGGCACCGCCTCTCCGGTCCCCTTCCGGGTGGTGGACCAGCGGGCGGGCATCGACCTGGACATCTCCATCCGCTGCTTCGGCGAGTACAGCTACAAGCTCGTCAATCCGCTGCTGTTCTATACCAACGTCTGCGGCAACGTGGCGCAGTCGTACAGCCGCACAGAGATCGACAGCCAGCTGAAAAGCGAGCTGCTGACCGCCCTCCAGCCCGCCTTTGCCCGCATCAGTGAAATGGGCATCCGCTACTCCGCTCTGCCCGGCCACACGGAGGAGTTGTCCCAGGCGCTGAAGGACATCCTCTCGGAGAAGTGGCGGGACAAGCGCGGCATCGAGATCGGCACAGTGGGCGTCAACTCCGTGAAGGCCAACGAGGAAGACGAGCAGATGATCAAGGAGATGCAGCGGGAGGCGGCCTACTCCGATCCCACCCGTGCCGCCGGTGCTCTGACTCGTGCTCAGGCCGAGGCCATGAAGGCTGCGGCCTCCAACACCGCCACCGGGCCCGCCATGGCCTTTATGGGTATGGGGATGGCCGGTCAGATGGGCGGCATGAACGCACAAAACCTCTACGCCATGGGTCAGCAGCAGCAGGCCCAGCAGCCCGCCCCCGCGGCTCCCGCTGGCTGGACCTGCTCCTGCGGCCAGGGCGGCAACACGGGCAAGTTCTGCCAGAGCTGTGGTAAGCCCCAGCCCGCCCCCGCCGGAAGCTGGCAGTGCAGCTGCGGAGCCACGGTCACCGGGAAGTTCTGCCCGGAGTGCGGTAAGCCCAAGCCTGCGGACAGCGCCGGATGGACCTGCTCCTGCGGAGCGGTGAATAAGGGCAGGTTCTGCGCCGAATGCGGCAAGCCCAAGCCCGCCGGCGTACCCCAGTACAAGTGCGACAAATGCGGCTGGGAGCCGCCCGATCCTGCCCATCCTCCCAAGTTCTGCCCCCAGTGCGGTGATCCTTTCGATGACGGCGATCTCCAGGGATGAATCGAAAAATGAAGATTCTGGGTATCCTGGCTTCTGCGGCTTTGGCTGCTTTAGTGGGAACGGGGCTGTATCTGCGTTTTGGCCTCCAGGTCTTAGACCGTCCTGGCATGGAAAACCCGGCGGCGCCTATGCTGGAACTGCTGAGTGCCCAGTGGACATCGGAGGACGGCGTGTGGAGCGCACGCATAGAAGGCGAAAGGCTCGATCTCAGCTACCAGCA
>JAETOQ010000045.1 GCA_021771635.1 Oscillospiraceae bacterium | reverse complement strand
GGATTTTGAAAAGCAGCTTACCCTTCACAACCGCCGCTCCAACAACTTCCCCATGAGGCCCCTCAACTGGTTATCTCCCATAGAGCTTGCTGTCCAATATGTTTGACAATCCTACAGATTTTGAATTTCCGCAATTGAGTCAGGGCTGCTGAAACAGGAGACTGGCGGTTTAGCCGAGGCAGCGGATTGTTTTGCGTGGTATAGTCAGTTTCGTAAATCGACCTCACGGGAGGCGGAAAAATGGATCTATGCGGCAAGATCGACGAGCTGTTGGAGAAGGACTGCTATGTCGTGGACATGTTCCCCCACCCCGTAGAGTGCCGCGGGAACATAGAGAGCGGTATTTTGCGGTGGGACAGTATTTCCAGCAGGGCAGTGAGATCAGGGATCTGTATCAAAAATTTCTCCGGATCCTGCTGAGACTGAATTGCTATTATGCTTTCTCGGTCAGCTTTTACAAGGGCTGGGAACAGGATCTTCCACCCTTGAGGCTGGCGGAATATGCCGCTCAGTGTGTGGCCGCCAAGTGGAAGAAGCGGGACTATCTCAACATCCTCGCAGACGGCGACGAGGCCATGATCCTTGTAAACGGAGATGACTTAGAACCTGTATTCATAACCGTTGAACGCCGTCTGAGCAGTCTTTTTCCCGCCATACGGCGTCGCTTTCCCTTGCCATACGTCAGTATGGCTGCGAAAAATCTCCTTGTCTGGCGGGAAAAATCCTCGCCCCTCCGGCATTCCCTGGTTATGAATACAGGTTCTTACATATGGCCGTCTATCACCCCAATCAGGAACTGCGGCATTTGCTGTCGCAGCTGGCCCAGGCGGAGAGCCTGTTTTTCTGGAAAACTTGACGTCCTGATCTGCGTGCTTTCGGCAAAAATGAACAGACCGTTAAAAACGGTGGAAAATCAGAAGAAAGGCTACACAAAAGCTGGGAAACGTGCTATTATGTATGCGTTAAATTATGCGCATCTGCAAAAATATGACCTGGAGGAAACCGGTTTGAGAGGGGGAAGGACTGTGAAACGTTTTTGGCGGGGCGCGCTGCTGCTGGGGACTGTACTGGCAATACTGCTGTCCGCCACGGGCTGTGGATCGGTGGCGAAGCTGACGTTTAATCCGCAGGAACTGTACAGCCTCCCGAAACTGCCGGCCAAATATACAGAGCTGAACAATCAGCTCAATGAGATCCTGGAGGGCGGCGCTGAGTATGCCGCGCCGACTTCCGGCACCAATATCCAGCCGGTTCAGCTGATCGACCTGGACGGCGACGGAAAAAAAGAGGCATTGGCCTTTTTCCGAAATTCTGCGGATGAAAAACCGCTGAAGATATACATCTTTGAGTCAAAAGACGACACCTATGAGCTGGCTGCAGTAGTTGAGGGGAGCGGCGCCGCCATTTACAGCATTTCTTACAGCGATTTGGACGGCGACGGCAAAACGGAGCTGATCGTGGGCTGGAAAGTCACCGCGGCCCTGCAGGCGCTGTCCGTCTATGCCCTGCGGTCAACAGGAACGGAGGAGCTGATTCGCAGCACGAACTATGTGAAATACGCGGTCACGAATCTGGACCAGGATCAGCGCCAGGAACTGGTGGTGCTTCACGCTGCTGATGAAGAGGGCGGCGGTGTGGCGGACTATTACAGCTGGCAGCCCGGTGGGCTGACACTGGAGTCCACCGCCCGCATCTCCATGGACATGGCGGAACTGAGCGGCCAGCAGGGCCGCGTGCTCGCCGGCACCCTGCAGGACGGCACTCCCGCGCTCTTCGTGACCGGCGTGACGGAATCCGTCCGGACCATCACGGATATCCTGACCATGCGGGATCAGGAATTCACCAATATCGTGCTGTCGGCGGTCACAGGCGTGTCCACGGAAATATCGCTGTTCCGGAGCCTTTATCCGACCGATATCAACGGCGACGGCATTACGGAGGTGCCCTGCTCGGTGCCGCTGCCGACGTGGGACGATGAACAAGGCTATTATCAGCGCATCGACTGGAAGGCGTACGGCAGTGACGGCACCTCCGCAACGGTGCTGAGCACATATCACGACATTGAGGACGGCTGGTATCTGCGGCTTCCGGAGAGCTGGGACGGGCGGATCCTTGTGAGCCGCAGTTCCGGATCGGAGGAGGCATCCGTGACCTTTTACACACGGGGGGAGAACGGTGAACTGCCGGAGCCCTTCCTCCGGATCACCACGATCACCGGCGCCAACCGGGAGACCAAAGCTGTCCGCGGAAACCGCTTTAACCTCGCCCGGCAGCAGGAGACCATTTATGTGGCGGAACTGCTGGAGGCCAATCAGGGCTTGGAATACGGCGTCACTGAGGACGAGGTCCGGGCCGCGTTCAGCCGGATCACCAAGGAATGGGTCTCGGGAGACAACTAAGGTGCAGGAGAGGATACATGCTATGAAAAAAGTGTTGGTTTTGGAAGACGAAGCCAGTATCCGCAGTTTTATCGTCATCAATCTGCGTCGGGCGGGCTATGACGTCATCGAGGCGGAGAGCGGCGAGGAAGCGCTGGAGCGGCTGAAGGAGAACCCCAATACCAAGGTGGCGCTGCTGGATATCATGCTGCCGGGGATCGATGGATTCGAGGTCTGCCGCAGGATCCGGGCTACCAATACGAAGATCGGCATCATCATGCTGACCGCCCGCTCCCAGGAGATGGACAAGGTGACGGGGCTGATGACCGGCGCCGACGACTATGTGACCAAGCCCTTTTCTCCGGCGGAGCTGACCGCCCGGGTGGACGCCCTGTTCCGCCGGGCCGGCGGGGAGGACCCCGTCCAGACGGGAGAACTGTACTCCCCGCCGTTCCTGTTGAACACCCGCAACCGGACGCTGGAAAAGGACGGCCAGCGGATCAAGCTGACGCAGGTGGAGTACTCCATCATGAAGGTATTCATGGAGAACCCCGGCAAGGCGCTGTCCCGGGAGGAGATCCTGGACATGGTCTGGGGCCGGGATTACTTCGGTGAGCTGAAGATCGTGGATGTGAACATTCGCCGCCTGCGGCTGAAGATCGAGGATAATGTGCAGAACCCGACCCATATCACCACCGTGTGGGGATATGGCTACAAGTGGGGGAGCTGATTCGGGAACGGACACATGATCCGGGGCCCCGCAGAGCGGGGCACGCGGAAGCGTGTACAAGCATTTTGACGGAGTCAAAATCTTGGCGCCAGGCGGAATTCATTTCCGCCGCGCAAGTGAAATCAAAAGGGCTCCCGCAGAGCGAAGCTCTGTGGGAAACAATGTGCAGAACCCGACCCATATCACCACCGTGTGGGGATATGGCTACAAGTGGGGGAGCTGACCAGGAAAAACTGACAGAGACAGCCGGCAGGAGGTGAGACCGTGGCTGAGGAGGAGAAAAATTTGAGATGGAAGGCTCTGCGGCTGCGGGGACTCCGGCAGCGATGGATCTTCAACACGGTCCTGCCGGTGCTGATCCTGCTGGTGCTGACCGTGGTATTGTTCTCCATGGGCGTATCAAACTATTATTATAGCTCCATGCGGGACGGCCTGGAGAAGCAGGCCCAGGCCCAGGCCGGCGCCTTCAACGACTATTTTATGGATAACGGCTTCAGCAGCTATTATCAAAAAGCCGTGCAGGCCGCCAGCGACTATGCGGACAAGGACCGGATCGAATTACAGTTCCTCTCCAATAACGGCGCGGTCATCGTATCCACCTCGGGACTGACGTCCGGCACCTCGCCGGGAACAGATGACATCACGTGGGCCATTACGAAGAGCGAGATGAAGCACTATCTGGGACAGGACCCGGAGACTGGCGAGATGATTTTAGCGGTCTCCCATCCGCTGATCTCAGAGGGAAAGGTCAGAGGCGTGCTGCGCCTTGTGACGTCGGTACGGCTGGTGAACCGGCAGGTCATGCTGGCGGTGCTGACCATCGCCCTGATCGCCATGCTGTGTATGGCATTGGTCATCATCTCCAATCTGATTTTCATCAACAACGTGGTGGAGCCGGTGGCGGTGGTCTCGGAGGCCGCCAAGCGGATCTCCGCGGGAAGCTACGGCTTCCAGATCGAGAACAAATACGCCGACGAGCTGGGGGAGCTGGTGGAGAATATCAACGATATGTCCCTGCGGATCGGCCAGAACGAGAAGATGAAGAGCGAGTTCATCTCCTCGGTCTCCCATGAGCTGCGGACGCCCCTCACCGCCATCAACGGCTGGGGCGAGACGATTTTGGAGGACCCCACCGGCGACCCGGTACAGGTGCGCCGCGGCATCCGGATCATCCTCAATGAGTCCCGGCGCCTCTCCACCATGGTGGAGGAACTGCTGGAATTCTCCAAGATGGAGGACGGCCGGTTCACCCTCCGCATCGAACAGGTGGATTTGCAGGCGGAATTTGAGGACGCCACTTTTACCTATCGGGAGCTGTTTCGGCAGGAGGGCATCGAGCTGGAATATGATGACGGCGGCGAGATCCTGCCGCCCATCTCCGGCGATCCGGAGCGGCTGAAGCAGGTGTTCTGCAATGTGCTGGACAATGCCGCCAAGCACGGCGGCGCGGGAAAGCGTATCATGACCTCCGTCTCCAAGGAGGGGGGCTACCAGGTGGTCCGTGTGCGGGACTTCGGTCCCGGCATTCCGGAGGAGGAACTGCCCTTTGTCAAGCAGAAGTTTTACAAGGGCTCCTCCAAGGCCCGGGGCAGCGGCATCGGCTTGGCGGTGTGCGACGAGATCATCAGCCTCCACAACGGCATCTTTGAGATCGGGAACGCGGATGGCGGCGGCGCCATCGTGACCATCCGCCTGCCGGAAAAAGAATGATACAAAACAGAACGAATGTTTGATCTTTGCGAAAACCTGTGATACACTGACATAGAAAGGAAACCCCATGGCAGAAAACAAGTCCTGCGCCTTCCGCACCAGCATCGGCGGACAGGCGCTGATCGAAGGCATTTTGATGCGCGGACCGGAGAAGCAGGCCATCGTGGTCCGGGACCAGGAAGGTGCCCTGGTGGAGAAGGTGGAGGACCTGAAATTCATCAAGGACCGCTACCCCATTCTGGGCGTGCCCCTAATCCGGGGCACGGTCAACTTCCTGGACTCTATGGTCAACGGCGTGAAAGCCCTGATGTACTCCGCGGATTTTTATCCGGAGGAGGAAGCGGCCCAGCCCTCCAAATTTGAGCTGTGGCTGGAAAAGCACTTGTCCAGCAAAAAGCTGGAGAGCGCCGTCGTCGCCCTGGCGGTGGTGCTGGGCGTTGGCATGTCTGTCTTTTTGTTCATGGTGCTGCCCACCCTGGTCACCGGTGCCATCCTCCACTTTTTCCCCGGATTCCCCATGTGGGGCCGCAACCTGGTGGAGGGTCTGCTGAAGATCGTCATCTTCCTGCTGTACCTGATCGTCTGTTCCAGACAGAGGGACATCTACCGGGTGTTCCAGTACCACGGCGCGGAGCACAAGACCATCTTCTGCTATGAGGCGGGACTGCCCCTGACGGTGGAGAACGTCCGCGTCCAGCCCCGGCACCATCCCCGGTGCGGCACCAGCTTTTTGTTCGTGGTCATCTTTGTGTCCATCCTGTTTTCCAGCGTGGTGTTCGGCATCTGGCCCATCACCAACGCCTGGCTGCGGACGCTGGTGCATTTGGTCCTGCTGCCGCTGGTGGTGGGCGTGACCTATGAGTTCAACCGCTGGGTGGGCCGTCACGCGCAGGACAGCCGCCTGGCCAAAGTCCTGACGGCCCCCGGCATGTGGATGCAGAATTTCACCACCAACGAGCCGGACGACAGCATGATCGAGTGTGCCATCCGGTCCCTGGAATTGGTCCTGCCCAGCGAAAAGGGAAAGGACATTTGGTAAAAACTCCTCCGCAAACCAGCGGAGCGTGAAGGTGAATTGTCCCGGAGGGACAAGAGAAACCCCTCTGGAGGGTTGCGGAGGAAAAGGAGGAGCAAGGGAGCGAACAAAGTTTTCGCCGCAGGTGGAAACGAAGTTGAGCGGACTTTGCGACGACGTTATGGCTATCACATATAACAATTTGTATCTGGATATCCGCCAGCAGCTCAAAAAGTCCGGCATCGACGCCGCCACGCTGGAGGCCCGGGAGCTGGTGTGCTTCGGCACCGGCAAGAGCCGGGAGGAGCTGGCCCGGGACGGCGGACTGTACGCCTCCCCGGAGCTGGAGCGGCGGGTGCGGGACCTGGTGGACCGGCACCTGGCCGGGGAGCCGGTGGCGTACCTCATCGGCGAATGGGAGTTTTACGGCCTGCCCCTGGACATCTCCCGGGACGTGCTGATCCCCCGGCCGGACACGGAGGTCCTGGCGGAGCAGGCCATCGGATATGTGAAGACGCTGGGGGACTGCCGGGCGCTGGACCTGTGCGCCGGCAGCGGCTGCATCGGTCTGGCCGTGGCGGCCCAGGCGACCAACGCCCGGGTGGTGCTGGGCGAATGGTCCGACGCGGCGCTGAAGATCTGCCGCCAGAACATCCGCCGGAACAGCCTCAGCGGCCGAGTGGTCCCCATGCAGGTGGATGCCCGGGAGAAGCCGGAACGGTCCCTGGGAGAGTTCCAGTGCATCATCAGCAATCCCCCCTACATCCCCCGCGCCGATATCAGCGGCCTGGATGTCTCCGTCCGGGATTATGAGCCCCATCTGGCCCTGGACGGCGGCGATGACGGCCTGGATTTCTACCGCAGCATTTCAGAGAAATGGAAGGCCTGCCTGGTCCCCGGCGGACGGCTGTACTTTGAGGTCGGCATCGGTCAGGCGGACAGTGTGCTCCGCATCATGCGGACACAGGGCTTTGGCGACATCCAGGTGGTCAAGGACCTGCATGACATCCCGCGGGTGGTGTTCGGTACATTGTGCACGGAGATTTGAAATGGATGCGCTGGTGGGATTGTGGATGTATATGGAATCGGCTGGAAGTCCCAGGGCGCTGCTGCTGCTTCTGCTGTGGCTGGTGCTGCTGGCGGCGGACTGGAGACTGATGGGCTGGGGCGTCCACCGAAAAAACCGAAAATTGCGAGGGGCGGCCTATGGACTGACGGCACTGTCGCTGCTGCTGGCCTGGGAAACCGTTCGGTATTTTGATGCCGTCCTCGGCGGACCTTCGGACTACGCGCTCTGGGACCCGGTATGGGACCAATTGCCCGCGCTTTTGGCGGCTATCGTGTACGGCATCATGCTTTTAGGCTTCCTTTGCTGGGGCTTTTATCAAAGGACAAGAGAATTGACGGAAGAGACCGATATAGACTGATATAGAGATTTTAGGAGGAAACACATATGGCAAGAGACAAGGGACCGCTGCCCACCGCGGCGCCTGCGGATGACAAAAAACGGGCCATCGACGCCGCCATGGCCCAGATCGAAAAGATGTACGGCAAGGGCTCCATCATGCGCTTCGGCGACCAGAGCAGCCTGAACGTGGACTTCATTCCCACCGGCTCCCTGGCCCTGGACGTGGCCCTGGGCATCGGCGGCCTGCCCAAGGGCCGCATCATTGAGATCTACGGGCCGGAGTCCTCCGGCAAGACCACCCTGGCCCTCCATGTGGTGGCGGAGGCCCAGAAGCGGGGCGGCGAGGTCGCCTTCATAGACGCGGAGCACGCCCTGGACCCCACCTACGCCCGGGCGCTGGGCGTCAAGGTGGAGGATATGCTGATCTCCCAGCCGGATACCGGCGAGCAGGCCCTGGAGATCACCGAGTCCCTGGTCCGCTCCGGCGCCATTGACGTGATCGTGGTGGACTCCGTGGCCGCTCTGGTGCCCCGGGCCGAGATCGAGGGCGAGATGGGCGACAGCTACGTGGGACTTCAGGCCCGCCTGATGAGCCAGGCACTGCGGAAGCTCACCGGCGCCATCGGCAAGACCAACACCATCGTCATCTTTATCAACCAGCTTCGTGAGAAGGTGGGCGTGATGTACGGCAACCCGGAGGTCACCACCGGCGGCCGGGCCCTGAAGTTCTACTCCTCCGTCCGCATTGAGGTCCGCCGCATCGAGGCGCTGAAAAACGGCACGGAGATCGTGGGCAACCGGACCCGTGCCAAGGTGGTCAAAAATAAAGTGGCGCCCCCCTTCCGGGAGGCGGAATTCGACATTATGTACGGCGAGGGCATCGCCCGCAACGGCGAGCTGGTGGACCTGGGCGTGAAGCTGGATCTGGTGCAGAAGGCCGGTTCCTGGTTCTCCATGGGTGAGACCCGCATCGGCCAGGGCCGGGACGCCGCCAAGAAGTATCTGGAGGACAACCCGGAGATCGCCGCCCAGCTGGAGGCGGATATCCGCAGGAATTTCGATAAGCTGATGAGCAACCAGGCCCGCATCGCCGCCAAAGCGGCCGGACGGGCCGTGGACGTGAGCGCCGACGACTTCAAGGATGAGGATTGAGCGCGTCGAGGCGTCCAGGCACAAGCGGGGCCGCGTGCTGGTATTCCTGGCGGACGGCGCCTGTTTGAAGATCACAGAGCAGGAACTGCTGGACTTCGGCCTGCGGGCAGGGGACGAGCTGGATGACGCCGCCCTGTCCCGGCTGAAGGAGGCGGCGGGTGTCTCCAACGTCAAGGCCGCTGCGGCGGACCTGATCGGCAAGCGGGCCATGTCCCGGGCCTCCCTGGAGCGGAAGCTCCAGGAAAAAGGGGCCAGCGAGGCGGAGGCCCGGTACGCCGCCGAGTGGCTGGAGGCCATTGGCGCCATCGATGACGCGGATTACGCCGCCCTGTTGGTGCGGCACTGTGCCCAGCTGGGCTATGGGCCCGCCCGCATCCGGGACAAGCTCTATGAAAAGGGCGTTCCCCGGGAGCTGTGGGACGAGGCACTGGACCAGGCACCGGAAAACGGCGGACAGATCGACCGTTTTTTGGCGGGCAAGCTCCATGGGCGGACGCCGGATGAGCGGGAGAAAAAGCGCCTGACCGACGCGCTGCTCCGCCGGGGCTATTCCTGGGGAGATGTGAAAGCGGCGTGGAACCGGCTGGGGTCGGAGACCTGGGAGGAGTGACACCAGATTTCCAGGGCGAAGTCCGCGCCGAAGCGGAGGCCCGCCCGGAAGGACTCCAAAAGCTGCCACATCTGGACTTGATGGTTGGCATCATCGTATCGCAGGAAGAAATCTTTTCCCATGCCCTTTTCGATTTTTTCCTCCATGTCGCAGAGGGCGTTCATGGCGGCACGGTACGCCGGATCTGACGGTGCAGGTATATCCGCAGTGCAGAAGAAATGAAGGTCGTCGAGAAATTGACTCATAAAAAACTCCTGTCATAAAATTTACTTTTTGTAGATTTTATGATAGTCTACAAAAAGTAAATTGTCAAGAGGTTTTATGAAAAAAGAGAGTGTTTTTGGGGAAAGAGTCTATCTTTTGCGGAAAAAGGCGGGACTGAGCCAGAAGCAGATGGGCGAGGTGCTGGGACTTTCCAATAAAGCGATTTGTACGATGGAGGGGGGCTCCCGCGGCACGACCATTGAAAAATTGGTCCTGTTGGCGGAGTATTTCCATGTTTCCACAGACTACCTGCTGGGCATCACGGATGATCCCACCTGGCGGGGCGCTCCGCTGGGTGAGGACAGCGAGGACTGAAGCGCCGCCCTCCGGGCGGGGAGGGGAATGATGCCGTGTTGCGGCAGGGAATGCACCCCCCATTTTCTTTGGGCTGCGCCCAAAGAAAACGGGCCGTGCACGGTCCAAAAGAAAGGCGCTTTGTGTCCAACTTTGTCCCTCTGAGACAAAGTTGGACGGACGGGAGTTGGTGGTTAGATGTGCCGCCAGGTCCGGAAATCTTCTGCCGGGTGCGCTATACACGGTACGGAGGTAGAACTGCTTCCCCGCATTTGAGGGCGTGGGTGCAGGGCCGGGGTGGTCGATGAAAGGCTTTCAGCAACGAGCCCCGCTGCCGCTGCCCCGGCGTTCCAGGTCAGCGGCAGCGACATTAGCCGCTGGTCCTTTCAGTCTTTGCCCGACCTCGCAACTCCGATTCGCGTGGCTGAAATCTTAAAAATTCAGCAAGACCGGGCCCGCGCCCAACGCAGAGTCTGACAATGCCAACCAAGAGTCTCTTGCTGGAGCCCCTCGTTTTCAAGCAAATAAGGCGCAGCGCGCCGTTTTGCGCCCAAGCGCCTTTCTTTTCCACCGGGCGCGGCGGCTTTTCTTTGGGCGCGTCCAAAGAAAAGCGGGGGCGCATTCCCTGCGGAAAGTCCGCAGAAAGCGTTACCGTTTCCGCTCCCCGCCCACGGCGGGAAAGCTCCCACCCCCAGGCGAAAAAGTCCGGATAATCATCCCCTGGCGTCATAACATGCAAAATGGAGGAATTCACCTTGCCTTACAACATATCTTTCATCTCCCTGGGCTGTGCCAAAAACCAGGTGAACTGCGAACAGATGATGGCCTCTGTCCAGGCCGCAGGGCATACCATCCAGGCGGCACCCGAGGGCGCCGATGTGGTGGTGGTAAACACCTGCGGATTTCTGGCATCCGCCTGCGAGGAGGCCATCGACAACATTCTGGAGATGGCCGAACTGAAAAAAGCGGGCCAGGTGAAAAAAATCCTGGTCACCGGCTGTATGGCACAGCGGTACAAAGAGGATGTGCTCCATGAACTGCCTGAGGTGGACGGCATTCTGGGCACCGGAAGCTACGGTGACATCTCCGAGGCCATCTATGAGGTCATGGACAGGGGCCTGCGGCCCTGCCATATCGGCAACATCCACACCGCCAACCAGAGCGGTGAGCGCATTTTGTCCACGCCGCCCTGGTACGCCTATCTGCGCATCGCCGAGGGCTGCGACAACCACTGTGCCTACTGCGTCATCCCCTCCCTGCGGGGCAAATACCGCAGCCGCCCCATGGACGAGCTGCTGGACGAGGCGGCGGAGCTGGCCTCCGCGGGAGTAAAGGAGCTGCTGGTCATCGCCCAGGACATCACCCGGTACGGCACGGACCTGAACGGCCAGCACCAGCTGGCGGCGCTGCTCCGGGAGCTGTGTAAGCTGGACTTCCATTGGATCAGACTGCACTATCTCTACCCGGACGAGATCACTGACGAGCTGATCGACGTTATCGCAGAGGAGCCGAAGATCGTCAAGTATCTGGATATTCCCATCCAGCATTGCAACGACCGGATCCTGAAGGCCATGAACCGCAGGGACACCAAGGCGTCCCTGACGGAGATGCTGGCAAAGCTGCGGGCGAAGATCCCTGGTCTGGTCCTGCGGACCAGCCTCATCACCGGCCTGCCCTACGAGGACGAGGCGGCCCTTGAGGAGCTGTGTGTCTTCCTGCGGGAGACACGGATCGAGCGGGCAGGGGTATTCCCCTTTTCCCCGGAGGAGGGCACGAAAGCCGCCCAGATGGAGCATGTGGACACCGAAGAGGCCCAGCGGCGGGCGGAGCTGGTGGTGGACGTGCAGTCCGACATCATTGACGCCTATAACGAATCGGTTCTGGGCAGTGAGCGGGAGGTCCTGTGCGAGGGCTTTGACGGCCAGGCCCAAATGTTCTTTGGCCGCAGTTATGCTGAGTCTCCGGACATCGACGGCCGTATCTATTTCACCGCCGATGGGGAAGTGCCCCCCGGCACCTTTGTGACGGTCCGGCTCACCGGCACCATGGACGGCGAGCTGACCGGGGAGCTGGTATGAAGCATCCGCTGGAGCGCATTCCCGGTGTTGGCCCCCGGATCGCCCGGTCCATGGAGGATATCGGCATCCATTCCGTGGAGGACCTGCGGGGCCGGGACCCGGAGGAGTTGTACCGCCTGGACTGCTTGAAAAAGGGATTTCAGGAGGATCGATGTGCCTTGTATGTGTATCGGACAGCGGTCTATTTCGCCGAGCATGAGGACCAGGACACAGAGAAGCTGAGGTGGTGGTACTGGAAGGACCATCCCGATCCAGAACAGGATTAAAGGAGCGTGGACACTTTGAATTTGCCGAATAAATTGACTCTTTTACGCATTATATTGATCCCTGTATTCATGGGCGTGCTGTATTGGGGCTTCCCTGGAGCCACTTATGCCGCCCTGGCTATCTTTATCATCGCCAGCCTGACGGACCTGCTGGACGGCAAGATCGCCCGGAAGTACAATCTGGTGACGGACTTCGGAAAATTCGCCGACCCCCTGGCGGATAAGATGCTGGTGACCGCCGCCATGCTGTGGTTCGTGGAGATCGGGCAGATGCCCGCCTGGGCCCTACTGATCGTTGTCTGCCGGGAGTTTGCTGTCAGCGGCCTGCGGATGATCGCCTCCGACAAGGGGCGGGTGATCGCCGCCGGATGGTCCGGCAAGGTCAAGACGGCCTCCACCATGGTGTGCGTGGTGCTGATGTTCCTGCCCATCCCGGCGGTGCTGAATACCGTCTGCGTCTGGGTCATCACCCTGACCACCCTGTACTCCGGCGTGGAGTACTTTGTGAAGAACAAGGATATCATTCAGTCCATATGAAAAAAAGCCCCGCGAAACAGCTGTTTCGCGGGACTTTTTTTCATATTTGGCGCTGTATAAAAAGCATCAGCATCCCGCCCAGCCATACCGCCAGAAGATCTCGGGGATCTGACACAGACCGGGCCAAATACAGCGGGGTGATGTACTCCCAAAACAGCCCGCACCCCAGCAGAAACGCCGTTCCAGGCAAGAGCCGCGCCAGAGGCGGCCGCTTCGCCGCCGCCAGCAGGGCGTTCAGAATGCACAGCATCAGCCCACCCGCCAGAAAGTCCGCTCCGTACCATGCCAGCAGGCGGTTATCAGTGAGGGGCACCAGCACAAAGCGGTTGCAGGCATACAGAATGGCGATTGCCGCAATGGGCAGACAATACCGCTTCATATCACAGGAAAGACAGGATCAGCAGGGCCACGATCACAGCGCCCACCACGCCCCAGAAGCCGATGCCGCTGGAATGTTTGGGCTGAGGCGGAAGCTCCATGGCCTGGGGTTTTACGAGAAGGGCGTCTTCGCTTTCGCCGCAGTCCTCCACGATGCGCAGATTGAAATGGTCATGATCCAGATGCGATGCGATGTAGAGGACGGCACTGTCCGTCAGATCCCGGCGCAGCAGCATACGGGTGCCGTATTCCTGGCCTTGGGCAATGACTGCCTGGGCAGCTTCCGTGGAGACGCCGCAGTATTTTACAAGCTCCGCGGCGTACTGTTCCTTATTGGTAAAGCCGCAGGAAAGAGCCATCAGCGCATACCGAGGCCCCCGGGGAGGAGCGGTGGGAAGGTCATAGCCGCAGCCCGGGCAGATGGTGCCGGAGACGGGCCGCCCGCAGCAGGGACAGGTGTCCGGCGGCGTATAGACCGGAGCGGCGGACGGCGCCTCCTCCGGCTCCCACCCCAGCAGCACATAGTCCGCGGAGACATGGAGCGCCTCACACAGCTGTGCGATGGTGGCAGCGTCCGGCACTGTCTGGCCGCTCTCCCACTTGCTCACCGCCTGCCGGGATACACTCACCAGCTCCCCCAGCTGCTCCTGCGTCAGCCCGGCGGCTTTTCGCACGGCGGCGATGCGGTCTTTCAATTCCATAGCTTCCCCTCCTTTTTCTGGCTCTATTATACCGAAAGCCCTCACATTTGACAAGCGACAGGGGATGGAAACCTGTCAACCGGCAGTTGACAGGATCGCCGGTAATTCCACCGCCCCCTTGCGATCCTCCACGAAACAGGATATCATGTAACCAAAGCGATAGACTTCGATTTGAAAAGGAGGCTCGTGCCATGCTCTGTCCAAAATGCGGCAATGAGATGCCGAAGGGAATTTTAGGCGGGCGAGGATACAACTTCTTCCTTCCCGAGGGAGAGACGTATCCAAAACTGCTGAGCGATAGGATCCTAAAGAAGAAACACGCCGTCTTATTGCCGCCTGACATATACGGCAGCTGGGATGTCAATGGCTGGCCTTCTGCTTTTTGGTGCAAGGAATGCAAAATGGTAATAGCGGACTATTCTCATCTGATGAAATAAACCGATAGGTTCAACAGGAACCTCCCTCCGTTACTTCAACAAAGGAAGGTCCACTTGTGCCTAAAACAACACAAAGTGTAGGAGGCACGAACAGAATCTTTTCTTGACACCCCGGACAAATCCTGCTAATATACTGACGTATAAATGAATAGCGTGATGATCGGAAAGAGTAACAGTCCACCCAAAGGACAGAGAGGGCGCGTCACCGGCTGGAAGCGCGCCTACGGAGGGAACTGCGAAGTGCGTCCGGGAGCGCGGGGGATGTGGAAGCCCTCCGTCTGGCTCGCGTCAAGAGCCTCCTTGAGTGATAAAAGAGAGTGGAACCGCGATTCGTCGCCTCTCGTACTTTGGTACGGGAGGCGCTTTTATTTTCTCCCGTCCAACACAAGGAGTTTTTTATGGCAAAACGAGTAACTCGGGTGGGCGGCCTGCTGGCCGCCTACCAGCGCCGCGATCCCGCGGCCCGCAGCAAATTGGAGATATTTCTCCTGTATCCCGGCGTCCACGCCGTGATCTACCACCGCATCGCCCACTGGCTCTATCAGCACCACCTGTTTTTCCTGGCCCGCTGGGTGTCCCAGCACGCCCGGAGAAAGACCGGCATCGAGATCCACCCCGGCGCGAAAATCGGCCGCCGCCTGGTCATCGACCACGGCATGGGCATCGTCATCGGCGAGACAGCGGAGATCGGAGACGACTGCCTGATCTACCACGGCGTCACCCTGGGCGGCACCGGAAAGGACCAGGGCAAGCGTCACCCCACCATCGGCAACAATGTGATGATCTCCTGCGGGGCAAAGGTATTGGGCCCCTTTAAAGTGGGGGATAATTCCCGTATCGCCGCCAACGCCGTGGTCCTGTCCGAGGTCCCGGCGGACGCCACCGCCGTGGGCGTGCCCGCCCGCGTGGTCCGTATGGCGGGCAAGCCGGTGTACTACGCCGACGATGTGGACCAGATTCATGTGAAGGACCCGGTCCTGGAAGAGATGAACCGTCTGACCCGCCGCGTCACGGCTCTGGAGCGGGACGCGGACGATAAAAACGACAGAAAGTAAGAGAGGAACGTCAAACATGTATCTGTATAATTCAGCGACTCATAAAAAAGAGGAATTCAAGACACATACCCCCGGCCATGTGGAGATGTACACCTGCGGCCCCACGGTCTACCACTTCGCCCATATCGGCAACCTCCGCAGCTATATCATGGAGGACGTGCTGGAAAAATACCTGCGCTATGCCGGGTATGACGTGAACCGTGTCATGAACATCACCGACGTGGGCCATCTGACCTCCGATGCCGACGAGGGCGAGGATAAGATGGTCAAGGGCGCCAAGCGGGAGCACAAGACGGTCCTGGAGATCGCCCAGTTCTACACCGACGCCTTTTTTGACGACTGCCGCAAGCTGAACATCAAGACACCCGATGTGGTCCAGCCAGCCACCGGCTGCATCGACGAGTATATCAAGATCGTCTCCAAGCTGGTGGAGACGGGCTATGCCTATCTTGCCGGCGGCAATGTGTATTTCGACTCCTCCAAGCTTAAGCGCTACTACGTGTTCAACGACCACGACGAGGAGGATCTGGCCGTGGGCGTCCGGGAGGGCGTGGAAGAGGACACCAACAAGCGCAACAAGAACGACTTCGTGCTGTGGTTCACCAAGTCCAAGTTCGAGGATCAGGCCCTGAAGTGGGACTCTCCCTGGGGCGTGGGCTATCCCGGCTGGCACATCGAGTGCTCCGGCATCTCCATGAAGTACAACGGCGAGTATCTGGACCTCCACTGCGGCGGTGTGGATAACGCCTTCCCCCACCACACCAATGAGATCGCCCAGTCGGAGAGCTATCTGGGCCATCCCTGGTGCTCCCATTGGTTCCATGTCCACCATCTGAACACCAACGACGGCAAAATGTCCAAATCCAAGGGTGAGTTCCTGACCGTCTCCCTGCTGGAGAGCAAGGGCTACGACCCGCTGGCCTACCGCTGGTTCTGCCTCCAGAGCCACTACCGTAAGGCGCTGGTGTTCAGCTATGAGAACCTGGACAACGCCGTGGCGGCCTACAACAAGCTGATCGCCCGCATCGCGGCGCTGAAGCCGGAGGACGGAGCGGTGGACCAGGCCGTGTTCGACGAGTACAAGGCAAAATTCCTCCAGCAGATGGGCAACGACCTGAACACCTCCATGGGCGTGACGGCCATCTTCGACGTGCTGAAGGCAAAGACCAATGACGCCACCAAGCTGGCCCTGATCGGGGACTTCGACCAGGTGCTGTCCCTGTCGCTGCTGGAAAAGGCGGCGGCCAAGCGGGCGGAGGACGCCAAGACTCAGAGCACCAAGGCCGGGGGTGGGGAATACACCGTCACCGGCGAGGGCGACCCCGCCATCGACGCGCAGGTGTTGGCGCGGTACGAGGCCAAGAAGGCTAAGAACTTCGCCGAGGCCGACCGCATCCGCGATGAGCTGAAGGCCCAGGGCATCGAGATCATCGACACCAAGGGCGGCGCCAGCTGGAAGCGGGTATAAGAAAAAACGGAAGCGGGAGCCAAAAGGCTCCCGCTTTTCCTTGACAAAATCCGACAATCCGGTTACTATAAAAAGGCAATTACACAGTATAGTAAACTTTTTGCCGGAGAGGATGGCGTCCTATGGAGCTGAACCGCGCCGTTGCCGAGAATATCAAGCGCATCCGCAAAACAAAAAAGCTGAGCATGGAACGTCTGGCAGCGGAGTCCGGCGTCTCCCGCAGCATGCTGGGCCAGATTGAGCGGGGAGAGGCCAATCCCTCCGTGGCGATTCTGGGCAAGCTGGCGGCGGCGCTGAAGGTGCCGGCGGAGGTGCTGCTGGAAAACGACGATTTTGAATCCCTGCTGCTGAGCCGGGAACTGGACAACAAGCCCCAGCGGCTGGACAGCGGCAAGGCTGTTCTGCGGCGGAGCTTTCCCTATGACGATACCACCCGGCAGGAGAGCTTTTTCCTGGACCTGTACATCAGCGCCCAATATGCCCCGGAGCCGTCGGTGCCCGGCT
The DNA here is from genome assembly GCA_021771635.1 of Oscillospiraceae bacterium. Lineage (GTDB taxonomy): Bacteria > Bacillota > Clostridia > Oscillospirales > Oscillospiraceae > Oscillibacter. The sequence goes on along the minus strand of JAETOQ010000045.1, from coordinate 974 downwards.
GCGTGTGCCACGCCACGGTGGTGTCCGGCACCGTCAGCCTGACGGCGGAGGAACAGGCCTTTCAGCTTCAGGAGCGGGACGCCCTGCGGTTCGCGGCGGACCGGCCCTACCAGTTCGTGAACATGACCAACTCCACCGCGCGGCTGCTGCTGGTGTATCAATATCTGAAATAAGGAGCGGTTTCCCATGCATATCCGTACCGCGACAATGGAAGATCTGGCCGCTGTGACCGCGGTGGAGGCGGCCTGCTTCCCCGCCGCCGAGGCCGCGAAGGAGGCGGATTTCGCCGCCCGCCTGCGGGCCTATCCCGACCACTTCTGGCTGCTGGAGGACGGGGACGGCACCCTGGTCAGCTTTGTCAACGGCCTGGTCACCGACGAGCCCACCCTCCGGGACGAGATGTATGAAAATGCCGCCCTCCACAATGAGAGCGGCGCCTGGCAGATGATCTTCGGCGTCAACACCCTGCCCCAGTACCGGAGGCAGGGCCTGGCGGCCATGGTCATGGAGCGGGTTATCGCCGACGCGAAGGCCCAGGGCCGGAAGGGCTGCGTCCTGACCTGCAAGGAGAAATTGATCCACTATTACGAAAAATTCGGCTTTCAGAACGAGGGCGTGTCCCAGTCCGTCCACGGCGGTGTGGTCTGGTACGACATGCGGCTCACATTTTAAGCTCCGCCCTGCGGCGGGAGAGAGGTGCGCAATGGCAAAGAACAGCGGAAAAAAGGATCTGGCGGGGGGCCTTGGCATTCTGGCCGCCGCCATGTATCTCTGCCTGAAAGGCATGAAAAAGGTGGACGAGCATCTTCGGAAAAAGAAAAAGTAAAGCAGCGGCGCCCGGCAAAGCCGGGCGCTGTTCTTATTGTAAAAATGAAAACCACGGGCTATGCCCGTGGATCCAAAAAGGCTATGCCTATGAGTAGAAATGATAAACCTCCAACGATACAATAGGAGATGGTTTGCCGACCACATCT
>JAETOQ010000044.1 GCA_021771635.1 Oscillospiraceae bacterium | reverse complement strand
AGGATATGGCCTCCTTTCGTCAAGTTGTTGTGTCGTAACTCAACTTTAACCGATAAGGCCTTATCCTTCATCCCTTTTTTATTCACTTGTCCAACATCTATTGTAATCCTACAGCATTAGCGGCGCCGCTGATGCCCTCCTGCTTGTATTGTGTCGGAGATTTTGATAAGATAATAAAAAGTCGGGACGAATTATTTTCCACGTGGGACAATTTATTTCGGAGGAGGGAAGCGCATGGACGGGGATATCGTTTTCTATATCCACGGGGATACGATCGAGTACGGCGGGGAATTATTTTCCGCCGGCGAACTGACAGCGGATATTTTGAACCTGTCATTGGAGAAATATCAGTGCATCCAAAAAAACGTCCGGCGCATGAAGGACCTTGCGGAGCAGTACGAGCGAACCCAGGACCGGGAATTTTGGTGGAAGCTCAACCACCAGTTCGTGGCTCTGCGTAAGCGGATGATGGAGTTCCGGGTGTTTCAGATCCTGCTTCGGGATGACAGCCAATTTCTCAACGAGGCCCAGCAGTACACCGAGTTCCGCTCCTTGCTGCCGGAAGAAGATCTGGACTATGAGGATTTTTCCATAGAGCAATGGGGAGACATGGCGGAGCAGGCGGAGACAACCGGCCAGATCCCAATCCCGCTTCTGATTTTCCCTGGAGGACGGAAGACGAAGTGGAGCTATTATCGAACGCAGATGAAGTGCTACGAACGCTATCTGGGAGATGTCGCGTGTTTCAATCCCACGATCCATAACTTCATCCACTTTCTCCTCTCCAAGCTGGAGCATAACTCTCCGGAGAACTATGCCGCCTCCCTCTATCAGCTTTACAACGATGAGAGGTTGGTAGAGAAGCTGATCGTTAATCCCAGAAGCCTGGAGGAGCCGTTTTATCAGAAATATGACCAGTGTGTTGTGAGTTATATGCCGCGGGAGCTGCCGGACAAGCGCTTTGCCATTTGCCAGGAGCACACTACTGACAGCTTGCAAATGCTGTTGAAGGCGGATTACATGACGGCTCTGAATGCCGGACACAACATCCGCCAGTGTGTTGTCTGCAAAAAATATTTTCTGGTGAAGGGCGGAGCTCATACCTTGTACTGTGAGGGAGCATGTCCTCACGCACCGCAGTATACCTGCCGGCAGTTCGGAACTTACGAAGTGCAGAAGGAACTGGCCGGGGATGTGCCGAAGATTCAGGCGAAGCTCACTGCCTTTGAGCGGATACGGAAGGATCAAAAGCGCGACATTATTACGGCGGAGGAAGCGCGGCGGCTGAAAGATACGGTCCGGGATATGCTGTTCGATGCGCTCAATGAGGCGGATGTTTCTAACGAGGACTTTGAACGATCCATCTCCAGTGAGAGGCTTTACCCATACTGCGGTGTTACCCGGAAGACGAAGCCAAGAGGACGCCCCCGGAAGGGCGGTGGGGACGCATGAGCGACCAGGAATTGCTGGACCGAATCGCACAGGGAGACCAGGCCGCACTGACGGAACTGTGTGATAGCCATGCTGAATTGATTCGAAAACGTGCGCAGTGGATCGCCCGACAATACAACTGCCTGCGCCCCGGCAGTCACGGAGGTTGGAGCGGCTATACGAAAGAAACGCTCTCCGAACTGGAGAGCGTTGGGGTGCTGGCATTGATCGAATGCGCGAGAAATGACGGCTACGATAGCTCCAAGGGAGCTTTCGGAACCTACATCGTGCCATTTCTGGACGGAGCGATGCGGCGGCACCTGGAATCCAGCATGGGAACCCTTTCCCTGGACCGGGACAGCATGGGGCTGGTACGCAAGGCGCAGATGCTCTATCATCGGGATGGGAAAGAGATGAGCGAAATCGCGGATGACCTGGGTGTCTTTTTATCGGAAGTAGCCAGGGCGGTAGCCTATCCCACGCATTTCTTCTCTGTTTATGACCTGCCGATTCCGGAGGAGGACGGAGATGTTTTTGAGTACCTCATGTCTGATCGGTTGTTTGCATCTGCGGAGGAAATCGTCCTTCGGGCACTTACTATGGAGTCTCTGCGTGAGCAGGATATTTTGGGGAAGAGCTTCGGCGTTTTTGGTTACACAAAAACGGACCTGCGGGAGATCGCCATCCGAAACAGACTGCGGGAAGACTGCGTGGAGAAGGCGGAAAAGCAGGCGTTGAAAAAGCTGCGGGAACGCTGTCTGGATAGCATAGCATGGAAGCTCCGCCGAGCCAGCCGCATGGTGGACCGTGCGATTTCACTGGAGCAGTAAAGAGAAAGAAAAAGTTTTCTTTGTTAACACTATTGCATTTTATTCCAATGGAGTAATGGGAGGTGTCTTTACTTAGACAGTGCTGTACGGTTGAATGATATCGGTCCTGAATTTAGCGAAGACAAAAACATCCTGAATGTTTGACACTCACAGTAAATGTTAAACATTCAGGATGTTTTTTGTGATCCATCATTATGACTGCCAGGATGTTTTTTGTGATCCATCATTATGACTGCGGTGGACAACGGCTTTTTAGGTATGACTGACGGTCAGATGAATTTCGCCGCCGCTCTGGCAGATAACAATGCCTTGAGGTGTAGGAAAGGTCGTGTAGAGTGCCCGGCCCAAAGTACAACGGGGAGACGAAGTATTGATGAATCTCCAAGTAGGTGAAAGGCATCCAAATCACGATATCACGATATCATCACTGGGGGGCGTTGGGACCATAGGACAGACTTACAGACTATCCTGCGCTTCATGGCCCTTGCCGCACTGAATCATGCGGTAGCCCACGCCAATGTGGGTCTGGATATACTGAGGATGGCTCTGGTCTGCCTCCAGTTTTTTTCGCAGGGTAGCCATAAAGACCCGCAGGGAAGGAAGCTCCGCGGCGGCATTGTCGGCTGAGCCGCCCCAAATCTCACTGATGATATAATTATGGGTCAGCACTTTGCCGGTGTTCTTAGCCAGCAGGCACAGCAGCTTGTACTCAATCGGAGTCAAGTGCAGTTCCTCTCCGTCCCGCCAGGCGCAGCCAGCGGCGTAGTCGATGACCAGGCCGCCGTTCTGATAGCGGGCCGATGCCTCGCTGGTCTTCTGGCTGTCATACCGCACCCGTCGCAGAGCAACCCGCAGCCGGGCCAGCAGCTCGTCCACAGAGAAGGGCTTTGTGAGATAGTCGTCCGCACCGGCATCCAACGCGGCAACTTTGTCACGGTCATCAGAGCGGGCAGACACCACGATGATGGGCATATTGCTCCAGGAGCGGATCTTTTTGATGATGTCGATACCGTCCATGTCCGGAAGCCCCAGATCCAGCAGCATCACGTCTGGGCGGTAAGACAGCGCGTCCAGGATCGCCTGCTGACCGTTTTTCGCCCGGTGGAACTGGTAGTCCTGGGTCTCCAGCGTCGTGGCGATCAGATTGCCAATAGCAGTATCGTCCTCAACGAACAGAATTTGTGGTTTATTCATGGGCGTTTACCTCCGATGCGTGCAGGGTGAAGCGGAATATGGTTCCCTGGGGCTCGTTTTTGATGGCTTCGATGGTGCCGCCGTGGGCGGTGATGATGGACTTGCAGAGGGAGAGACCCAGTCCCAGGCCGCGCCGCCCGTCGCCCCGTTCGTTGCCCACGGTATAGAACCGGTCAAAGAGCCGTTCTCTGGCTTCGGCAGAGACACCCGGACCATCGTCGGCGATCTCTACGATGACCGATTGCCCTGACTTTTCGGCGGACAGCGTGATGTGGGAGCCCTCGGGTGTGTATTTGATGGCGTTGTTTACGATGTTGATGACGACCTGCACCATCAGCCGGGCGTCCATATCAGCCATCAGCATATCGTCGGCCAGCTCTGTGCGGATATGGTGTTTACAGGCGTTTCGGTCCAAATGGGAGAGGGCTTCCGAAAAGATATCTTCCAGCAGCTCCGGTTCCATGTTCATGTTGACACGGTTATCCTCGATTTTGGTGATAGCCAGCAGGTTTTCCACCAGATTGATGAGCCACATGGCATCATCGTAGATGGCGGTAAAAAGGCTGCGGCGCTTTTCAGGCTCTAATTGGTCCGCACGCTCCATCAGGATATTGGCGTTGCCGGAAATGCTGGTGAGGGGAGTCCGCAGGTCATGGGAGATGGCACGCAGCAGATTGGCCCGCAGTGCTTCCTGGCCTGCCTGGGCCTCCGCCTGCTGCTTTTCCCGCATGGTGAGCTCCTTTTCCAGCGCCAGGGCGCATTCGTCCAGCAGAGCCACCATCAGGTTTTTCTCAAAGGACTGCAGCGGATGGCCGCTTTCCACAGCGATGCCCACCACTGCCAGAGCGCCTCCGGTACTTCGGATGGAGAGATACAAACACTTGGCGCCCGGCAGGGTGTTGGTGGTCGCTCCGGCGTGCTTGTTGTTTTTCAGGACCCACTCCGCCACCGCTTCCTCAGCGGGCGTCAGCAGCGCCGAAAGGTCCCGCTCCTCCGCGAAGGGGAAGGCCACGGCTGGCAGCAGCCCGCCCTTTCCGTCTGTGGGATAGACCACCAGATCCCGCTCCAACAGGTGTCCCAACTGCTGGGCGGTGACGGTCAGAATGGCCTCCGCGCTGTCCGCCGTCTGCAGCTTGTGGCTGGATTCCAGCAGGATGGCGGTGCGGTAGGCCTTGTCGGCATTCATCTTCGCCTGGGTCTTGACCCGGATGGTCAGGGAGCTACTGAGCAGGGCCACGATGAACATGATGCCGAAGGTGGCGATGTAACTGGGATCGCTCCGCAGAGTGAAATAAGGCTCTGTGAAGAAAAAGTTGAACACCAGCACCGACAGCAGCGAGGAAAGCAGACTGTAACTGCGCCCTGTGGTGACCATGGCGATGCCCAGCACGCCCAGCAGGTAGAGCAGGATGATGTTGGTGTCTGAGATGCCCAGAGCGGCAAAGAAATAGCCGCCCAGTGTACAGCCCGCCAGAACGAACAGCATTTTCAGCAGGTCGCTGGCGGAAAGACGCTCCTCGCTCCGGCGGGGATGATCTCTCTGCTTTGCCCGGCTGTTTCCCTGCTGGTCCGGGATAATATAGATATCCAGATCTGGGGCAAGGTCATTGAGCCGGTCCACCAAGTTTTTGGTTCGCCGAAATCCCTTCCGGTGGGGGCTGCGGCCCAAAACGACCTTGGAGATGCCGCTGATACGGGCGTACTCCGCGATCTGCACCGCGGGGTCATCGCCGTAGGTGGTGGTGATCCGGGCGCCCAGCTCCTCTGCCAGACGGACATTGGCGCTGATACGCCTGCGGTCCTCTTCGGACATGGACGCATAATCCGGCGTCTCCACGAACAGGGCCGTGAAGGCGCCGTGGAAAGCCCTTGCCATCCGGGCGGCAGTGCGGATGACCTTGGGATTGGAAGGAGAGGCGGAAAGGCAAGTCAGAATATGTTCCCCTGCCTTCGGCTTTTCGTTTCCCTCGGACCACGGCGCCGCGTCCAACCGGTCCGCTGTCCGCCGCAGGGCGATCTCCCGGAGGGAGGCCAGATTCTTGCCAGCAAAAAAGTCCCCCTCGGCCTGCCTGGTCTTCCCCACCCGCAGCCGCTCCAACAGGTCGGCGGGCTCCAGATCCACCAGCTCCACCTGATCGGCGGAGTCGAACACGCTGTCCGGGATGCGCTCGGTAACGGACACACCGGTAATGGCGGCCACCTTGTCGTTGAGACTCTCCAGATGCTGCACGTTGACGGTGGTATAGACATCGATGCCTGCACGCAACAGCTCCTGCACATCCTGATAGCGTTTTACATGGCGGCTGCCCTCGGCGTTGGTATGGGCCAGTTCGTCCACCAAAATTAGCTGGGGATGGCGCTCCAGCGCCGCGTCCAGATCGAATTCCCGCAGCTCCATTTCTTTGTATGGAATGATCTTGGGGGGAAGCAGCTCCAGCCCATCCAGCAATGCCCGCGTCTCAGGCTGGGTGTGGGGTTCGATATAGCCTGCCACCACGTCCACGCCGGCGGCCTTGGCCCGGTGGGCGGATTCCAGCATGGCGTAGGTCTTGCCGACCCCGGCGGCATAGCCGAAAAATATCTTCAGCCGGCCTCCCGGCTGGCCTTCTGTCTGCCGGAGTTCCCGCGGCAGTGCTTCAGAGTCCGGATAATACCCGTCCGCCATGGAAAACCGCCCCCTTTTTTCGTGGTATTCCTTATACTACCTTGGAGTGCGGGGGATTGCAACCCTTTTGCTTGCCGAAAGAGTCCGTATGCACGGGCTCCTTTTTTGCGTCCTGGGCCTGCCGTTCCTCCGTTTCATCCCAATAGGGAGAAATGCCGCCCTTGTCCAGAAAATGCCCAAGGCGGTCCATGGCGAGATATCCCACCACCGCGATATAAAGAAAACCAGCGATCAGCGCAAAGGCTTCCATACAGTTCCCCTCCCCAAAGCGCAAACGGTCAATGAAACCACGTTTCCTGGTTTCATTATAAACGTAAACATCTATGGGTGAGATTTGCGTTTTCCGCAGGAGATTAAGATTGTATAAATGCCGTGGGATACTTGCAGCCAGGGCTTACCCGCCTTTATTCAATCTTAATGCCCTGTAAAGAACCCTAATAAACTCCTCATTTCTTCCGTGCTATAATCTTTATATGTTCTGATACTTTAAGGGGGCAGTGACCGCGTGTTCAGAGAAAAGCTTCAGGCGGTGTTTGCGCCTTTATGGAAAAGCGAGCGGGTGTCACCCGCCCGCGTCATCATCTTCGGCTTTTTGCTGCTGATCCTGTTGGGGACGGCACTGCTGATGCTGCCTTTTTCCACCCGGGAATGGGGTGGAGCCTCCTTTGCCGACGCCCTTTTTACGGCCACCTCAGCCACCTGTGTGACTGGGCTTGTGGTACATGACACCGCCACCTATTGGTCCCAGTTTGGACAGCTGGTCATTCTGCTGTTGATCCAAGTGGGCGGCATGGGCGTGGTCACCATGGCTGTGGCGATCTTTATCTTTTCCGGCAAGCGGATCGGGCTGAAGCAGCGGTGGGTCATGCAGGAGTCCATCTCCGCGCCCCAAGTGGGCGGTATCGTCCGCATGACGGGCTTTATTCTAAAAACCGCCTTTGCTATCGAGGGCGCGGGTGCGCTGATTTTGGCGTTTCGCTTCTGCCCGGAGTTTGGCCTTGGACGCGGCCTGTGGTACGCGGTGTTCCATTCCATCTCCGCTTTCTGCAATGCCGGCTTCGATTTGATGGGCGTGGAGTCGCCGTTTTCCTCCCTGACCAGCTATACCGGAGACTCCGTCGTAAATTTGACCGTCATGCTATTGATCGTGGTAGGCGGTCTGGGATTTTTGACCTGGCAGGATATTTCCACCCGGCGCTTTCGGCTTAAGGAATACCGGCTGCAAAGCAAGCTCATTTTGGTCACGACGGCGGGACTGCTGCTGTTTGGCTTTTTGTTCTTCCTGCTGTATGAGTTCCGGCTCCCGCAATGGGACGTCCTGTCTCCCATGGAAAAAGTGCTGGCGGCGATGTTCCAGTCTGTTACTCCCAGAACAGCAGGCTTCAACACGGTGGATCTGGCGCAGATGTCTGAGTCCAGCCAACTGCTGACCATCCTGCTGATGCTCACCGGCGGCTCCCCCGGTTCGACGGCCGGCGGCTTCAAGACGACCACCTTTGCGGTTTTGGCGCTGAGTGCCATCGCGGTTTTCAAAAAACGGCGCAGCACCCAGTGTTATGGGCGGCGGGTGCAGGATGGTGCGCTCCAGAGCGCCTGCGCCATCTTCCTTCTGTACCTTCTGTTTTTCCTCACAGGCGGCATCCTGATCTGCTGCATCGACCAGGTCCCGCTGATGGACGCGCTGTTTGAAGCAGCCTCCGCCATTGGTACAGTCGGCCTGTCCTTAGGCGGCACAGCGCGGTTTTCGTTGCTGTGCAGAATGATCCTGGTGTTTCTCATGTACTTTGGGCGTGTAGGCGGCCTGACCATGATTTACGCATTCACGGCGAACAATCGGGCCGTTTCCTCTCAATTCCCGCAGGAACCGGTAACGGTAGGTTAAAAGGAGTATCCATATGAAATCTGTGCTTTTGATCGGACTCGGACGTTTTGGCCGCCACATGGCGGAAAAGCTGAAGGAGCTGCACCACGAGGTGCTGGCTGTGGACCGGAATGAGGATCGGGTCAACGACATTCTTCCTCTGGTGACCAACGCCCAGATTGGGGACAGCACCAATGAGCAGTTTATTGCATCCCTGGGCGTGCGGAATTTTGACCTGTGCGTTGTCGCCATCGGCGATGACTTCCAAAGCTCCCTGGAGACCACTGCGCTGCTGAAAGAGAATGGCGCGCCCTTCGTATTGTCCCGGGCGGCCCGGGATGTCCATGCCAAATTCTTGCTGCGCAACGGTGCGGACGATGTCATCTACCCGGAAAGGCAGATGGCAAATTGGTCTGCGGTGCGATATACCGCGGACCATGTGTTTGATTACATTGAACTGACAGACGACCACTCGATTTTCGAAACCGCGGTGCCGGCCTCCTGGGTGGGGAAGACCATCGTGGAGCTGGCGGTCCGCCAGAAGTACCACATCAATGTACTGGCAACAAAATGTAACGGCAATCTGGAGCCTTTGCCCGGCCCCACCCACTGCTTCCAGGCGGATGAGACGATTTTTGTTCTCGGCAGCAACCGGGACGTGCAGCGGTTTTTAAATCTGTAAGGCTGCCCGTATGCGTGAGAAAACTGGGAAAACGCCCTGCGGTACGATCCATTACTGGGTCAATGACAGGACTGACAATCGTAAACTGACCCTGGTGTTTTTGCCGGGACTGACGGCGGATCATCGGCTGTTTGAAAAGCAAACGGCGTATTTTGAAGGCAACTACAATGTGGTTGTCTGGGATGCGCCCGGGCACGCCGCTTCCTGGCCGTTCGAATTTTCATTCAGCCTCATGGACAAGGCAAAGTGGGTGGACGGGATACTCCACTCGGAGGGCTTGGACAAGCCGGTCATCATTGGTCAGTCCATGGGCGGTTATGTTGGGCAGGCTTATGCGGAGTTATACCCGGAGAAGCTGAAAGGCTTTGTGGCAATCGATTCCGCTCCGCTGCAGCGCAGCTATGTAACCGGGGCGGAGCTGTGGCTCCTGAAAAGAATGGAGCCTGTATACCGTCACTATCCATGGAAGTGGCTGCTGCGTTCCGGCACACGGGGTGTAGCAACGACGGAATACGGCCGGAAGCTGATGCATGATATGATGATGACCTACGACGGGGACCAGGAACGCTATGCAAAGATTTCAGGACATGGGTTCCGGATTCTGGCGGAGGCCATGGAAGCGGATTTGCCGTATCGCCTGCAATGCCCGGCGCTGCTGATCTGCGGAGAGAAGGACCGTGCCGGTTCCTGCATCCGTTATAACAAGGCGTGGCATAAGCGGGCAGGAATCCCCATTCGCTGGCTGAAAAACGCGGGGCACAATTCCAACACCGATGCGCCACAGCTGGTGAATCAAATTCTGGATGCTTTCCTTCTGGAAATCAAAGAACAGAATCCTTGCTGAAAAGGAGCAGTCACCCTTACTGCGTTTTGGGTGGCTGCTCCTTTTTGCGCTTTGACGAAAAAATCGAAATGATGGGTCATCATCCTGAGAAAGGTGTTATGCTATCAGGTAAGAAAAATGATTTGAATATGGAAACTCTACTTTGATAGCTTTATCTGAAACGAAAACGGATATGGTGCCGTCTAATAGGATGAAGCCGCTTCAAGTACCGGGGGAAACTCTATGGAACAAATCGAAACAAAGAAAGCACAATTATCAGCCGCCATGGGAGATCAGCAGATCATTCAGCTGTTCTTTCAGCAGTGTGAGGAAGCCATTACCCAGACCCAGAAGAAATATGGCGCGCTGTGCCGCAGTGTGGCCCAGCGGCTCTTGGCAGACCCCAGAGACACGGAGGAGTGTGTCAGTGACACCTACCTTCGTGTCTGGAATGCCATCCCGCCAGAACACCCCCGCTCTTTGCGGGCCTATCTGGCCCGCATCACCCGGAATCTGGCATTGGACCGCTATAACTACAATACTGCCGCCCAGCGCAGCACCGCCCTCACCGACGCTTTTGAGGAATTGGAACCTTGGATCGTTACCGGGCAGGGTGATCCGTACACAGAACTGGATGCATCAGAGCTGCGCCGGGTGCTGAACGGTTTCCTGCGCCGTCAGAGCGCTGAGGCCCGCGTGTTCTTTTTGCGCCGCTACTGGTACGGAGAGAGCATCCGGGAGATCGCGGAAGAATGCCATGCCAGCGAAGCAAAGGTTAAGACATCCCTGTTCCGCACACGGGAACGGCTGCGTGCGGAACTGGAACAGGAAAGGATTGGACTATGAATCAGACTCGTTTTCAGAAATGGATGAACGCCGTGGACGATGACCTGCTGGAGGAAGCGCAGCAGCCCATGAAAAAGAAGCGGCCCTGGCTGTACGGTGCCGGGGCGATTGCCGCCTGTCTTGCAGTGGTTGTGACTGCCGTCACCATGACTCACCGAGGCACTGACCAACCGGCCATGATCGCAAACCCCATGCACGAATCCAGCGCAGCTGAGTTTCAGCAGCTGGGGTACTCCATCCCCCTGCCGGACAGCGTCTCCGGCACCGCCTACTACCTGATCGACACAGGGGAAAGCGACAAGCAAATGGCCGAAGTTAATTTTGAACAGGGTGGGCAGGCGTACTACTGCCGTGCCTTGAAGGCAGAGCAGCCCCAGGACATCTCCGGCATTTTTGCTGACTGGACGGAGAGCCTGGACTGGAGCGGCGAAGATGTCTCCGTGCAGCTGCGCAAGTCCGAGGATGCGGCCTGGGTAGGCTGGTATGCCCCGGAGGTCGAGATGCAGTGGTGTGTTGCCGGCGGCAGCGATGCCCAGGTGCTGCTGGACACCGCCCAAACCATTGTGGAAAAGCTGGGGTACGTCATGCCGCTGTATCCTATGGAAAGTGCGGAGGATGCCTTTGCCGACGGCGGATACTCCGTGGACTTCACGGCAGCGGACCTTGTCAAAACCGGGGACGGTTATTCCCTGACCGCAGAGATCTATGACTATGACCGCTATGAACTGGAAGACATTCAGAGTTTGAAAGAAGGCGACCAGATCCAGGTCTGTCGGAATCCTGTGACCGTTGAGAGCATCCAGCGGGATAACAGCACCGTCATCATCAACGGCGGCATCGAAAACGGCGGCGTGGAGATGATTGAGGATGACGGCCTGTACCGTACCAACGCAATGAATGACCAGCCGATCTACTATGATCTGGGAACGATCACCCTGCTCCTATCTACAGACTGCACCTTTGAAGATCACGCCGACCTGGAACAGGAGCCTGACGGCTTGGTTTATGAGTATGAGGACGTCCCATCGGCTATTCAGTCCAGCGAAAGGCCCTTCAACTGCTATAACACGGTCATCACCGTCCGGCAGGAGCAGGTGGTGCAGATCATCCGCTATTGGAATCCCTGATGGATTGCTTTATAGGATCGAGGTAACATGATATGATTCAGAAAGAAAAATACAACGTAAAAAGGGCGCTTGCCCTGATGCTGTCTCTCGCCTGCGTGATAGGGATGCTGGCCGGGTGCAGTCAACAGAACGCCGGTGAAAGCAATGCTGAGGGAAGTTCCTCGGAAGAACCTTCTTCCGACACCTGGTATGAAATTAATCAGGAAGCAGGCATTCTGACCGTCCGCCTTCCCGCTGAAAAGGCAGGATTCATTTGGGACTTCACCATCAATGATACCGCCCTGTTGGAGCTGGTCACGGAGGAGGACAATGACGGCACCTTTGTCGCCAGCTTCCGGGCGCTGGGAGACGGCGAGACAGTTGTGTCTTTCTCCTATGCCAAGGATGATGCGCTGGAGGAAATTCGGGCGTTGAATGTTACCTGCAAGGATGGAAAAGTAGCCGGCGTCTCCAACGCTTCCGTTATGCCCATCAGCGGGCAGGATGATCAGGAGATCACAGACCTTCGAAACAGCAACAGCATCCCCATGATTATGAAGGAGCACAGCGCCGAGGACGGCAGCGTAGTCTCCGTGACCCGCAGCAACATTCTCTACGATGAACCCCGGCTCATGGAGGAGCAGGCGGCTATGAATATTCTGTTCCCGGAGGACGCCTGCTATCTGAATGTGGTTATCAATCCCGGAAAAGAGGATTCCGAGGGACAGACTTTCCAGGTGGATAAGTCCACGGAGGTGGAATTTGATGCCATGGAGGGCTATCAGCTGTACTACGATTATGATTGTACTCAGCCCATGGATTGGATTGATGTGGGGCAAAACAAGCTGACTGTCTATATTCAGATTGATATCACAAAGTAGGAGTTTCAGGATACTCAAAACTAATTCAAAAGATTTGCCCAAATATAAAACGGTCGTGGTTCAGTAGTTACTACTAAACCACGACCGTTTACATTCACTTGAACACGCAGTTATATTTTGAATTACACGATGTTGCTGTCAATTCCAAAGGCGTCCCGAAAAGCATCCACGCAAAATGGATGCGATCCCTTGCAGGATCAGGAACACTCCGACAACAGTAGTCATGGCCACAAGGCTGGCAATGGGTGACAGGAACGAGAAGAAACCGGCACATGCAAGCAGAACGCCGATCGCTGTGAACCAGCCCCAGCCGCGTACTCCAAGACGCTGCAGGTCAAAGGAGTTCACGAATTTGGTTATGCCGGAGAAAATCAGCCACATTCCAAAAATGAACGGCAGGGTAAGTGCCGTAAACCACCCATTGCCAAGAACGAACAGAGACAGCAGCACCGTCAGAATTCCGTCCAGAAGGAACCATCCTGACCCAGCCATATCATTATGAGCAGTGGCGAAGATCACAATATCCACGATGCCAGAGAACAGCATCGCAATGCCAAGGATCACCGTCATGCTTGTGAATGCAGCGCCCGGATTTCTCAGGCAGGCAATACCCGCAATCGCAAGCAGAACACCTGCAATGCCCCACAACACACGGGAAGTTGTCCGACTCATCATGCATGCCTCCGTTCTTAGCTAACCTTGTCTTTTATTCAATTGCAATCGTCGAATTCCTGGGCAGTTCTTTCTTTACCTGCTTGGGAAGAGATACTCTCAGAATACCATCCTCAAACTTGGCGGACACATCCCGAGGCTCAATCCCCTCGCCCACAAAGAAGCTGCGGCTGCAGGCACCGGCGTACCGCTCCTGACGGATGTACTTGCCCCTCTGATCTTCCTGGTCTTTGTCCAATCCCTTGGCGGCGCTGATGGTCAGGTAGCCATCCTTCAGGTCAAGCTGAACTTCATCCTTCTTGAAGCCGGGAAGATCAACATCCAACTCGTAGGTGTTGTCGGTTTCCCGCACATCGGTCTTCATCAGGTTTTTGGCGTTCTTCCCATACAGCGGATTCCGAATAGAACGCATCGGGATCATAGGAAAGTCGTCATCAAAGAATTCATCAAACAGGTTCTCACCAAAAATACTGGGCATCATAAGTCATTCCTCCATTCATAATCCTTACTAAAATGCCCTGTGTGAGGGGGCTGTTTTGCCCTCCCGCTTGGAACGACTCTGTTATAGTCTCTCACATTAGCACTGTCAATAGGAGAGTGCTAATGTTAACAGAAATACAAAAGTCCGTTCATATATTATACGATTTCTCGGCCTTCAGGCATCAGCAATGCTGGGGCCGCATGGAATGCCTCAGCACTTTTAGCTCTCGCCGGTGAACCAGTCAAGAAAATGATGTTGGTTATACCCCAATTGCAGTGTGTGGAACCATTAAAACTGCTTTTTACGATGAAACCGCAGGCGGCTTGCGCTTTGTGCGGATAGTGGTACAATGGCACTGAAAAAGAAGCTATTCAGGAGGCCGCTTATGTATCAATATAGGATAGGTTCTAACCTGACGCCGCTGTCTGGAAAGCCGGAGCCAGATACCTGCGTCCTTACACTGCTGTCCTCGGAGGAGCTGGACCAGAATCTCCAACTCCCGGGATTGGAGCAGTTTCTCCACCATACACCTACAGCGAGGGATGCCCGCGTATGTAAGGCTGAACCCCACCGAAATTATCTGTGCGGGACTATTGTGACCCCACGGCACACGAAAGAAAAGGCACCCATCGCCTTCGGCTATCTGATGACACCCAGCCATGTGGTTTTGTGCGACGATGCGGGTGTGGCCCATGCCATGATCCAGAGACTGATCCGGGAGAATCCCCAGATGGAAAAGAGTCCAGGCAGTTTCTTTTATACGTTCCTGGAGCTGATCATCGCCAAGGATATGCACCACTTGCAAGAATTAGAGGATAAGCTGGACCAACTCGAAGATCAGGTGCTGGCAGGCCAGTTGGAGGGATTCAATCCCCAAATGACGGTAATACGAAAAGAAATATCCAACTGGATACGGTACTATACGCAGCTGGATGATATGGTCTGTGAATTTCAGGAAAATGAAAATGAGTATTTCGATGAGCATGAACTTCGTCTGTTTCATATGGTGGAGAAACGTATTGGGCGGCTGAAGGATGAGGCGCAGATGCTGCGGGAATATGGCCTACAGGTGCGGGAACTGTTTCAGGCGGAAATCGATATTCGTCAGAACAACATTATGAAGATACTTACCATCGTCACGACTATCTTTTTACCCCTATCTCTGGTGGCAGGCTGGTATGGCATGAACTTTACCAATATGCCGGAGTTGACCTGGAAATACGGCTACCCAGCAGTCATCGGCATCAGTGTTCTTGTGGTCTTGATTTGCCTTTGGGTCATGAAGAAGAAAAAATTCTGGTGAATCCGCGATACCAGCGGATAGGTACCTCTTCGGGCATAATAAACACCCCATTCGTCAGGCAGCATGCCATACTGTCTAACGAATGGGGTGCATCTCAATATTTATCGGTCTTTTTGCCGTTACAGGATTTACAAAGCATTTGACAGTTATCGAGCGTTGTTTGCCCGCCTTTGCTCCAAGGCTTGATGTGATCGCCTTCCATTTCCTCAAATTCAAAATGCTCTCCGCAGACAGGGCATATCCCATTTTGCCTGCTGTATGCCGCCAGTTTTTCCCGTTTATCAAATGCACGCAGATTTAACAATCTGCCTGCGAATGGATCGGTATCTCGGCAAAGTAAGAACTCATAAATGCCTTTCGGCTTTTGCACATCTTCATCCTCGTGTAGACGTTTTACCTCTGCGGACATGACCGCAGAATTGTAGGCGCGATTATGGTACTCATTGTAGAGATGACACCAATCCAACCCTTTCATATCCGAAAAGTATTTTGGGAAAATCTTCTCAGACCAATGGATAACATCTTGGAAATACTGCCACAATTCATCTGCGTCCGCATCTGATTTATGCCGCGCCATATATTCGGTGATTTCAGAAATGCTTTGATATTCGCAGATACCACGCAGCGCCTTCTCCAGTAATTCCTGCCTATTCGGGCCGCCAGTAATGTATTTGTCTGCCAGTAGTTTTGCAGCACAGTTCCGTTTGGAAAAATATCGCTTTGCATCTGAAAGCCATTCGCCAGTATAAACAGAGTTCCGAAGTTCCTGTTCCGTTAGCTTCTCCCCTGCAATATTGACAACCCGAAACCATTCTAACTTTTCAGATTCCTCTCCCTCGCAAATATAAACCATAAATTCATAGTTCATAATTGCATTGTACTTATCATCGGGCAAGGCGTCCCAATAATATTTTCTGCCCTCCAACGCGATAGAAAACTTATGTTTTAAATATTGCATAACAGACAAAGTGCGCTGCTGACCGTCCAGCACCTCATATCTGTCGTTTCCGACCTTAACCCAATACATGACATTCAAAGGAAAGCCTTTTAATACTGTTTGGATAACGGCCTCCGCCTGCTCATTGTCATAAACAAATTCCCGTTGATAGGGCGGGCGGATCGCAAGTCTGCCTCCATAGGCAAAAACACCGTCATCGCCGTTGTCAGCATAACTCTCAAAAACCTCTCTGACCTTAATTTGCTTTGGCTCTATTTTCACTTGCTTGCCCTCCTTTTGATTAAAATTCTCTTAAAGGTGTTTTTTGCGTTCCCACTTGTATCGTAATATACAAGGTTTGCCATATTTGCGGTGTAATGTCCTCTGCCACCTTGCGCACGATATTTTGCAATCCATTCTTCACCAATCCTGCTAATTCCAATTTCATCAGAGCCATACTTCCCTGTATAATCAGCGCAACCGATAATTTCAAATTGTTCTGGATTGTACTTATCTAAAAATGTAATGGGAACGCCCATAATCCCACTACATCTTTCTTTTAATAACGATTCTGTCATACAGTCGTCTGTACTTTGCGTCTGATGACAATTCTGTCGTAGAGGTAGCGATAGAGGAGCTTGCCGCGCCGTGCTGCGGCTCTCTCTCTGTTTACGTTGATAGCGTCGTAATTGGCATAGCGAGGGTACTCATCCTCGTTCCCATAGTATTTCTTATACAGTACTAATTTTTCGTGTCTTATTGCATAGTCAAGATTTGTAAACCATCGGACACCTTTCACACGAATATATTTTCTGCCGTCCTTATCGACGCCGCACCCCGCTGCACGGAGAGGATAGTCGTCAGGAACATAAAACTTTCTATCCCCACTGTGAATACTTGCGCCAAGCCATAATTTATTATCTTTGATAAGAGGGAAAATTTCCTTGTATGTAATTGCGTTGACATTTCCAATAATCAAAAAGTCCTTTTGGTATGCCACAAGCTGCGCAACGTACTCCCTGAACAGACTGAATGGAGGATTCGTAACAACAATATCAGCCTGTTTCAGATATTCAATGCATTCCTCACTGCGGAAATCGCCGTCACCCTTTAGCTTCTTGACGCCACGCTTTTTTGATTTCAAAAGTGCGTCAATATCCTCGTCGGAAACACCTCTGCCGTTTGCCATCGGTACTTCCCTAATATCCATGACATAACCGTGACCTCGGGCAACAGGCTCGTTTTCATCATCGAACAGGGAAAGCTGTTGTCCCACCACTGGCGAAGTGCCATAGGAAGTGCAGATCAATCGTTTCAAGCCGAGGTAATTAAAGTTCCGAAGGAAGAATTTACAGAAATTGCTCTCAAAGGGATCATCGCAGTTGCAAAGAACGGTTTTCCCTCGAAAGTGCTGTTCGTAGTGGTTCAATTCGTTCTGTATATCCTCATACTGCGTATAGAACTCATCTTTTTTCGCGTCTTTGGCTTTATGCAAATTTTCATTTTTTGCCATGTATCTTTCCCTCGTTGCCGCTTTTGCGGTTACTTTTAATATAGTACAAACCGGAAAGAACGGCAACAACATGTTTTAAGAACCCGGTGTTCCATTGTAAAAGACCGACACCCATGTTGAATGAGAGTCGGTCTTTGTTACCCTATTATGCGCTTGATTTTTTGGCGTACGTGGCGTAAGTTTGGCGCAAATCTACTTCTCTGCCTCATGGGCCTTGACCACACAAACAGCCACAGACCTGCGTGGAATATGCGGAAACAACAAGTTTGAAAAGTGCTAAAAGGAAAATGAAATAGAACAGAAATTACTACAAACGAACAAAAAATATTGTAAAAAATCCAAATTCCGGTTGGTACGGATGAGGCCGGCGGTTCGAATCCATCCAGCAGTTCCAAGAAAAACCACTTAAATCTTCGAATTTAGGCGGTTTTCCTCTTGTTTTATGAACTTTTTACAGGGATTTTTTGGAAAAAGGCCTTGTTATCAAAAATAGAGTATTCTTCAACTGGCTTGCCAACTTTTGAGGGGGCTTTAAAACCTGCTATCCATTGTGGCACAAGGGTTCCAAGACTTTGCCCACCACAACTTTTCTACGACTCAAGAGGTTATGCGGAGCAGGCTCGTTCCACGGCGGCGATTGCCTCAGCAGAAGTTTCTCGGCCCTTGAATAGTATTTTAACATCATGGATTCACAACCGTTGAATGCCGCCTGAGGGGCCTTTTTCCCGCCATACGGCGTCGCTTTCCCTTGCCATACGTCAGTATGGCTGCGGAAAATCTCCTTGTCTGACGAGAAAAATCCTTGTCCATCCGGCATTCCCCGGTTATGAATACAGGTTCTTAAAGGCTTATCACCGCCGAACAGAAATTTTCCCGTTGTATAATTGTAAGGAAGAGCCAGAGAAGACAGGCCGATAGTGCGGGAACTGCTGCCTGTTTTAGCCTCGTTTACTTCCGGTTGATTACGGGTGGGATGAGTGACCGCCCGGCGAATATGGACTTTCACCCCGTTTGTTCGACGTGGATGAATTGCCCAAGAGAACGGCAGTATGTTGCATTATGCAAGTGAAGGGCACGAGCAGCAAAGTTCGGATAACCACCCGGGCAATTCCCAGCCTGCATATTTCGGGGAGGGATTTGATGCAAAACATATTGACCTGCGCGATGGGGCTGGATGTTCACCGCAATGTTATTGCTGCCTGCCTTGCCAAAGGAGGGTTGGGCACCGATCCAGAAATCGAGATTCGCTCTTTGACAGCACCAAAGGCCCCCGGCTCTGCCGGGGGCTAAAAGAGCTTATAGCGCTGAAAAAAGTAAGCGAGAAAAAGTCCTCGAGTTGAAATGAGGAAAGGTTTGCCGACCAAGCTCACATCAACCGGGGACTCATTCATGACTTTTCGAAAGCGGCACCAAATTCGGCTCCATTATCATAAAAACTTGACATGGGTTCATATTTCGGGTATTATAAAGACCGAAATTCCAGAAAAAGGAGGCCTCCTTTTTCTATATTTGCTTTGCAAATACAGCCCCCTGAATACTGGACACTGCCGTAAAAAGCAGGCGTGAAAGAGGTGCTTTTGGTGAGCGGAATAAGAGAGAGAGCAGAGAAGATCTTTCCGGAAGTGGTGGAGATCCGCAGGGATATCCATCGTCATCCCGAAATCGGCAGGAAAGAGGTGAGAACGTCCGGCCTGATACGGCAAAAGCTGGAGGAATACGGAGTCGACAAGATTGAACGCCCGGTGCCCACGGCTGTTGTAGCATTGATCTGCGGTACGAAAGGTCCGGGGCGCTGCGTAGCACTGCGCTGCGATATCGACGCGCTGCCGGTGCAGGAGGAGACCGGACTGCCCTATGCCAGTGAAAATCCGGGCTTTATGCATGCCTGCGGCCATGATATGCACGCGTCCATGATGCTGGGGGTGGCTAAGATCCTCTGCGGGATGCGGGATAGCTTCGCTGGCTGCGTGAAGCTGATCTTCCAGCACAGCGAGGATACGCTGCCGGGCGGCGCCAAGGAGCTTGTGGAAAAGGGCGTGCTGGAGAACCCCCATGTGGACGCCATCTATGGCCTGCATGTGCTGCCGGACGCTCAGCGGGCAGGCCAGATCGGGTTCCACGCCGGTCCTATGACGACCTCCGTGGACCTGTTCGACTTCACCGTCTCCGGCAGCGGCGGGCATGGTTCCCAGCCGCAGAACACAACGGACCCTGTGCTGGCCAGTGCGCAGATGATCGTGATGATGCAGCAGATCGTTGCCCGCCGTGTGGATCCGATGGAGATGGCAGTGTTCTCTCTGGGAAGCATTCATGGCGGCGACGCACCCAATGTGATCCCGGCGGAGGTCAAGTTTGGCGGCGTGACCAGGGCCTATTCCGACAACGTGAGAGAGGTAATCAAGGAGCAGGTCACGGCTATTGCAAAGGGTATAGAGGCCGCCTCCGGCAATACGGTACATATCGACTACGCCGATGGTTATCCCAGCGCATTCAACGACAAGGACCTGATCGACCTTGCTGCCGATGCGGTCCGGGAGGAACTGGGCGAGGAGGCGGTGGTCCTGATGCCCGACCCGATGACTTTCAGTGAGGATTTCAGCTTCTACGGAAAGCTGGGTGGAATTCCCAGTGCCTATCTGATGCTCTATGCGGGACACGATGGAGAACTGGCGCCTCTGCACAATCCCAGGTGCGCGGTGAAGGAGGAGGTCATGCCGGTGGGCATGAGTGCTCTGGCGGCCATCGCATTGAAATTTTTGAATGAGTGAGATTCTTTTTTATGAGTGCATTTCATTTAAAGAACTAAAGAATCTAAAGAATACAGAAAAGGAGAACGAATTATTATGAATGTGCAGGAGATTGCATCTAAATATAAGGATTATCTGATCGAAAAGCGGCGCTTTTTCCACCAGTATCCGGAGGTCAGCACCAAGGAATACAACACCAGCAAGGCCATCAAGGAGGAACTGGACAAGATCGGCGTCTCTTGGAGGCCCTGTGGCTTAGAGACCGGTATTCTGGTGACGATTCAGGGAGCGAAGCCCGGCAAGACCATCCTGCTCCGGGCCGACATGGACGCCCTGACGGTCCAGGAGACCACCGGCGCTCCCTATGCCAGCAAGAATGAGGGCATTATGCACGCCTGCGGCCACGACTGCCACATAGCGATGCTGCTGACCGCCGTCCGCATCCTCGACGATATGAAAGATGAGCTGTGCGGCACTGTGAAGCTGGCTTTCCAGCCGGCGGAAGAAGTGGCCATGGGCGCCAAGTCCATGATCGAGCAGGGCGCTCTGGAGGGCGTGGACGCCTGCTTCGCCATTCACGTTTGGACGGACGTGAAGTCCGGCATGGTCTCTCTGGAGGCTGGCCCCCGGATGGCCTCCGCGGACGAATTCCATATCACCATCAAGGGCAAGGGCTGCCACGGCGCCCAGCCGGAGCAGGGGGTGGACGCCGTCGTTGTTACGGCTGCCATGATCAATAACCTGCAGGCCATCGTCAGCCGGGAGATCTCCCCCGCGGACCCGGCCGTGGTCACTGTGGGCTCCATCCAGGCAGGCACCCGCTGGAACGTGGTGGCGGAGAACAGCTATATGACCGGCACCACCCGCTGCTTCAGCAATGAGGTGTGGAGCACCTTCAAGGACCGTATGGAGCGGATCGTCAAGTCCACCGCTGAGACCTACCGCGCCGAGGCGGAGCTGGAATATCTCCGCATTGTTCCTCCCACGGTCAACGACCCGGAGGTGGTCGCCGTGGCCCAGAAGTCCGCCAAGACCATTTTGGGCGAGGACTGTCTGGCAGACCTGCCTGCCACCACCGGCGGCGAGGACTTCTCCTACTTTATGCAGAAGGTGCCCGGCGCTGTTGCCATGCTGGGCACCGGCAGCGAGGCCTGCGGTGCCATTTGGCCCAACCATTCCGGCAACTTCTGCGTGGATGAGGCGCAGCTCGTGAAGGGCGCCATGCTGTATGCGCAGGTGGCAATGGACTTCAACGCGCAGTAAACCGATTAGTTTCATGTTGGGCGGAGAGATATTTTCAAAGAGCTTGGGGGCCTGAAAGGATACCTCGCCACCGGATATGTGCTAAATAAAAGAGAGGAGATATGGAATATGTATAACTTTGCACTTGCATTCGTGCTGTGCGCCGTGGTGTATGTCATTGGCGAAGTGGTTTCCACCGTGACCAAGGCGTGGATCCCCTCCGTGTTTGTCAGCGCCGCGGTCATTCTGGTGGGTTATTGGACAGTCCTGCCCAATAGCTTTATCAGCGACTCGATGCTGATCCCCTTCGGCAGCACCATCGGTATCTATCTGCTCATCACCCACATGGGTACGGTCATCAGCATCAAGCAGCTGGTGGAGCAGTGGAAGACCATCGTGGTATGCCTTGCGGGCCTTGCGGGCATGTGCGCCTTTGCGCTGATCATCTGCCCCATGATCATGGACCGCAGCTATGTCATCGCCGGCCTGCCCCCGCTGACCGGCGGCATCGTGGCCGCCACCACCATGATGGACGCGGCCAATAAGGCCGGCCTGGCGGAGGCGGCTGTGTTTGCCATCGCCATGTACTGCGTCCAGGGCTTTGCAGGCTATCCCCTGACGGCTGTTTGCCTCCAGCTGGAGGGTAAGAAGATGCTGAAAGCCTACCGCGCCGGCGATGTGGCCGTGGCGGGCACCTCCAACAAGGTGGACGCGGTCAACGGCAAGCTGGAGACCGGAGGTGCGGCGAGAAAGCTGCTGCCTCCCATGCCTGCCAAGTGGAACTCCGTCGTGATGATGCTGGGCAAGCTGGGCCTGGTGGCCTACCTAGCCACCCAGTGCGCCAAGATCCCCATTCCCGGCCTGGGCAATATCAGCGGCGCCGTGTACGCGTTGATCCTCGGTATCATTTTCACCAGCATCGGCTTCCTGGATGAGAACGTCCTGAACAAGAGCAACTCCTACGGCATCATCATGTTCGCTCTGATGATGTATGTGTTCGATGGCCTGAAAGACTGCACCCCCCAGATGCTGGGCAGTATCATCGGCCCCATGATCGCCCTGATCATCATCGGCGTTGCCGGCATGGCGCTGCTGTGCTTCATCATCTCCAAGATCCTGAAAATGCCCTTCCTTCTGTCCTTCGCCACCGCACTGACGGCGCTGTATGGCTTCCCCCCCAATGCCATCATCACCGAGAACACCTGCACCGCCCTGGCGGAGACACCGGAAGAGAAAGAATATCTGATGAGCAAGATGTTCCCGCCCATGATCGTCGGCGGCTTTACCACCGTGACCATCACCTCTGTTATCATCGCGGGCATCTTCCAGGGAATGTTCTAATTGCATAAGTCTTTTCAACGGCAAAAGCGGAACACACTGTGTTCCGCTTTTGCAAAATCAATGCCGTGCCGGCCAGCGGCGTGTCACCACTGTGGATCGAGTACCCTTCGATGCATCCCCTCTGCGAACAAAGGGCAGCACCCTGGACAGTCCGGTGGGCCGTGATGCTCTCTGCTCGCTGAAGAACAAAACATCGTTTCGGATATCAGGAAAGAGGTTTTATTATGAACTACGGACAAATGGCTGAAAAAACACTGGACTATATCGTGGAACAGCGCCGCTGGTGCCACCGGAACCCGGAGCTGAGCCTGGAGGAGGTCCAGACCACAGAGCATATTGAGGCGGAGCTCCGGAAGATGGGTTACACTGAGATCCAGAGATTCCCGGGGCACACCGGACTGTGCGCGATGCTGCGGGGCGGCAAGGCCGCCAAGGGCTGCCGGACAGTGGCTCTCCGGGCGGACATCGACGCCCTGCCGGTGGAGGAAAAGACGGACCTGCCCTTTGCCAGTCAGAACAAGGGCGTGATGCACGCCTGCGGACACGACTGCCACATCTCCATGCTCCTGGGCGCGGCGAAGATGCTGATGGAGACGAGGGAGGAGCTGCACGGCAATGTCAAGCTGATCTTCCAGGCCGCGGAGGAGACCTGCCACGGCGCGGAGTATTACGTGGACGCCGGTATTCTGGACGGCGTGGACGCCATCATGGGCCAGCATGTGTGGGCGACTTTGGAGGAGCCCTACATCAATGTGCAGGCAGGCCCCCGCATGGCCAGCGTGGATAACTTTGTGATCAAGGTGGACGGTGTTTCCGCCCATGGCACCCAGCCCCACCTGGGCGTGGACGCGCTCCTGGCCGCAGCGGCCATCGTGAACAACATCCAGTCCTTCATCTCCAGAACGAATGATCCTCTGAACCCGCTGGTGGTGAACATCGGCGAGATGCACGCGGGCCAGCGATACAATATCATCGCCAACCACGCGGAGCTGTTCGGCACCACTCGTACCTATAACAGCGAATTCCGGATGAAGATCGAGGAGGGCCTGCGGCGGATCGCTGAAAATACGGCCAAGGCGTTCGGTGCCACCGCCACGGTGGAGTATGATTATTACGCGAACTCCCTGTACAATGATGACGACGAGCTGAATGAGATCGCCCACGACGCGGTCGTGAAGCTCTATGGCGAGGAGGCCCTGAAAGAACTGCCCCGGATGATGGGCAGCGAGGACTTTGCATTCTTCGCGGATAAGATCCCGGCGGTGTTTGGCTTCCTGGGAACAAGAAACGAGGAACTGGGCATGACGGCGGGGAACCACAACGACCACTACACAGTCCACGAGCCGGTGCTGCAAAGGGGCGCCGCCTTGTATGCGCAGTTTGCGGCGGATTTTCTGGAGCACAAGTGATTTGACGCGGGACTGATCAGACACCGGGGCCAGAAGAGCCGCCCCGTCAGCCGAGCTTTCAGTTGTCCCCCCATGGCCAGCTGTGAGGCGATACTTGCGTTTGCCTTGCCATATACAGGCGCATAACGGCGCAAGACAGGGATGCGGAGCCGTTGAGCGGCTTTCCCAAAGGAGACCATCCGGACATGGCACGGTCGGTCCATGGAGTTGACGGACAGGAAAGGCTGTCAGCACAGGGACGCCAGATTTTTCGCAAAACAACCCATCACGCCTGCGCTCCCCGCCGGATCATCGGCGGGGAGCTTTTTCACTTGCATATACCTAGAGAAAGACAAGAGAGGCATGGGACTTGGCAGAAGCTCTATCATGCGATCGAGGCGGTTTTCGAGGCCCCGAACATCCTGAACGCCTGCATCGGCTATCCGGAGACGGAGAACGAATATTTGGCAAGAAACAGCGAGCGGTTCCATGCGTATTTGGGGTACAGTCTTGTGGGAGAATTTCATAAGTGCGGATATAAATGCGGGCGCT
Organism: Oscillospiraceae bacterium; assembly: GCA_021771635.1. Lineage (GTDB taxonomy): Bacteria > Bacillota > Clostridia > Oscillospirales > Oscillospiraceae > Oscillibacter. The sequence continues at coordinate 8,636 of JAETOQ010000044.1, read as the reverse complement.
GGTATAACATGGCCTGGGTGGAGAAGGGCGCACACAGTTGCTTCCCGCGAGCATGCAGACACTTGGTATAATCTTTCGGTTTCCGCGCAAACTGTTTGAAAACTGCGGAAAGGAAGTTTTGAAAATGCCGGAGAGAATCGTGATCGCATTAGGGGGAAACGCTTTACAGTCCAAGGACTCCGCGCCTACCGCCGAAGCCCAGCTGGAGGTGGTCCGCCAGACTGCGGAGCAGATCGCCGAGATCAGCCGCCGGGGCTATGAAATGGCCATTGTGCACGGCAATGGCCCGCAGGTGGGCCGCATCCTGCTGGCGGGGGAGACGGCGCGGGACGTGGTGCCGCCCATGCCCTTTGATGTCTGCGGCGCCATGAGCCAGGGCTATATCGGCTACCATATCCAGCAGGCGCTGAAATACGCGCTGAACATCCGGAACCGCAACTATCCCGTGGTGTCGCTCACCACACAGATGGTGGTGGACCGGAAGGACCCCGCGTTTCAGAATCCCACCAAGCCTATTGGCGCCTTTTATTCCGCTGAGGAGGCGAAAAGGCTGGAGCAGGAAAAGGGATATGTTATGCGGGAGGATGCCGGACGGGGCTGGAGGAGAGTGGTGGCCTCGCCTCTGCCGAGAAAGATCGTGGAGATCGACGCGGTCCGCCTGCTGTGGGACCACGCTATCGTCATCACCTGCGGCGGCGGTGGTGTGCCGGTGGTGGAGAACCCCGACGGCACCCTGGAGGGCGTGGCCGCGGTCATCGACAAGGACTTTGCCGCGGAACTCCTGGCAGAGCAGGTGAATGCCGACGCGCTGCTGATCCTGACCGAGGTGGAAAAGGTGGCCATCAACTTCGGAAAGCCCGACCAGCAGGACCTGGGCAGCCTCGATCTGGCGGCTGCCGCCCGGTATGCGGAAGAGGGCCAGTTCGGCGTGGGCAGCATGCTGCCGAAGGTGGAGGCGGCTATGAAATTCGTCCGGAACAACCCAGGGAAAAAGGCCATCATCACCAGCCTGGACCGCTGTCTGGACGCCTTGGAGGGCAAGACCGGCACGGTCGTGACCTTTGCGTGACGTATGCTGCATGAAAAAGACTCCCGTGATGTTCACGGGAGTCTTTTTACCGCTGTTTTCGGGCTGTGGAGGACCCGATCCCCAATTCCATACGGTATTTCGCCACGGTCCGGCGGGCCAGCTGGACACCATTTTCAGACAGCATCCGGCAGAGCCGCTGATCACTGAGGGGGTGCTGGGGGTCCTCGGCCTTTACCAGGGCCAGAAGCTTCTGCTTGACTGCCTGACGGGAGGGCCCCTGGGCCCCTACCGCACGGCTGAAGAAGTAGCGCAGGGGAAAGGTGCCCTGACGGCATTGCAGATATTTGCCCCGGGTGGCCCGGGAGATGGTGGAGGGGTGGAGCTCCAGCGTGTCTGCAAGAGAAGAGAGGGACATGGGAGAGAGCTCACCGGTCTCTCCGGCAAAAAAGGGACGCTGCGCCTCCAAAATCGCGTCGGCACACCGGCGGAGCGTGCTGCCGCGGCGCTCCAGGTTGTTCAGCAGCCATTTGGCCTGCTGCATCTTCTGCCGAAGGTATTCCCGGGTGTCCTTTTCATCGGATTCTTTCAGCAGGCGGACGTAGTAGGAGCTGATGGAGATATGGGGGAGATAGTACTCGTTCAGGATGGCCTTCAGTTCCCCGTCCAGTTCCACAATGAAGACGTCCGGCCGCACATATACCGTGGGTTCCGCAGGCTGAAACGCACGGCCCGGATGGGGGTCCAGACCGGCGATGACCTTTTCCGCGGCCTGGATCTCCTCCGTGGTCAGGTCCAATTCCCGGGAGATGGGGCCATAGTGCTTCCGGCTCAGCTCCGGAAGAAAACGGGCGGCGATATCCATGACCGCTGGGGATGCATCCCCTTGGCGTGCCAGCTGAAGCAGCAGGCATTCCGAAAGGCTCCGGGCACCCACGCCGGCGGGGTCCAGGCTCTGTACGGTTTCAAGGGCCTGGTCGGTAAGCGCTTGGGGGATCTTCAACTCCCGCAGATCGTCCAGGTCTTCCGGCGCTAAGTAGCCGTCCTCGTCCACCAGCTCGGCAATGTATTTGCTCAGAGCCAGCAGGGGCTTGGGCAGCCGTTTCCGGTCCAGCTGGTCGCAGAGAAAGGCGGAAAGGCTCTCCGTCTCCCGGTCCAGCCCGCCGCGCTCGGGCAGTCCGCCGTCCTCGTGGGTAAAGGTGGCGCCGTAGACGCCGCCGTCGATCCAGCTGGCCTTCTGCCGAAGCTCCTCATAGGCGCTGCGGAGGTCCGGCGGGCTCTCCTGCTCCAGAAGGGGGTTTTCCTCCGTGACGCGGCCCAGATAGTCCAGCAGTTCCTGGGAGTTCATCTGCAGGATCTCCATGGACTGCAGGAGCTGAGGCGTCAGCTTCAGCTCCTGGCGCAGTTCGGCTTTCAGCGAGACGAGACTCATATTCCGACTCCTTTCCCGTCATGAGGTCAGCGGGCAGCGTATTTGGCGATCTTCCGTGCCGCGGTGGCCTGAGAGATGCCCAGCTCCCTGGCCACCGCCACGGTGGTTCCGCAGCGGCGGTAAGCGTCCCGGATGATCTGCCCCTCGTAAGCGTCCATCCGCTCAGCCAGTGTGCCCGCCTGGGCCAGCAGCTCCGCGGGGGGGACCGCCTCGCCGGTGTACTCCACCGGCAGGTGGGTCACATCGATGATGGGGTCCTGCACGGTGATGACCATCCGCTCAATGAGATTTTCCAGCTGGCGCACGTTGCCGGGCCAATCGTACTGCTCCAGGAAGGCCTGGAAGCGGGGACTGAAGCTCAAGGTTTTGTTGTATTCGTCGCAAAACCGGGCTAGGAACTGATAGGCCAGGGGATAGATGTCCTCCTGACGCTGGCGCAGGGGCGGAATGTGGATGCGGATGACATTCAGACGGTAAAAGAGGTCGGATCGGAACAGCCCCCGCTGGACCTCCTCCTCCAAATTGCGGTTGGTGGCGACGATCAGACGGAAATCCAACTCGATCTTCTTGGTGCCGGACAGCCGCTCAATGGTCTTCTCCTGAATGAGCTGCAGCAGCTTGGACTGGATGTGGGGAGGGAGCTCACCGATCTCGTCCAGAAACAGCGTGCCGTGGTTGGCCAGCTCGATCTTGCCGATCTTGCCGGAGGCGGAGGCGCCGGTAAACGCGCCCTTTTCGTAGCCGAACAGCTCGGATTCAATGAGATTTTCGTGGAGCACCGCACAGTTGACCTCAATAAAGGGACCATCGCTCCGGTTGCTCATGGCGTGGATATTTTTGGCGATGGCGCTTTTGCCGACACCGGTCTCGCCGGTGATCAGAATATTGGCCTTGGTGTTGGCGGTGTTCTGCATCAATGTCCACAGCCGGTTCATGGAGGCGCTTTTGAAGATCAGACTGGTGGAGGTGGCCCGGGTGCGCAGCTCCGCGATCTCCTGGGAGTACTGCTGCAAGGAGTCCTGGAGGTGCCGGTAATTCTGCTGGATGGCGTTGATCTGCTCCATGGACACGGTATTGAAGCACACGGCGTATTTCAGCTCCCCACTGTTGTCGAACAGGGGGATGCCCACGGTCATCACATTTTTGTGGGTGTGGTTGATGGTCTGGGTGGCTGTGATCTTTTTCCGCTGGCGGATGACCTCCGCCGTGATGCAGGGAGTGAAGGTGCCGTCCGACTCCAGATCAAAGGCCGACTTGCCCACGATGGAGTCGTGGGCAAAGCCGAAGTTCTTCTCATAGGTCTCGCTGACACGGAGGATGATGCCCCTGGCGTCGGAGAGCATCATGTCGTCCGCCAGAACCAGGTTGTTTTCCGGGTTGATGATCTCAAAAAGGGCCTTGAGGTTGATATCATCGTCAAAGAGCCCGGAGAAATTTGTGGACTGTGACAAAATTTGCACCTGCCTTCCAAAAACGGTAAAACCGACAATTCTATTCAAAAATGAGTATACCATATTCAAAACTGAATAGAAAGGGATGGGGCGCAAAAAAAAGCGGTCGGATTTGACAGAAATACGCCCCAAAAGTTATTCCATCCGCACAAAACGCCTGTTTGAGAACGACCAGCCAGCCCTCTGTTCGATCTATTCATTTTTGAATAGGTAAGAAAAATTTTCCAAACTGCGTGAGCGGAACGCACAAAAGACTGAACAAAAGCTTAACAATGTGTACAAAAAAACAGAGGTGATCCCGAGGAAAAACGCCTTTTGAGTTGGCATGTTTTTTGCTACATTTTAAGAGCAGCAAAGAGTTGGAACGCACAAGAGAAGCCGCAGATGTGCGTCACAAAATTTAAAAGGTTAGAGGAGGAACTACATATGTATCAGACCATTCGTTACGAGAAAAACGGCAACATCGGTATTGCCACCATCAATCGTCCCGAGGCCCTGAACGCTTTGAACTCCACTGTTATTTCCGAGCTGGAGCAGCTGATCTCCGAAGTGGAGAAGGACGCCGAGCTGGGCGCTTTTATCCTGACCGGCGAGGGCCGCTCCTTCGTGGCTGGCGCCGATATCGGCGAGCAGTATCCCATGGACGTGGCCGCCGGCCGCAAGTGGGGCCAGCGGGGCAGTGCCCTGTTCCGCCGTATCGAGAAGCTGGAGATCCCCACCATCGCCGCGGTGAACGGCTTCGCTCTGGGCGGCGGCTGCGAGATCGCCATGAGCTGTGACATCATCCTGGCTGCCGGCCCCAACGCTGAGGGCAAAGGCGGCGCCAAGTTCGGCCAGCCCGAGGTGGGCCTGGGCATCACCCCCGGCTTCTCCGGCACCCAGCGTCTGCCCCGCCGGGTGGGTATCGCCAAGGCCAAGGAGCTGATCTTCTCCGGCAAGGTCATCGGCGCCGAGGAGGCCAAGGAGATCGGCCTGGTCAATGCTGTGTATCCCGCTGAGGAGCTGATGGACGCCGCTGTGGCCATGGCCAAGTCCTTCACCGCCAATGCTCCCATCGCCGTGAAGTACTCCAAGGCCTGCATCGACCGCGGCATGCAGATGGACATCGATGACGGCATCGCCCTGGAGAACGAGCTGTTCGCCATGTGCTTCGCCACCGCCGACCAGAAGGAGGGCATGAGCGCCTTCCTGGAGAAGCGCAAGGAAAAGCACTTCCAGAACAAGTAATTTCAATCATACATAAAAAGAGGGAAGACAGACATGAAGAAAGTTCGTGTGATCACCGCTGAAGAAGCGGCACTGATGGTCAACGACGGCGACACCATCTCCACCGGCGGCTTCGTCAGCTGCGCCTGCCCGGAGGCACTGTCCACCGCACTGGAAAACCGTTTCCTGGAGACCGGCCATCCCCGCGACCTGACGCTGTTCTTCGCGGCCGGTCAGGGCCACCGGGACGGCACCGGCGGTGACCATTACGGCCACGAGGGCATGGTCAAGCGCGTGGTCGGCGGCCACTGGGACCGCGCCCCCAAGCTGGGCGATCTGGCCCTGGCCAACAAGATCGAAGCCTATAACCTGCCCCAGGGCGTCATCACCCACATGTACCGTGATATCGCGGCCCACAACATCGGCACCATCACCCACGTGGGCCTGTACACCTTCGCCGATCCCCGCAACGGCGGCGGCAAGCTGAACACCTGCACGAAGGAAGATCTGGTGAAGCTCATTGAGATCGAAGATCGGCCCCCTGGACGTCACCGCCCAGGCCCAGGCCACCAAGAACTCCGGCGGCAAGGTCATCGTCCAGGTGGAGAAGATCGTCCAGGGCGGCTCTCTGGACCCCAAGCTGGTGAAGATTCCCGGTATCTATGTGGACGCGATTGTGGTAGGATCTATTGAGGACAATATGCAGTGCCTGGGCATGCCCTATGACGGCGCCCTGACCGGCGAGTTCCGCATCCCCGTGGACGCCATTCCCCCCATCCCCCTGGACGCCAAGAAGATCCTGGCCCGCCGCGCGGCCATGGAACTGCCTAAGGACGCCATCGTCAACCTGGGCACCGGCGCTCCGGAAAAAATTGCCAACGTCGCCGCTGAGGAGGGCATTTCCGACAGCATGACGCTGACCGTGGAGGCCGGCGGCATCGCCGGTGTGCCTTACGGAGGCACCCAGTTCGGCGCCTCCGCCAATGCCATGGCGATCCTGGACCACAACGTCCAGTTCGACTTCTACCAGGGCGGCGGTCTGGACGTGGCCTTCCTGGGCCTGGCGGAGACCGCGCCCAACGGCGACCTGAACGTCTCCAAGTTCGGCACCCGTCTGGCCGGCGCCGGCGGCTTCATCGACATCACCCAGAACGCCAAGAAGGTGGTCTACTGCGGCACCTTCACCGCCAAGGGCCTGAAGACCGAATGCCGTGACGGCAAGCTGGTCATCGTGCAGGAGGGCGCCAAGAAGAAGTTCGTCAACCAGGTGGAGCATATCACCTTCTCCGGCGTCTACGCCAACAAGGTGCACCAGCCCGTTCTGTATATCACGGAGCGCGCGGTGTTTGAACTGCGTCCTGAGGGCGTGACACTGATCGAGATCGCCCCCGGCATCGACCTCCAGACCCAGGTCCTGGATCAGATGGAGTTCATGCCCAAGATCGCTGAGGACCTGAAGCTCATGGACGAGCGCATCTTCCGTGACGAGCTGATGGGCTTGGCGAACGACTGAATCATACCCCCCAAATATATCGAGGAGGAAAAACAAAATGGCACTAATGACCGCACAGGAATACATTGAGAGCCTGCGCAAGCTGAACACCCGGGTGTACATGTTCGGCGAGAAGATCGAGAACTGGGTGGATCACCCCATGATCCGCCCCTCCATCAACTGCGTCGCCATGACCTACGCCCTGGCGCAGGACCCGCAGTACGCGGACCTGATGACCGTGAAGTCCAGCCTCACCGGCCGCACCATCAACCGCTTCACCCACCTGCACCAGTCCACCGAGGACCTGATGAACAAGGTGAAGATGCAGCGCCTGCTGGGCCAGAAGACCGCTTCCTGCTTCCAGCGCTGCGTGGGCATGGACGCCTTCAACGCTGTGTTCTCCACCACCTATGAGATCGACGAGAAGTACGGCACCCACTATCATGAGAACTTTAAGAAGTTCCTGACCTTCGTTCAGGACAACGACCTGACCGTGGACGGCGCCATGACCGACCCCAAGGGCGACCGTTCCAAGGCTCCCAGCCAGCAGGCCGACCCCGACATGTACGTCCACGTTGTGGAGCGCCGCCCCGACGGCATCGTGGTCTGCGGCGCCAAGTGCCACCAGACCGGCTCCATCAACTCCCACTGGCACATCTTTATGCCCACCATCTCCATGGGCGAGGCGGACAAGGATTGGGCGGTCAGCTTCGCCTGCCCCACCGACGCCGAGGGCATGTATATGATCTACGGCCGTCAGTCCTGCGACACCCGGAAGCTGGAGGAGGACGCCTCCATCGACGTGGGCAACGCCAAGTTCGGCGGCCAGGAGGCCCTGGTGGTGCTGGATCACGTGTTCATCCCCAACGAGTACATCTTCCTCAACGGCGAATATGAGTTCGCCGGCATGATCGTGGAGCGCTTCGCCGGCTATCACCGCCAGTCCTACGGCGGCTGCAAGGTGGGCGTGGGCGATGTGGTCATCGGCGCCGCGGCTCTTGCCGCTGAGTATAACGGTGTGGAGAAGGCCAGCGCTGTGAAGGATAAGCTGATCGAGATGACGCACCTGAATGAGACGCTGTTCTGCTGCGGCATCGCCTGCTCCGCCCAGGGCGTCAAGACCAAGGCGGGCAACTACCAGATCGACCTGCTGCTGGCAAACGTCTGCAAGCAGAACGTGACCCGGTTCCCCTATGAGATCGTCCGCCTGGCGGAGGACATCGCCGGCGGCCTGATGGTCACCATGCCCTCTCAGAAGGATTTCAACAGCGACACTGTGGTGGGCTGCAACGGCGAGACCATCGGCGAGATCTGCAACAAGTTCTTTGCCGCCCGGGAGGGCGTGTCCACCGAGGACCGCCAGCGCATCATGCGCTTCCTGGAGAACATGTGCCTGGGTGCCGCCGCCGTGGGCTACCGCACCGAGTCCATGCACGGTGCCGGTTCTCCCCAGGCCCAGCGCATCATGATCGCCCGCCAGGGCAACATCCAGGGCAAGAAGCAGTTTGCCAAGGATATCGCCGGCATCAAATAAGATACCCTCCGGGAACATCTCATTGTTCGATATACCTCCCCGCACTGCGCGGCAGTCTGCCGCGCAGTGCGGAGCGGACGACCAGCAGGAGCCGTTTTTCAGCCCCTGAGGGTTTGTGCGCCTCCAGGAGCGTCGAAAATACAGAAATCTCAAAATTTTATATAAGGAGAGAACATCATGGATTTCAATCTGAGCCGTGAACATCAGCTGATCCGGAAGATGATGGCCGACTTCACTGAGAACGAAGTGAAGCCCATCGCCGCCGAGACCGACGAAAAGACCCTGTATCCCCGGGAGAACATCGAGAAGCTGTTCGACCTGGGCGTCATGGGCATGTGCGTGCCCAAGGAGTACGGCGGCTGCGGCGCCGATCCCCTCGCCTCCGCCATCTGCATCGAGGAGCTGAGCAAGCAGTGCGCCTCCACCGGCGACATCGTGGCCACCCACAACGGCCTGTGCTGCGACCCCATCCTGACCCACGGCACCGAGGAGCA
>JAETOQ010000043.1 GCA_021771635.1 Oscillospiraceae bacterium | reverse complement strand
TCGCCATACTGCGTCGCTTTCCCTTGCCATACGTCAGTATGGCTGTGGAAAATCTCCTTGTCTGACAAGAAAAATCCTCGTCCATCCGGCATTCCCCGGTTATGAATACAGGTTCTTAGAATGCGTACTGAACAAGGCCAATTGGCTTTTTCCCCCGTTTTATGGAATTACGCGGCATATGCCGCGTGAATAAACCACGAAGCGGTTCATTCCGCAGGCATTATTATAGCGCAGGATGATCGGAAGAAAAAGCCCTTTTTTAAAAACGAAGAGCAAAAGCTGAAAAAACTTGCAATTTGGAGATGTTTTTGCTTTGATAAAAATGAGTACAGCAGAGCGGGGAAGCGGGGGAAAATAGATATGTACTGGAATGACTTAAATAATAGCTTAAAAATACAATATAATAGCAAAGTTTACAAGCTGGCACTGTCCTCCGGCTGTACCTGCCCCAACCGGGACGGAGCACTGGGGAGCCGGGGATGTGTGTTCTGCGATGGCGCCGGGGCGTTTGCGGAGCAGGGGGACATCCCGGCGCAATTGGCGGCTGCCAAAAAACGGGTAGCGGCAAAGACCGGTGCGAATGCGAAATACATTGCTTACTTCCAATCTTTCACCAACACCTACGGACCGGCAGAACGGCTGCGGGGGCTGTACAGTGCCGCCATGGAGCCGGAGGATGTGGTGATCTTATCCATCGCCACCCGGCCGGACTGCCTCCCGGAAGAGATCCTGTCAATGCTGGCAGAACTGAACCAGCTCAAGCCTGTATGGGTGGAACTGGGGCTCCAAACGATCCATCCCGCATCCGCAAACTATATCCGGCGGGGATATGACCTGCCGGTCTATGAGGATGCGGTCCGGCGGCTAAAGGCGGCGGACATCACGGTGGTGACACATCAGATCCTGGGCCTTCCGGGTGAATCGCCGCATATGATGGCAGAAACTGCGCAATATATTGGACAAAGCGGCGCGGATGGCATCAAGTTTCATCTGCTGCATGTCCTGCGGGGAACAGATCTGGCGGCGGATTGGCAGGCTGGAAAGGTCCAGACGATGGAGCTGGAGGCATACATCGCCGCGCTGGAGGACTGTGTGCGGCATATTCCCCGGGAAATGGTCATCCACCGGCTCACCGGGGACGGTGCCAAGCGGGACCTGCTGGCGCCGCTGTGGAGCGGGGATAAAAAGCGCGTGCTGAATGCCATCCACCATGCGTTCCGCCGGGACAACCTGGAACAGGGAAGCGCGCTTTCCAATCGATAGAAGCTGCCTCCGGGGACATGGGCCCTCGGAGGCAGTCATTTTATTCCAGAGGATGGAACATCTCACCGGTCAGCAGGTCATGCCAGGTGAAGACGCCGTTATCCAGTGTCATATAGCTGTGGGGGGTATCGGACTTGGGCAGAGAGAGGGAGCCGGGATTCAGATAGGTGAATGTTCCGCAGTCACGGCGCACCGGCAGATGGGTGTGCCCGCAGAGGAGAAGAGCTCCCTCCGACAGGGGAGGCGGGTTGTCCGGGCCATAGAGATGGCCGTGGGTGGCGCAGATGGTCAGGCCGTCCACAAACAAAAAGGCGTAATCCGCCAGAACGGGAAAGGTGAGGACCATTTGATCCACTTCGGAGTCACAATTGCCCCGGACGCACAGCAGCTTGTCCGGCATGCCGTTCAGCAGGGCGGTCACAGCCTTGGTGTCATATTCCTCCGGCAGGTCGTTCCGGGGACCGTGGTACAGCAGGTCGCCCAGCAGTACCAGCCGGTCGGCCCGCTCCCGCCGGAAAGCGTCCAACAAGGCCCGGCCATAGTAGGCGGAGCCGTGGAGATCAGATGCGATCAACAGCTTCATGAAAAAGTCTCCTTTGGTGAGATGGCCCTATTTTACAGCCTTTCGGCGGCAAAAGCAACTGTGCTCATCAAATCGCACACGTTCCCGCGCGGAGCCGGAAAGCGCACTGTCTTGTTCCCGGAAATAGATCCCTATTGACATATACCCGGGTGGGGTATATAATGCGATTCAGAAAGGCAGGGATCACAGATGGAAGAATGCGGCTGCCACAAGACAAAAGAGCGCACCGAGGAAGAATACAGGCATCTGATCCACCGGCTGAACCGCATTGAGGGGCAGATCCGGGGCATTCGCGGTATGGTGGAAAAAAGCGCCTATTGCACCGATATCCTGGCACAGGTGGCCGCGGCCAACGCGGCTCTCAACGCTTTCAGCAAAGAGCTGCTGGCGCAGCACATCAAGACCTGCGTGGCCCGGGATATCCGGGCGGGGAAGGACGAGACCATTGACGAGCTGGTCTCCACCCTGCAAAAGCTGATGAAATAAGCGTTTTAGGGAACCCTATCCTGCGGAACGCAGGGGATCGCGGACATAAGGAGGAGTCTATGGAACAATATACTGTGACGGGCATGAGCTGCGCGGCTTGCAGCGCCCGGGTGGAAAAGGCCGTTTCAAAGGTGCCGGGCGTCACGTCCTGCTCCGTCAGTCTGCTGACCAACTCCATGGGCGTGGAGGGCACCGCTCAGACCCAGGCAATCATTTCAGCGGTGGAGGAGGCCGGATACGGCGCGGCGCTGAAGGGTGCGGAGGAAACGACCGCCGGCGGGACGCCGGATCTGGAGGACGCGCTGAAGGACCGGGAGACGCCGGTGCTGAAGCGGCGGCTGATCGCTTCACTGGGCTTTTTGATCGTCCTGATGTACCTCTCCATGGGGCATATGATGTGGGGCTGGCCCGTGCCGTCCTTTCTGGAGGGGAACCATGTGGCCATGGGCCTGATCCAGCTGCTGCTGTCGGCCATCATCATGGTCATCAACCAGAGGTTTTTTATCAGCGGCTTCAAGAGCCTGTGGCACCGGGCACCGAATATGGACACCCTGGTGGCCCTCGGCTCCGGCGCGTCCTTTGTGTACAGCACCTACGCCCTGTTTGCCATGACCGGCGCCCAGATGAGGAGCGACATGGCGGCGGTCATGGGGTATATGCACGAGTTCTACTTTGAATCGGCGGCCATGATCCTGACGCTCATCACCGTGGGCAAGATGCTGGAGGCCCGGTCCAAGGGCAGAACAACGGACGCCCTGAGAGGGCTGATGAAGCTGGCCCCCAAGACGGCCACCATCCTGCGGGACGGCGCGGAGACCGAGGTCTCCATGGACCAGGTGCGCAAAGGCGACTTGTTCGTGGTCCGTCCCGGCGAGAACATCCCGGTGGACGGTGTGGTGCTGGAGGGCGCCAGCGCGGTGAACGAATCCGCCCTCACAGGAGAGAGCATCCCGGTGGACAAGGCGGCGGGAGACCACGTGTCGGCGGCGACGCTGAACCAGTCCGGCTTCATCAAGTGCGAGGCCACCCGGGTGGGAGAGGACACCACCCTGTCCCAGATCATCCAGATGGTCAGCGACGCGGCGGCCACCAAGGCGCCTATCGCCAAGGTGGCGGACAAGGTGTCCGGCGTCTTTGTCCCGGCGGTCATCACCATCGCGGCGGTCACCATGTTCGTCTGGCTGCTGGCGGGGGAGAGCATTGGTTTTGCGCTGGCGAGGGGGATCTCCGTGCTGGTCATCAGCTGTCCCTGCGCCCTGGGCCTTGCCACGCCGGTCGCCATCATGGTGGGCAACGGCATGGGCGCCAGGAACGGTATCCTGTTCAAGACCGCCGTTTCCCTGGAAGAGGCCGGCAAGGTGGAGGTGGTGGCGCTGGACAAGACCGGCACCATCACCAGCGGCGAGCCCAGGGTGACGGATATCCTGCCCGCGGAGGGCTTGGAGGAGACAGCGCTTCTCCAAATGGCCTATACACTGGAGAAGAAGAGTGAGCACCCCCTTGCCCGGGCGATCCTGCATCGGGCGGAGGAGCTTCAGCTGAAAGCGGCGGAGGTCACGGACTTCCAGGCGCTTCCCGGCAACGGCCTCTCCGCCGTGTGGGACGGCGCGCTGCTGACCGGCGGCAATTTGAACTTCATCAGCCGGACGGCCGAGGTGCCGGGGGAGATGCGGAATGCCGCTGACCGCCTGGCGGAAGAGGGAAAGACGCCGCTTTTCTTTGCCCGGGACGGCAGACTGGCGGGCATCATCGCCGTGGCGGACGTCATCAAAGAGGACAGCCCCCAGGCGGTGCGGGAGCTGCAAAACATGGGCATCCATGTGGTCATGCTCACCGGCGACAATGAGCGGACCGCCAAAGCCATCGGCGCTCAGGCAGGCGTGGACGAGGTCATCGCCGGCGTCCTGCCGGAGGGCAAGGAGAGCGTCATCCGTGCCCTCAGGAAGAAAGGCAGGGTCGCCATGGTGGGCGACGGCATCAACGATGCCCCGGCCCTGACACGGGCGGACATCGGCATCGCCATCGGCGCGGGCACGGACATCGCCATCGACGCGGCGGACGTGGTGCTGATGAAGAGCCGCCTTTCCGATGTGCCGGCGGCCATCCGGCTTAGCCGGGCCACCCTGCGGAACATCCACGAGAACCTGTTCTGGGCGTTTTTCTATAACGTGATCGGGATCCCTCTGGCGGCAGGCATCTGGATCCCCATCTTCGGCTGGAAGCTGAACCCCATGTTCGGCGCGGCGGCCATGAGTCTCAGCAGTTTTTGCGTCGTTTCCAACGCCCTGCGGCTGAATCTGTTTAAGATCCGGGACGCGGGCAGGGATAAAAAGATCAGATCCAAAACCAAAAAGGAGCGTGCTGTTATGGAAAAGACCATGAAGATCGAGGGCATGATGTGCGGCCACTGCGAGGCCCGTGTGAAGAAGTGCCTGGAGGCCGTCCCCGGCGTTACCGGGGCTGCCGTCAGCCATGAGACAGGGACCGCCGTGGTGACACTGGGTGAGGCCGTTGCCGACGAGACCTTGAAATCCGCCGTGGAGGCCCAGGATTACAAGGTGCTGTCCATCCAGTGATGGACAGATGAAAAGGCTGCCGGGGCACGGAAGGCCCGCGGCAGCCTTTTGCCCTGCTTGGAGGACCGGCCCGCGCACTTCGGATAGGAACCGGCATCATTTGGGGATTGTCCGGCGGCGTGGGCTGTGGTATACTCACTCCATAAGGGAAAAAGCACTCCGCTTCAAGGGATGCCGGAGTGGAGTGGGAAATTTTATGAGAAAGAAGGCCGCATCCATGATGAACGAGCAATGGATCAAAACCTTCCGCACGGAGATCGGAACATTTGCGGAAAAGATCGAAGCCTTTGACCAGGGAGAGATCGACAAGAAGAATTACAAGGGGATCTCCGGCGGCATGGGCTCCTATGCCCAGCGGGACACATCCAAGCATATGCTGCGGCTCCGCCTGCCCGGCGGGCGCCTGACGGCGGACCAGCTGAAATTCCTGGCGGAGACCGTTGAAACATACCATGTGGGCCGGCTGAAGCTCACCACCTGTGAGACCATTCAGCTTCACGACCTGTCCGCCGGACAGGTGCCCGCCATTATGGAAAAGGCCATTGACTGCGGGATCTTCAGCCGCGGCGGCGGCGGAGACAACCCCCGCAACGTGATCTGCAGCCCCTTGTCAGGCGTACAGTCTGGGGAGGCCTTCGATGTGATGCCATACGCCGAGGCGGTGACCAAATACCTGCTGTCCATCTGCCGGGACATCCACATGCCCCGCAAGCTGAAGATCGCCTTCTGCAACGGAGTGGATGACTGCGTCCACAGCGCCTTCCGGGATATGGGCTTTCTGGCCCAGGAGGACGGCACCTTTGCCCTGCGGATCGCCGGGGGCCTGGGCGCCGCCCGCCCCTCTATGGGCGTGCTGGTGGAGGAGCACGTTTCGCCTAAGGAGGTCCTCTACTACGTCCAGGCCATGGTGGATACCTTCTGTGCCCACGGCAACTATGAAAACCGGGCCAGAGCCCGCACCCGCTATATGCAGGATACCCTTGGCCCTGACGGGCTGAAGGAGGCCTTTTTGAAGAATGTGGCTGTCCGGAAAGCGGAGGGCGGACTGGCCCTCACCGGGCTGGAGGCCCCCGCTGACCTGGATCGGAGGGACGGCACCATCAACCACCCCCGGGCCATCCCCCAGAAACAGGACGGCCTGTACGCGGTGGAGTACCACCCTATCGGCGGCGTCCTGCCGGCGGACAAGCCCGCCAAGCTCTACGCGTTGCTGAAGGACATTCCCGGGGCGGAGGTCCGCGTTGCCCCCCACGAGACCATTTATATCATCAATCTCACCGCCAGGGAGGCGGAGCGGGTGATCGCCGCCACCGGCGACGGGGCGGAGACCGCGTTTGAGCGGAGCGTGGCCTGTATCGGTGCCGCCACCTGCCAGCAGGGCGTGCGGGACAGCCAGAGCCTGCTCCGGGCCGCTGTGGAAGCGGTGCGGGAGGCCGGCCTGCCGGACGGCGTGCTGCCGAAGATCTGCATATCCGGATGCCCCTCCAGCTGTGCCGCCCATCAGGCCGGGGCCATCGGCTTCCAGGGCTGTGTGCGCCCGGTGGATGGAAAGCCTATGCCAGCCTTCAAAATGTTCCTGGGAGGCAGTGATACGCTGGGCACCGCCCGGTTCGGCGAGCCGGCGGCGGTCATTTTGGAGAAGGACATTCCCGCCATGCTGGTGGAACTGGGGCAGACTGTTGCCGCCGCCGGCAAGACGTGGGACCAGTGGGCGGCGGACCACGGCGATGCGTTGAACGCCATCATCGCCAAATACGCATGATCGGAAGCCATAAAAGAAGACCTTCGGCGTTGGCCGGAGGTCTTCTTTTATGGAAAACTCAAACTGATTTCCGGTCCTCCCGGATGATCCGCCGCAGCGCCTCAACAGCCACCTGGATGGGCTTTTGAATGCTGTTGGTTGGATAGACGTCCGCACTGTTGCGCTTGGAGACGGAGCCGTCAAAATTGGTGGCGGAGACCATGACGGAGCCTGTGCGGACGCCCAGGCTGGCGCCTGCCAGGAAAAGAATGGCCTCTTCCATGGAGGTGCACACGGCGCCGCCCCGCACATAGCTGTTCCAGCGCCGGATCAGCTCCTCCGACACCGGCTTGGTCTCCGGCTCAGTTTGGGTATAGAAGGAGTCCTTGGTGATGGTAATGCCCACGGCGGTGTGGTAGCCCAGAGAGACGGAGCTTTCCTCCAGGTGTTTCATGATCTGGTAGGTGGGGACAGCGGGGAATTCCATGGGCAGATAGTGGCATCCGGTGCCCTCCATGCGGACAGTGCCGCTGGGGACCACGATGTCGCCGCACTGCACGTCCTGACAGGTGGACGCGCAGGTGCCGACACGGATGAACGTATCCGCGCCGCACTTGTGCAGCTCCTCAATGCAGATGGCGGCGGAGGGGCCGCCGATGCCGGTGGAGGTCACGGTGATGCGCTCGCCCTCCAGCGTGCCCTCCCAGGTGGTGAATTCCCGCTTCCGTGTCACAAGACGCGAATTTTCCAGGTGGGCGGCGATCAGCTCGCACCGGTCCGGGTCTCCGGGAACGATGGCGTAACGGCCCACCTCGCCGGGGCACAGGTTTACATGCAGCATTCTGATATTTTCTGACATGGTTCACGTTTTCCTTTCTGGATGGTCCATCCGTTTTGAACTTGTACCATCATGTTACTTCAAAACGGACGCATCTGTCAATCTTGACCGAGAAAGAAATCGAAACAGTCCGCAATGTCCGGAGGACAAAGGCTGGAAAAGGCGCATGGGGGCTGTGCGGGGAGGCATAGGATGCTTCGGACGCTGTCAGGCAGAATGGCCAAAAAGTCCGTGAAGAATTCTGCAATAGGACGAAAAGTCGTTCCGCAAGTGCTTGAGGCCTGCTTTTTTGGCTTATTTGCGATGAAAACAGTTTCCAAGCAGTTAATCGATTTCGACAACATTTTTTTTAATTCCAATCATCTTGACAGAAAAAGTTCAGGGCTGTATATTCAAATCAATTGGTTTCCATGGGTGGAGTGTCCCGCTGCCACGGGGCGTTCCCAATAGCCGCATGGCGGCCGCTCTATTATAATGCGTACTGAACAAAGCCGAGAGCCTTGAAAGCCAAGGCTTTCAAGAACATTTGGCTTTGTTCAGGTGCAAGGTTTTTGAACGAAATTGTCCAAAAACCTTGCACCATCCACTGGTGCGCTGAAACGCACCAGTGGAAATACACATTGTAACAATGGCTGAATTCCATAAAAGCGGCTCCTTTGAGCCGTTTTTATGGAATTGCGCGGCTGCCGCCGCGCGAATAAACCGATTTGCGGTTTATTCAGCAGACATTATTTTAAATCAGCATGGAGGACTCATATGGAGAGACAGGTGAAGCGCATCGGTGTTCTGACCAGCGGCGGGGACGCTCCGGGCATGAATGCCGCGGTCCGCGCGGTGGTGCGGACAGCTGTGGGCAGCGGCGTGGACTGCATCGGCATCCGCAGAGGCTGGAATGGCCTGATCAACAGCGATTTTGTACACATGGACACATCCAGCGTCAGCCATATCATCGACAAGGGCGGCACGATGCTGTACACCGCCCGCAGTGAGGAATTCCGGGAGGAGAGCGGCCGGACCAAGGCCCTGGCTACCTGCAAGCTCCTGGGCCTGGACGGCATCGTGGCCATCGGCGGCGACGGCACCTTCCGGGGCGCACTGGCCCTGTCCAGACAGGCGGCCGCGGCGGGACACAGCCTGCAGGTGGTGGGCATTCCCGCCACCATCGACAATGACATCGGCTGTTCCCATTACACCATTGGCTTTGACACCGCCTGCAATACCGCCATTGAGTGCATTGACAAGCTGCGGGACACCATGCAGTCCCATGAGCGCTGCTCCGTGGTGGAGGTCATGGGGCGGCACGCCGGATATCTGGCGCTGTATGTGGGCATCGCCGTGGGCGCCACAGCGGTCCTGATCCCCGAGCATGAGATCGACTTTGACCGGGACATCGTGGAAAAGATCCGCCGGGCCCGCCTTGCCGGCACGACACACTATATGATCGTGGTGGCCGAGGGCGCGGGCAGCGCTCTGGAGATCGGCAAGCGCATTCGCGAGGAGACCGGCCTTGATCCCCGTGTCACCGTGCTGGGCCACATCCAGCGGGGCGGCACCCCCTCCGCCCGGGACCGGGAGACCGCCAGCCGCATGGGATACGAGGCCGTCATGTCGCTGATGGAGAACCGGGGCAACCGCGTTGTCGCCACCAGAGACGGCCGTATCGTCGATCTGGACATGGAGCAGGCCCTGGCTACCACCAAGACCTT
The DNA here is from genome assembly GCA_021771635.1 of Oscillospiraceae bacterium. Taxonomy (GTDB): domain Bacteria; phylum Bacillota; class Clostridia; order Oscillospirales; family Oscillospiraceae; genus Oscillibacter. The sequence continues at coordinate 9,015 of JAETOQ010000043.1, read as the reverse complement.
TGAAATGGACCGGTATCAGGTGCTGGAGGCGCTGTCCGTCAGCAGGGACGGCGGTATCTGACTGGGAATACAGCGCCTTCCGCTGCGGAAGGCAAAGAGCGCCCAGAGCCGTTAGGCTCTGGGCGCTCTTGACTTTTTATGGGGGCACACACCCGGCTCATTCAAAATTGAGATTGGAGATCTGGTAGGCGTGCAGGATGTGCAGCTGCATGATCCTGCGGGCGCCTTCGGCATTTCCGCTCTCGATAAACTGGACAAGCTCCCGGTGGTCCTGGAGAGAATAGGTGATGCTCTCTTTAAAATAGGTGATGTCCGTATAGATCGCTTTATTGATGATAGGCATCAGCTTGGTCATAAACTGGTTGTGACTGGCCAAAGCGATGGCGTTGTGGAAATCCTGCTCGGTCCGCAGGGGATTTTGGCCGTGGGCCACTTGCTCCTCCAGCTTCAGGCTGAGGCTTCTGATGACCTCGACTTCCTCCCTGGTGGCCCGCTTGGCGGCGTAATAGCTGGCGGACGGCTCCACCATCATGCGGATCTCCAGGAGATCCCGGTGGCTGGCGGCCACAGCGCCCAGTGGAGAGAGATCCGCGCTGGAGACAGGCGCTTCATAGGCGGTGACATAGGTGCCCCGGCCGCGTTTGATCTCCACCAGGCCCCGCGTGCAGAGGATGCGGATCGCCTCGCGGAGTGTGACACGGCTGATCCCCAGCTCCTGGGCCAGTTCCATTTCGTTGGGCAGCTTGTCGCCTGTCCGGAAACGCTCTTCCACCAGGATCATATCCATGATCTGGCTGGCGGCCTGTTCAGACAGGGAAGATGAAATTCCGTTCATATGATGCCCCCTGTTCACGATCAATATTTTGGGCGTTAAAGACATCTTACGACAGTCAGAGAAAAAAAGCAACTAAAATTTTACGACTTTTTTTCGGTATAATAATAGTGCACAAAAAAACAGGGTAAAAACAGAAAAAATACCGAAAATGATGGAGGCGAAAATTTTTGATTGACATTTTTAACAGAGATGCATAAGATAGGAATTGGAATGAGCCACCCTTTGAGACATAAGATGACTAACAAGCTGAGCGAGAGATCATACGACGTGCGGACCGGCTTTTCCGGCTGCGGAACGGATGACAGGAAGAGGAGAAAGCGGCGCCCATGGCAGACCAGGTACATGTCACATTGATCGCTAACGCGGGACTGCTCCTGCAATACGGCGGCGTTACCCTGATGCTGGACGGCATCTACGGCAGGAGGGGACATCCCTTCAGCAATCTGAAGCCGGAGATCTGGGACCGGATGCTGCGGGGAGAGCCGCCTTTTGAGAAGATCGACTATCTCCTGTTCTCCCACGCCCATCCGGATCATTTCTCACCGGAGATGACCATGGAGTTTCTGCGGCACCGGATCGTGAAGGGCGTCTTTCTGCCGGACAGCCATTCCGTGACGGAGAGTGGTCTGGCAGAATATCTGCGTGAGAGCCGGACGCCCTGCGTGATGCTCTCATCCCAGACGGACCATGCGTCCTATCAGATCGAGCCCCGCATCTCCGTCCAGGCGTTCTCCACGCTCCATTTGGACAAGAAGTTCCAAAATATCCGCCATTTTTGCTATTTGCTCACCTTTGGCGAGAAGAAGATACTGTTTACTGCGGATGTGGACTATACCCATGAGACCTTCGATGCCATCCGCACGGTCCCCCTGCGGGCGGTGTTCGTCAATCCGCTGTTTTTCGGCGTCCTGCGCCGGGGAAGGTTTTTCAAGGGAGAACTGAATACGCAGAGCATCGGTATTTATCATGTCCCTTTTTCAGAGGATGACGGTATGCGGATGCGGCCGGTCCTGGCCCATGAGCTTGTGGAGTGGCCGCGGGAGAAACCGGAGACCTTTGTCCTCTGTGATGCGTTCCAACATATCGACCTTTAATCACAAAGAGGGAAATTTAAGAAAGTGTAGGAGGCTGGCATGGAAAACATGGAAATGGAAATGGCCCAGGGCAATCTGAAGCGAGTCGTCGCGCTGCGGCTGAAACCCGGCACGGATGTGCTGCTTGGGCTGGAGGAGGCCTGCCGCCGGGCGGGCATCAACAACGGCGTGATCCTCAGCGCCATCGGCAGTCTGGACGGCGTGAAGTTCTGCAACCCCGTGGAGCTGCCGGACAAGAAGGCCGGCTATGGCTACGGCGAGATCCTGCATCTGACCGGCCCCATTGAGCTGACCAGCGCCGCCGGCATCATCTGCCATGACGACGCGGGCGCCACCAATCTGCATGTGCACATCAGTCTCAGCGACCGGCACGGCAACGCCCACGGCGGCCATCTGGTGGAGGGCACCAAGGTGCTGCTGACAGTGGATGTGATCATCGCGGAGATCGAGGGCCTGGTCATGGGCCGGAAGTTTGATGAAGAATTGGAAGTTCCCCTGTTTGCCCCACGGCAGGCATAAGGGTACCGATATAATAAGAAAGGCGTGAAAACATTGGCAACGAAAAAGAAAAACGAAAAGTATTCTAAGGAAATGCTGCTGGATTTCTACCGCACCATGGTACGCATCCGCACGTTTGAGGAGCACGCGGCCGAGTGCTTCACCAAAGGCATGCTGGCCGGCAATATCCACCTGAGCATCGGTCAGGAGGCCGCGGAAGCCGGCGCGTTCGCCGCCATCCAGCCCCAGGACTACTTTACCTCCACCCACCGCGGTCACGGCCACGTCATCGCCCGCGGCGGCGATCCCAAGCGGGCCATGGCCGAGCTGTTCGGCAAGAAGACCGGCTACTGCAAGGGCAAGGGCGGTTCCATGCACATCGCCGATATGGGCAAGATGAATCACCTGGGCGCCAACGGCATCGTGGGCGCCGGTCAGGGCATCTCCGCCGGCAGCGCCCTGGCTTCCAAGATCATGGGCGATAACTCCGTCACTGTGGGCTGCTTCGGCGACAGCTCCACCAACGAAGGCACCTTCCATGAGAACCTGAATATGGCCGCCACCTGGAAGCTGCCTCTGGTGTGGTTCATTGAGAACAACTGCTACGGCGTTTCCACCGAGATCCACCGTGTCACCAACACCCCCGACCTGGCCAGCCGTGCCGCCGCTTACGACGTGCCCTTTGCCGTGGTGGACGGAACCGATCCCGTGGCTGTCTATGAGGCCATGACCACTGCCATGGACCATGCCCGCAGCGGCAAGGGCCCCTATGTGGTGGAGGCGAAGGTCTACCGTTATCAGGGCCACTACTGCGGCGACCCCGCCGTGTACCGCCCCGCCGAGTACATGGAGAACGCGCTTGCCAACGACGCCATCGAGAAGCTGGGCAAGAAGCTGATGGACATGGGTATCAAGGAGGCGGAGCTGGAGGAGATCAAGAGCGCCGCTCAGGCGGAGATGGACGAGGCTGTGAAGTTCGCCGACGAGTCTCCCTATCCCGATCCCTCTGAAGTGACTGACGACATGTATACTGCCGATAACGAAAGGTGTGTGGCAAGATGAGCAAGAAAATTACCGTGAGCAAGGCCATCCGTGAGGGCCTGCTGGAAGAGATGCGCCGGGATGACAAGATGTTCATCATGGGCGAGGACATGGCCGTGATGGGCAACGTGTTCGCCATCACCACCGGTTTCCTGGACGAGTTCGGCCCCAACCGTGTCATCGACACCCCCATTTCCGAGGAGGGCTTCCTGGGTATGGCCGTTGGCGCTGCCATGCGCGGCATGCATCCCTGCGTGGAGCTGATGTATGACGACTTTGTCACCGTCTGCGCCGATCCTCTGTTCAACCAGGCCGCCAAGCTGAAGTACATGTCCGGCGGTCAGTGCTCCATCCCCCTGGTGCTGCGTATGCCCATGGGTTCCGGCCGCCGCAACGCCGGCCAGCACTCCCAGTCCCTGGAGGGCATGGTCTGCCACTTCCCGGGCCTGAAGGTCGTGGCTCCCTGCTCCGCCGCGGACGCCAAGGGCCTGATCAAGTCCGCTCTGCGCGATCCCGATCCCGTGGTGGTGTTTGAGCACAAGCTGCTGTACGCCAAGAAGGAAGAGATCCCCGAGGACGAGGATTACCTGGTCCCCATCGGCAAGGCCAATGTGAAGCGGGAGGGCAAGGACCTGACCATCATCACCTGGAGCCGCGAGGTCAACTTCTCCATGGAGGCCGCTGAGAAGCTGGCCGCCGAGGGCATCGACGTGGAGGTCCTGGACCTGCGCACCCTGGTGCCCATCGATTGGGAAGCCATCAAGGCCTCCATCGCCAAGACACACAATGCCATCATCGTCTCCGAGGAGGTCAAGCGCGGCAGCTACGCCGGCGAGATCTCCGCTCAGATCGCCGAGGAGCTGTTTGACGAGCTGGACGCTCCCGTGGAGCGTGTCTGCGGCCTGAATATCGTCTCTCCCTTCAGCCCCGTGCTGGAGGACCAGAACTTCCCCCATCCCGATGATATCGTCAAGGCTGTCAAGCGCGTGCTGAACAAGTGAGGAGGTAACAATAAATGGCTTTTGAAGTATTGATGCCTCAGCTGGGCCTGACCATGGAGGAGGGCACAGTCTCTCAGTGGATCAAGCACGAGGGCGATGAGGTAAAGACCGGCGATGTGATCGTGGAGATCACCACCGACAAGCTGACCAACGAGGTCGTCAGCGAGCACGACGGTGTCATGCTGAAGATCGTGGCTCAGGAGGGCGAGGATATCCCCGTCAAGGGCCTGCTTGCCTATATCGGCCAGCCCGGTGAGGCTGTGGGCGGCGATGCGCCCGCTCCCGCTGCTGCGGCCCCTGCCGCGGCGGAGGCTGTCCCCGCGGCCGCGCCTGCCGCTGCTCCCGCTCCTGTGGCCGCCGCTAACGGCGCCCGCATCCGCATCTCTCCCCTGGCCCGCAAGACCGCGGCCAAGATGGGTGTTGACTATTCCGGCATCGCCGGCACCGGCCCCTCCGGCCGTATCGTCCTGAAGGACATCCTGGCCGCCGCTGAGGCCCAGAAGAACGCCCCCGCTGCGGAGACCGCGCCTGCCGCTGCGCCCGCCGCCAAGCCTGCTGCCAAGAGCGCCGGCCTGGAGCTGATGGAGGGCGACACCGTTGTGAAGCTGACCGGCATGCGCAAGGTGGTAGCCGAGCGGATGCTCGCCTCCCACACCGAGATCCCGCCTGTCACCCAGAACATCAAGGTGGACGTCACCGAGCTGATGAAGTTCCGCAAGATGCTGCTGGCTGAGACCGGCAAGAAGTACTCCGTCAACGACCTGGTGCTGAAGGCGACTGCCAAGTGCCTGCGTCAGCATCCCGAGATGCTGGTCAGCTTTGACGGCAACCAGATCATCCAGCGCGCCCATGTCAATATCGGCATGGCCGTGGCTCTGGACACGGGCCTGATCGTCCCCGTCATCCGCGACGCCGACAAGATGGGCCTGGACGAGATCTCCGCCACCGCCAAGGACCTGGCCACCCGCGCCAAGGAGAACAAGCTGGGTGCCGACGAGTACAAGGGCTCCACCTTCTCCGTGTCCAACCTGGGCATGTTCGGCATCGAGACCTTCACCCCCATCATCAACCAGCCCGACGCCGCCATTCTGGGCGTCTGCGCCATCCAGGACGAGCTGGCTCTGGATGACGAGGGCAATGTGGTGAAGAAGCAGGTCATGCGCCTGTCCGTCACTCTGGATCACCGTCTGCTGGACGGCGCCGTGGTGGCGAAGTTTGAGATGGATCTGCGGGATCTGCTGCAGAACCCCATGAGCATCTTGCTGTAACAGGAGGAAATGACCAATGGCTTATGAATTGAAGATGCCCCAGCTTGGCCTGACCATGGAAGAGGGCACTGTTTCCAAGTGGATCAAACAGGAAGGCGATGCTGTGAAGGTCGGCGACGTGGTCGTCGAGATCACCACCGATAAGCTGACCAACGAGGTCACCAGCGAGGTGGAGGGCACCATGCTGAAGATCGTGGCCCAGGAGGGCGACGACGTGCCCGTGAAGGGCACCCTGGCCTGGATCGGCCAGCCCGGCGAGGCCGTGGGCGGCGCCGCTCCTGCGGCTGCCCCTGCCGTGCCCTTCGCTCCCGCGCCCGCAGCGGCTCCCGCCAAGCCCGCCGGCGACACCAGCATCATTGTGATCGGCGGCGGCCCCGGCGGCTATGTGGCCGCCATCCGCGCGGCGCAGCTGGGCGCCAAGGTCACCGTCGTTGAGAAAGAGCACCTGGGCGGCACCTGCCTGAACGTGGGCTGCATCCCCACCAAGTGCCTGCTGCACTCCGCCGAGCTGGTGGAGGACATCAAGAATCAGGGCAAGGAGATCGGCGTGGAAGTGGACGGCGTGAAGGTCAACTTCCCTCAGGTCATCAAGCACAAGAACGATATCTCCAAGAAGCTGACCAGCGGCATCGCGGGCCTGTTCAAGATGAACAAGGTCAAGAAGATCGACGGTGAGGCGTCCTTCGTGGCTCCCGGCAAGATCTCCGTGAAGAAGGCCGACGGCACTTCCGAGGAGATGACCGCCGACGCCATCATCGTGGCCACCGGCTCCGTCAACTCCGTGCCGCCCATCCCCGGCATTAAGGAGAACCCCAACTGCATCGACTCCACCGGCGCCCTGAGCCTGGAGGCCCTGCCGAAGTCCATGGTGGTCATCGGCGGCGGCGTCATCGGCCTGGAGCTGGCCTGTGCCTATGCGGCCTTCGGCACCAAGATCACCGTTGTGGAGGCCATGGACCACATGCTGCCCATGCTGGACGGCGACCTGACCAAGATCGGTGTGGAGCACATGAAGAAGATGGGCATGGAGTTCCATCTGGAGTGCCCCGTGCAGTCCGTTGAGACTTCTCCCGTGGGCGCCAAGGTGGTCTGCAAAAACAAGGCCGGCGAGACCGTCAGCTTTGAGGCGGAGAAGGTCCTGGTGGCCATCGGCCGCCGCGCCAACACCGCCAGTCTGAACCTGGAGGCCGGCAAGATCGACAACGACCGCGGCCGCATCATCGTCAACGACAAGATGGAGACCTCCGTTCCCGGCGTGTACGCCATCGGCGACTGCGTGTTTGGCCGCGCCCAGCTGGCCCACACCGCCAGCGCCATGGGCGAGGTGGCCGCCGAGAACATCTGCGGCATCCCCGCTGTCTACAATGAAAAGACCAACCCCACCTGTGTGTACATTGAGCCGGAGGCTGCCTCCGTGGGCCTGACCGAGGAGCAGTGCAAGGCACAGGGACTCGAGTACAAGGTTGGCAAGTTCCCCATGGCCGCCAACGGCAAGGCTCTGATCCTCAATGGCGGCGAGGGCTTGGTGAAGATCATTGCCGGCAAGGAGTACGGCGAGATCCTGGGCATGCACATCATCGGGCCCCGTGCCACGGACCTGATCGCCGAGGGCGCTCTGGCCATCGGTGAGGAGATGACACTGGATGAGATCATCGCCACCATCCACTCTCACCCCACCGTCACCGAGACCATGCGCGAGGCGGCTCTGCAGGCCGAAAAGCGCGCGATCCATACCTCTAATAAGTAAGGCGGGAGACACATCTCCATTTGCGTGGGAGGCCCAAAGTTCAACAGCTTTGGGCCTCCTGCGGTAAAAGCGGCCAAGCCGGAGGAGCTCCGCTGTCTGGCATGATGCGCGGCGCCTAAAAAAAGTACGCATGAAGCCAGAGGCTTTCTCGACGCCATGGAAAAAAGGCGCCGCGGCGCGGAGAAAGACGCTGCGAACGGGAAGCGGCTCCGGCCGGCGGACGTGGCGGTATTGCTGCAATACCTGTATGACAAAGAGGGAAACATCTATGATGGCATCTGTGACACATTATCTTGAGACAGGTTCTCAAAATCCGTTTTACAATCTGGCATTTGAGGAATATGTCCTCACCCATCGGACAGAGGGAAACTACCTGCTGCTGTGGCAGAATGACAACACCATTGTCATCGGCCAGAATCAGAATGCCGAGGCGGAGATCAACCGGGCCTTCGTGGAGGAGCATCAGATCCGTGTGGTGCGGCGCACCACCGGCGGCGGCGCGGTGTATCACGATCTGGGCAATCTGAACTACTCCTTCATTACAGACGCGGGGGAGACCGAGCAGCTGGCGTTGAAGCGTTTCACACGCCCTGTTGTGGAAGCCCTGCGGGGCCTGGGGATCCAGGCGGAGGCATCCGGACGGAACGATATCCTGGTGGAGGGACGCAAGGTCTCCGGTACTGCCCAGCGGCTTTTGAAGGGACGCATCCTCTATCACGGCACCCTGCTGTTTGACGCCAACCCCGGCATGGTGGCCGGAGCACTGCATGTGGACCCGACCAAGTTCCAATCCAAGAGTTCCAAATCCGTGCGGAGCCGGATCGGCAACATCCGGGAATTCCTGCCGCGGGATATGGACATGGCGGCTTTCTGGGAATATTTGAAGACGGCCCTGGCCAGCGGCGGCATGGTGGTGCCCGACGCCTTGACGGAGGAGGAACTGTCCGCTGTCGAGACGCTGAAAACGACGAAATATGATACCTGGGAGTGGAACTTCGGACGTTCTCCCAAGTATGATCTTGTGAATAAACAACGTTTTTCCGGCGGCGGATTGGAAGTCCGGATCGCCGTGGAGAAAGGGTATATCACAGACATCGTGTTCTACGGCGATTTTCTGGCGATTTCCCCCCTGGGGGAGCTGACCGCAGCGCTGCGTGGGTGCCCGTTCCGCCGGGAGGATGCGGCGGCGGTGATGGACCGTTTTCCGCTGCAGGAGCTGTTTGGCGGGATCACGAGAGACGAGGTGCTGGACACCATTTTCCATGCGGGAGACCTTCAGATAAAAACCGCTGGAGAAGCGAAGTAAGATGTTTGTAGTTCGCTAAGAATTACTGGCGCAAATTGATATTGCCATAGCGCAATAGTATAGTAGTCCACGTTAACAGAGGTGGAGATCTCTGTGGAGCGGTGAGGCAGCCGGGGCAGCCGGAAGGACTCGCGGGAGAGGAGAGAGCGGGGCCGGAAGGGGAGTCCAGGGGCGAACCGCAGCAAAAAAGGAAGGGATTGATTGAATGAAAGCCTACAAAAAGAT
>JAETOQ010000042.1 GCA_021771635.1 Oscillospiraceae bacterium | reverse complement strand
CCGCTGTGCATACTTATTCGATTTGCTTTCAGTTATTCCCATTTAAACATTGTTTAATTGCAGATAAAACCGCGTCTTTCAATGTTCTTCAATTATGTTTTGCGTGTCTCCCCACAGGTTAGAGCGCAGCCAGGTCAAAAAATGTTTGGAGAGATTCCGCTGTAGGCAGAGAAAGCAGGCGGCGGGAATACAGCCGAAGCCCAAAGGCCGTCCCCGCAAGGATGGCCAGCCGCCGCATCAAAGCGAAGCCGCAGAGCTTAAGAGGCTGCGGATGGAGAACCAGTTGCTGCGGGATTTTCTGAAACTTTCCGAAAGGGGGTGCGTGCGAGAGTAAAGTATCATGTGATCTATCTTCACCGGAAAGACTATCCCATAACAGTCATGTGTCAGTTTTTCGGGGTATCACGGAGTGGGTACTACGATTTTGTCCGCTGCCTGGGGCGGCCAGAGCGGGATGCAGAGCTGGGGCAGGTTCTTCGGGAGCAGCAGGCTCACGTCCGGCAGACGTATGGTTACAGACGGATGTGGCTGTGGCTGGAGAGTCAGGGCATCCACCGAAACCCCAAGACTGTGCTGCGGGTAATGAAGAAATATGAGGTGCTGGCGGAGATTCGCAGGCCGAGGAAATGGCAGCAGATGGGGCAGCAGGTCCGCAAATATGAAAACCTGCTTAACCGGGAGTTTCACGCAGACAAGCCCAATAGCAAGTGGGTGACGGACATCTCCTACATCCAAACCAGGGAAGGCATCTTGTATCTGTCTATGATCCGGGACCTCTACGATAACAGCATTGTGGCCTACAAAACTGCCACACGCCAGACTGTAGCTTTGGTGCTGGATACTGTTCGCCTTGCCGTACAAAAGGAGAAAAAGAGAGTCGCTGCGGAGTTGCAGCTCCACAGCGACCAGGGTGGTCAGTATACGTCCCAAGAGTATTTTGACCTGACTAAAAGATACGGCATCACGCCCTCCATGTCAAGATGTGGGAATTGTTATGACAATGCGATGGCAGAAAATTTCTTCTCCATCCTCAAGACAGAGTGTATCTACCGACAGACAATTGCCACGTTCCGGCAAGCCAGGGCGTTAATTGATGATTTCATCTATTTTTACAATCATGAGCGTATCCAGATAAAGACTGGAGTGGCGCCGCTTTCGTTGCGCCACTCCGCCTAAATCCTTATTTTTCCTTCCTGTGGTCCCTTTTTTGTACTGTCCGAACAATTTGGGGCGGTTCACCCGTATGGGCGGCCCTTTTGTTTTTCGGTTTTCTGTCTGCGTCACGCCTGCTGTAAGCCTATGGAAACAGCAGATCATCCATTGTGTAGATACCGTTTGCCAGTCCGGCGAGCCGGTGCGCCATGTGGATGGCGCCCAGGAGAAAAATGCGGGGAGAGGCGGCGCGGTGCGTCATTTCAAATTCCTCGTCTGTCCCGAAAAAGTGGGTGGTGTAGATGCTGGCGGTATTGCCGCCCCGCAGGGAGTGCACGCCGATCTCCTTTTTCGGCCGGTGCAGTCCGGTGCCCTCCCGGCCGTAAACCCTGGCATACTGAACGTCGGGGTCTATGGCGTCCAGCAGCAGCTGCATGGTGTCGCTGGGCGCGTAGGTCTTTTGCCGGTAGAGGGATTCGGTCAGTTCAATGTCGAAATTGGGCTTCAGCGAGTCGGAGACGGTTTGCAGCGCCTTGCGGAACACAGCAATCCCGATGGAAAAGTTGGCGCTCCACAGCATGGGGACATGTTCTGCGGCTGAGAACAGCAGCGCCTGCTCCTCCGGCGTATACTGCGTGGTGCCGGAGACGAGGGGCGTTTTGGTGCGGCAGACATATTCTGTGAGACAGGGCAGGGAGGAGGGGGAGGAAAAGTCGATCACCGCGTCCGCAATTTTACCGGTGTGCTTCAGCTGGTCTATGTTTTTGCGGGTGTAGACCGCCACGATCTCATCACCGGTCTCTTCCACGGCCGAAGGCGCGCATTTTCCCACCCGTCCCTGGCCGACAAAAATGAGCCTCATAAAATCTCCCCGCCCTTCAGAGCTGATCGTATGTGCGCCGATGCTCCCGGATGCTGAGTATCTGGCCGCCGGCACCGTTTTCCTGTCTGGAGAGCACCTGCTTCAGCGCCTCGCTGGCGTCCTCCTCGTGACAGCCGCCGCCGGAGCGGCTGGAAAAACGGGCGAGGACCAGGGCTGCAAGCCGCCACAGCCCGGCCAGCGCGATACAGGCGGCCAATATGCCAAAGGGGGTGAAGAGACCGGTTTTCAGGACGGTGAACCAGCACAGCTGGAGGGCCAGATAGAAGATGATGGGGGCGGGGCCACCGTTGTGCTTCTTCACACAGTCAGGACAGAGGTGCTCAATCCGCCTGACAGGGGGAGCCCCGGGCGCCTTCAGATAGACGGCGGCGGTGTGGGACGTCTCCTGGCCGCAGCACACGCACTTTTCCATGGTAACAGCTCCTTTCGATTATTTGGAACCTACCTGACGCATCAGCTCCTTGTTGCTGCGGTACAGCTGTTCAAAGATGGGCTTTTGGGCGGAGTACACCCTGTGGGCGGCCTCGTTGGGCTGAATGACCAGATCGGGCTGGATGACCTTCTCCAGGTCGGCCCAGCTTTTGTAGGCGCCGCCGGCCAGCGCGGCCATGATGGCGTCGCCGTAGGCCGCGCCGAAGGTCACCTTCGCGGTGCAGACCGGCCGGCCGAGTATGTCCGCTACGATCTGGAGCCACACCGGATTCTTGGTCCCGCCGCCGACCACCATCACCTTTTTGACCAGGAGGCCATTTTCCTCCAGGATGTCGAAGTGCTGGGCGATGGTGTAGCCGATGCCCTCCAGGGCGGCCTTGTACAGGTGGGCGCGGGTGTGGTGCAGGTCGAGCCCGAAAAACATGCCCTTGGCGAAGGGGTCGTTCAGCGGGGTGCGCTCCCCGGCGAAGTAGGGCAGACAGATCAGGCCGTCGCTGCCGGCGGGGATGTCTGCGGCGGCGGCCGCCATGGCGGCATAGGCGTTTTCGCCGCCTGCGGCCTCCGCGGCGGCCAGGTCTCCGTAGAGCTCATCCCGGAGCCACCGGGTCAGGGTGCCCGCGGTGTTGGTCCCGGCGCAGATGGAGTAGACGTCCGGGATGATGAAGGTCCCGGGCCAGAGGCGGTTCTCCTCCACGAGACGGTCGGTGAGGTAGACAAAGAAGCAGCTGGAGCCCAGCTGGACCATGATGTCCCCCGGCTGGAACACGCCGGTGGACACCGCCTCCGCGCCGGAGTCTCCGGTGCCCACCAGGACGGGGGTGCCGGCCCGCAGGCCCGTCTCCGCCGCAGCGCGGGCCGTCACCTGGCCGGCAACGTCGGTGGCGCTGCGTACCTGGGCCAACTGGTCCGGGCGGCAGAACAGGGTGCAGTGCTCGGTGTCAACGGCGCGGCGTTTCAGGTCGTACAGAGGCAGAAAGTCCTCGGCCAGGTACTGGTCGATGGTGTATTCACCGGTGAGCTTGGCGCACAGATAGGAGGAGCCGGTCAAAAATTTGGCGGTTTTCGCATAGATATCGGGCAGGTGGTTCTTGATCCACAAAATTTTGGGGGCGATGTCGGAGGAGCAGATGGGGTGGCCGAACAGCTTCTCCGCCTGGTCGCCGAAGTGGTCGTTCAGCCAGGCGATCTCCTCGTGACTGCGGGAGTCCACCCCGTAGAGGATGGCGTTGCACAGGGCGGTGCAGTTCTCGTCCACCGGGACGCAGTCGCAGCCCAGGGCGGAGAGGCCGACGCAGCCGATCTGCGCCGGGTTGACGCCGCTGTCGGCCAGCACCTGCCTGGACAGACGGCAGAAGTTGCCCCACCAGTCCTCCTCCGCGTCGTGCTCGAACCAGCCGGGCTGGGGGTTCATCAGGGGGTGGGGCTCGCTGGCGAAGGAGACGAGCCGGCACTGCTCGTCAATCAGCGCCGCCTTGCTCTCGTTGGTGCCCACGTCGATGCCAAGAAAATACATATTCTCAGTCCTTTCTGATTTCCTTCACGCGGTCCATAAACTGCCTGACCCGGACGGCGTCGATGGCGTTCTCGAATTTACCGTCCTTTTTGAAGGTGGTGCCCACGAAGGCGCCGTCTCCGGCGGCCAGGATATCGGCCACATTGTCCAGCCGGCAGCCGGTCCCGCACACGACGGGAGTCTGGCCCGCCGCCTGCTTGACCGTCCGGACCAGCTCCGGGCCGGGGTTCTGGCCCGGGGCGGAGCCCCCCACCACCAGGCAGTCGGGCCGGCAGTTGAACAGCAGGGTCTTGGCGATGTCCACGGTGGGCCGGTCGTTCAGAAAGACCTCGCCCTCGCTGGTGACAAAGTAGAACAGGCGCAGCTTGTCCAGGCCCAGGCTGCGCTTGAGGCGGAGGGTGCGGGACACATCCCGGTCGATCAGCCCCAGGTCGCCGGCCCAGGCGCCGGTGAACAGGCAGCGGGTGAAGCTGGCCCCGGTGGCGGCGCACAGCTCGATGGTGGCGTCCCCGTCGTAGATGGCCTCCGCGCCGAAGGGGACGGTGAACAGGGGGGACAGGGCCCCGATCACCATGCCCATGGAGGCGGTGGTGACGGCGGAGACCTTTTTCTCATAGGGGAGGCTGAATTCATTGGTGATCAGCACGCCGTCCACGCCGCCCTCCTGGAGGGCGAGGAGGTCGGCGCGGGCGGCCTCGATCACGCCCTGGATGGTGTCGTCAGGGCCGAAAAAGGGGTCGCCGGGCAGGGGACGCAGGTGAAGCAGGCCGATGATGGGCTTCTCTGTGGCGAATAAATTGTGTAACCAGGACATATAAAGACTCCTTTTGCAAAATATAACGATACAAAACGAATTATGACGTTATGATATGTAGGATATCACAATCGCACGGGAAAAGGCAAGGGGTGCTGCATATTTTGTAGAGTTATACAATTCCAATTTTTCATTTTTAGAATAAATGTACATCAGCCCGGGAAAATGCCATAATACTTGCAAAAAATTTTTGTCTCTGATATAATTCAATTATAAATATGATTGATTTTCAGGAGGCGGTCCACTTGCGTCTGAACGAAGAGTCTTTGACCCCGCTCTACCAACAGCTGATGGAGGACATCAAGTGCTCCATTGAGGAGGGCAAATATCAGCCGGAGGAGAAGATTCCCTCTGAGCCGGAGCTGAGCGAGCTGTACAGCGTGAGCCGCATTACAGTGCGCCGGGCGGTGGATGAGCTGTGTGTCCAGGGCTATCTGGTAAAAAAACAGGGCAAGGGCACCTTTGTGGGCCGGGCCAAGCTCCAGCGCAAGCTTCCGGGCAACAACACCATGAGCTTTACCGATGTGTGCCGCCTCAACGGGCAGGTCCACTCCGTCAAGGTGCTGACCTGCCAGGAGGTCCCCGCCCGGCAGGACGAGATCAAGTTTTTGAACCTGGAGCCCGGGGCCAAGCTGCTGTACATCCAGCGGCTGCACATGGCAGACGGGGTCCCCATCCAGCTGGAGAACAATTTCTATCCTCTGGACCGCTTCGATTTTCTCAGACAGGAGGACCTGGAGCGCAACTCCCTGTTTCACATCCTCCGGGAGCGGCACGGTATCAACACCTGCGATACCTCAGATACCACGGTGGAGATCGTCCGGGCCTCGCCGGAGCACGCCCAGCTCATGGACGTCCCCGTGGGGGAGCCGATGTTCTATATGAATATCTATTTTCTGGATCAAAATTGCCAGCCCCTGTTTGTGGGACGGCAGTATATTGTGGGAAAGCGCTATGTGCTCCATATCTAAAAACTGAACAATAACGGTTATTTCAGGGCCGCGCAGTCATCTTGACTGCGCGGCCTTTGTCTTTTATCCACAAAAAACCAAGTATAATTTTATGTATATATACAAAACATCATAGGACATCTTGACATTCTCCGTGAAAGTGTTTATTATCACATATAACGATACAAGACGATATATGATGTCTTAAAAAAGCCCCAGGTTCTTTTCCATTCTGTGCCCAAAGGGGTGGGAGCCCCTAAAAAATTTCTACATTTGTAGGGAGGAAACATGTATGTCAGAGACCAAGCAAAAGAAGAAATTTGAGCTGCCCCACGTGTACACAATCGCCTTTATGCTGATTATCCTCTTCGCCGTTCTGACCTGGGTTGTCCCCAGCGGCCAGTTTGAGCGGCAGACCATCTCCACGGCGGCCGGCGAGCGCGACGTGGCCGTGGCCGGTACCTACGCGGAGGTCCCCAAGGTGGATGAGGAGGGCAACGACCTGCGCCAGGGCATCGACGCGGTGCTGATGGCCCCCACCCGGGGCATCCAGGCCGCCGGCGACGTGGTGGCCTTCGTCCTGCTGATCGGCGGCACCTTCGCCATCATCACCAAGACCAATGCCATCAACGCCGGTATGAGCCGGGTCATCCGTCGGCTGAAGAACAAGGACATCCTCATTATTCCCATTGTGATGCTGCTGCTGTCCATCGGCGGCACGACCTTCGGCATGTCGGAGGAGGCCCTGCCCTTCTACGCCATCTTTATGCCCATCATGATGGGCCTGGGCTACGACTCCATGACGGCCTTCATGATCTGCTTCATGGGTCCCCAGGTGGGCTACTGCGCCTCCACCGTGAACCCCTTCAACGTGCTGATCGCCCAGGGCATCGCCGGCATCGAGGGCAATCCCCAGCTGTGGTTCCGCTTTATCCAGTGGGGCATCTTCACGGTGCTGGGCATCGCCTGGGTCATGCTGTATGCCCGCAGGGTCAAGAAGGCTCCCGAGAGCTCCATCACCTATCAGGACGACCTGATCAAGCGCCAGGAGTTCTCTGTGAACGACAGTGACATCGACGTCCCCTTTACCACCCGTCAGAAGCTGGCGCTGCTCATCTTTGCCGCGGGCATGGGCCTGATCGTGTGGGGCCTGGTGACCAACGGCTGGTACATGGACGAGATCAGCATGGTGTTCCTGGGCATCGGCCTGCTGGCCGGTATCGTCGGCGGCCTGAGCGAGAAGGAAATGGCCGAGTCCTTTGTGACCGGTATGCAGGACTTCGCCTATGCGGCGGTCATCATCGGCATCGCCCGGGGCATCCTGGTTGTGGCTGAGGGCGGCATGATTATCGACACCATCCTCAACAGCATGGTCAACCTGCTGGCCGGCGTGCCCACCGCGGTGTTTACCTCCATGATGTATGTGGTCCAGTCCCTGCTGACCATTCTGATTCCCTCCTCCTCCGGTCTGGCCGCGCTGACCATCCCCGTGATGGCTCCCCTGACCGAGCTGATGGGCGTCAACCCCGAGGCCTCCGTCACCTGCCTGACCTTCGCCAACCAGATCATGAACACCGTCAGCCCCACCGCCGGCATGACCGTGGCCGGCCTGGCTGTGTGCAAGATTTCCTTCCCCCAGTGGTGGAAAACTTGTTGGAAGTTCGTGCTGGTGCTCACTGTGCTGGGCCTAGTCTTTACCGCGATCTCCGGTATGCTTCCGGTCTGATTTTGAAGGGAACGAGGTTGAACTGTTATGGCAAATACCAGAGAAACCAAGCTTGTCCTGCTCTCCAGGAATATTTTCCCCGCCACCGGCGCGGAGCCCTTTGACGGCTTTGTGGCCGTAGAGGGCAGCAAGATCGCTGCGGTGGGCCCCCAGGCCGAGGCCGCCCCCTGGATGGAGGGGGCCAGGGTGCTGGACCTGGGCGACAGGGTGGTCACCCCGGGCTTTACCGATGTGCACACCTTCTTCAGCGGCTGGGTGCTGCGCAGCCTGGGCGTGGACTTTACCGATGTACATTCCGACCGGGAGGGCGTGGAGAAGCTCCGCGCCTGGCGGGAGGGCCGTCCGGCGGACGCCCCCCTCTTCGGCCACTGCTGGCAGCCCGATCAGTTTGAGATTACCCGGGAGGGCCTGCTGGATGAGGCCTTCCCCGACGTCCCCGTGGTGGTGTTCACCTTCGACCGGGACAACTGCTGGATGAACCAGGCGGCAAAAGACCGCTACGGCTTTACCCCGGAGGCCTGCTACGCGGAGAAAATCTGGAGGATGATGCCCGAGTATCTCTCCCAGCCCGAGATGGCGGAGAAGTATCAGGAGTACGCCCGGATGCTCAACGAGCGGGGGGTCACCACCATCAAGGAGATGACCTTTGACGACTACTACGGCTTTATGGACGTGATGGAGCGGCTGGAGCGGGAGGACGCGCTCACCGTCCGGGTGTCTATGATGAGCCAGCCCGTGGGCCGGGGCATCGACATCCCCCACGGCATCGCCATGCGGGAGCGCTTCCAGGGGGATTTCCTCCGGTTTACCGGTTACAACCGGATGACTGACCGGGGCATCCCCAGCTTCCTGGGCGAGCTGAACGAGCCCTACAAGTCCCGGCCGGACATCAAGGTCCTGGTGCCGGTGGAGTGGGAGCTCATTGAGGCGGAGACCCTGGAGGCGGACAAGAACGGCTTCCGCTACTCCCTCCACTGCCAGGGGGACGGCGCCGTGCGCCACACGGTGGACCTGTTCGACCGGTGTGAGAAGGTAGACGGCAGGCTGAAAAACCGCCACGCCATCACCGACCTGGAGTACACCTCCCCCGACGACCTGGAGCGCTTCGGCGCCATGGGGGGCATCACCGAGGTGTACGCCCAGATTCAGTCCCTGGACAGGAAGCAGGATGTGCTGGACATGATCGACCGCCAGCTGGGCGGCGACCGGGGCAAGAACTACTGGAACCGCCGGAAGATGTGGGACAGCGGCATCTGCGTCTCCTGCGGCACCGACCTGCCCCTGCTGATCCCCGACATCCCCGAGGCCATCACCTGCGGCTGTGGCGGCTTCTTTGCCGACGGGGAATCCTACAACGAGCAGAACATGCTCACCGTGGCGGAGATGCTCACCGCCTGGACCCGCAACGGGCAGTACAACTGCTACAACGAGGACCGGCTGGGCACCTTGGAGGCGGGCAAGCTGGCAGATATCGCCGTGCTGGACCGGAACGTCTTTGCCATGCCGCTAAAGGACGTCAAACAGGCCAAGGTCTGTCTGACCATCTCGGACGGACGCGTTGTCTACGAAAATCTGTAATGCAGGAGGTGCGCTATGGCACGGCTGAGACGGGAACAATTGGCGGGAATCGGCATCCACTACATCTACTACCCGCTGGACTACATGCTGGACGCCCAGCAGCGGGCCGGGTATAAGACCATCGAGCTGCTGGGCATGGCGCCCCACTACCTCATCGACTACAAGGGCTATCAGGACCCGGCGGAGATGCGGAAGAAGGTGGAGGACCGGGGCATGACCATCGGCTGCTTTACCCCGGAGTGCGCCAGCTACCACTACACCATGTGCGGCGCGGACCCGGGCTTCCATCAGCGAAGCATAGACTACTTCAAACGGGGCCTGGAGGCGGCCGAACAGCTGGGCGCCACAAAGCTGCTGACCAACTGCATCGGCGGCACCTGGGACGAGGAGTATGACCGGGTCTACGACCGGGCGGTGGAGAGCCTGCGGGAGCTGGCCCCGGTGGCGGCGGACCACGGGATCACCATCGCGGTGGAGACGGTGCGGCCGGAGGAGAGCCGGGTGGTAATCACCCTGCCCGAGCTCCAGCGGCTGCTCCGGGACGTGGATCACCCCAACGTGAAGGCGGGGCTGGACACGGTGGCCATGGGCGTGGCAGGGGAGACCCCCCGCCAGTGGTTCGAGGCGCTGGGGAAGGACATCGTCCACACCCACTTCATCGACGGCCGCCCCTACGCCCATCTGGTCTGGGGGGACGGGCTGTTCCCCCTGGAGCGCTACCTGGACGTACTCAACGAATTCGGCTATGAGGGCCTGCTGGGCCAGGAGATCACCGACGGCCGCTATTTCGACGACCCCGCCGAGGCGGACCGGCGCAATGTGGCCGCCTTCGAGCCGTACTTTGTGGATTAAAGGAGGGAGCGCTATGGCAACACCGACCATCCGCCGCGAACAGGTGGCGGGGATGAACATCCATTATATCAACTATTCCCTGGACTATTTCCTGGACGCCCAGCAGCGGGCGGGCTTCAAGACCATCGAGCTGTGGTGCGCCGCCCCCCACGTATGGCTGGACCACCTGGCCTATTTTGACGCCAAAGAGATCGCCAAAAAGATCCGCGCCCGGGACCTGACCGTTCAGGTGCTTACCCCGGAAAACTGCACGTATCCTTACCAGTTTGCCGCCAAGGAGCCCGAACATGTGGAGCGCAGCTTCGGCTATTTCTCCAACGGCATCCGCTTGGCCCAGGAGCTGGGCTGCCGGTACATGGAGGTCAACTCCGGCTGGGGCTACTGGAACGAGGACCGGGAGGAGGCCTGGAAGCGCAGCCGGGATATGCTTGCCCGCCTGGCCGAGTTCGGCCGGGAGCACGGAATCACGCTGGTGATGGAGTCCATCCGTCCGGAGGAGAGCCAGCTGGTCATTACCGTGAAGGACGCCAGGCGGATGCTGGACGAGGTGGACCACCCCAACCTGAAGGTGATGGTGGACACCTGCGCCATGGGTGTGGCGGGGGAGACCCTGGAGGACTGGTTCCAGGCCTTCGGCGAGGATGTGCGCCACATGCACTTTATCGACGGCGAGCCCTACGGCCACCTGATCTGGGGCGACGGCAGACACCATCTGGGCCAGTTTATCGAGACCCTGAACAAGTACCACTACGAGGGCTTCCTGGGTCAGGAGATCACCGACGGGCGGTATTACGAGGACCCCGCCAGGCACGACCTGCGCAACATGCGGAATTTTGAGCGCTATATGGACAATTGACATACAACAAAAATTTGGAAAGGAAGTATGAAACATGAACGCCAAAACTGTTATCGAGGAGATCCTGAAGGAGAAGGGCAGCATCAAGCAGGTCTACTGGGTTGCCTGCGGCGGTTCCCTCATTGATCTCTATCCCGCTCATTTCATGCTCAACGCTGAGAGCGCCACCATCGAGTCCGGCTGGTACACCAGTAAGGAATTTATCCTTTCCACCCCCAAGAAGCTGGGTAAGAACAGCCTGGTGGTGATGTGCAGTCACTCCGGCAACACCCAGGAGTCTGTGGACGCCGCCGTTCTGGCCAAGGAGGCCGGAGCCAGCGTCATCGCCCTCACCGACGGCAAGGGCTCCAAGAGCGACGATCCCCGCTTCATCGCCTGGGTCTATCCCTGGGGCGACGGTGTGCCCACCGCCGAGGTGCCCAGCGGCATCACCCTGCTGCTGGCCGCCGAGCTCATCAAGGCCCAGGAGGGCTTTGACAAGTACGACGCCCTGTGCGACGGCATCAAGAAGATGGACGGCATTGTGGCCGCCGCCAAGACCAAGGTCAACGCCGAGCTGGGCGACGCCTTCGCCAAGGCCTGCCAG
Source organism: Oscillospiraceae bacterium (assembly GCA_021771635.1). Classification (GTDB taxonomy): domain Bacteria; phylum Bacillota; class Clostridia; order Oscillospirales; family Oscillospiraceae; genus Oscillibacter. The sequence goes on along the minus strand of JAETOQ010000042.1, from coordinate 15,116 downwards.
GAGAACAACTTCTTCTATATCCTGGGCAGCGGCGCCAACTTCAGCCAGACCTACGGCTTCGCCATCTGCTCCCTGATGGAGATGCAGTGGCAGAACTGCTCCTATATCCACAGCGGCGAGTATTTCCACGGCCCCTTCGAGGTCACCGAGAACGGCGTGTTCTACTTCCTCCAGATGGGTAGCGGCAAGTGCCGTCCCATGGACGAGCGGGCTCTGACCTTCCTCAAGACCCACACCGACCGGCTGATGGTGCTGGACACCCTGGAGTACGGCATGGACGCCGTGGACCTGTCTGTCCGTGACTATCTGGACAGCGTGTTGCTCTACGCCATGAACGTGGAGCTGCGTGCCGCCCGGGGCAAGGTGTTTGACCACAGCCCCGACATCCGCCGCTATATGGGCATTGAGAAGTATTAAGGAGGGGAAGGCACTATGGGAAGCTATCAGGTCAGTGTTCTGGGCTTTGGCGACAACGTAGTCGATAAATATGAGCATATCAAGACCATGTACCCCGGCGGCAACGCGGTGAATTTCGCGGTGTTCGCCAAGCAGCTGGGCGCCCAGCGCAGCGCCTATATGGGCATCTTCGGCTCCGACCAGGAGGCCGAGCATGTGATCGCTTCCCTCCAGGAGGAGGGCGTGGAGCTGGCCAAGTGCAAGCAGGTCATAGGCCCCAACGGCGCCGCCCGGGTGACCGTGGAGGAGGGCACCGGCGACCGGATCTTCCTGGGCTCCAACGAGGGCGGCATCCGGGGCGACATGCTCTTTGTGCTGGACCGCTTTACCCTGGAGTATGTGAAGGAGTTTGACCTGGTTCACTCCGGCAACTACTGCTTCACCGAGCGGGAGCTGCCCAAGATCAAGGAAGCGGGCGTGCCCATCAGCTTTGACTTCTCCGACGACTCCACCGACGAGTACTATGAGCGCATCGCCCCCCTGGTGGACTACGCCTTTATGTCCTGCGGCGAGATGACCCTGGAGGAGACCAGGCAGCGCCTGAAGAAGGTGGCGGCGCTGGGGCCCAAGTTCGTGTGCGCCTCCCGGGGCTCCGAGGGCTGCATCGCCTACGACGGCAAGGAGTTCTACGAGCAGGGGATCAGGCCGGTGGAGCACCTGGTGGACACCATGGCCGCCGGCGACAGTCTGCTCACCGCCTTCCTGGTGGAGTATGTGGACATGGAGAAGCAGGGCAAAGGCGGCCCCGACGCCATCCGGGCCTGCCTGTACGACGCGGCGGGCTTCGCCTCCCACACCTGCGGCCTGGCCGGCAGCTGGGGCCACGGCAAGGTCTACGGCTGAGCCGGGAACGGAATGAAAACGGTTTTGTGCTTTGGCGACTCCAATACCTACGGCTATATTCCGGGCTCCCAGGGGGAGCGCTACGACGCCGGGACACGCTGGCCCAGACGGCTGGCCGCCCTGCTGGGCGGGGAGTATGAGGTGGTGGAGGAGGGGCTGAACGGCCGCACCACGGCCTTCGGCGACAACATTGAGCCCTACCGCTGCGGGCTGGACCACATCCTGCCCTGTCTGCTGAGCCACGCCCCGGTGGACCTGCTGATTATCATGCTGGGGGTCAATGACACCAAGGACCGCTACCACGTCAGGGCGGAGGAGATCGGGTACGGCCTGGAGGAGCTGATTATGAAGGCGGCGGGGTACTACCACTTTCAGGAGCGGAGGCCCGAGATTCTTGTTGTGGCGCCCGTCCCCCTGGGGAATATGGACCAGGGAATCGAGTTCAGCGAGAACTCCCGGCAGAAGAGTCTGCTGCTGCCCGGCATCTTTGAGGAGACGGCCCGGCGCTTCGGCTGTGCCTTCTTCGACGCGGGCAGCGTGATCCGCGAGCTGGGCTGCGACAACATCCACTTCACGCCGGAGGACCACCGGCTGCTGGCCCAGGCGCTGGAGCCACTGGTCAGGAAGCTGACAGACGGAATGGATACAAGGAACCGTTAAAACACGGGGCGGGGACGGCGTCCCCGCCCCACATGATTTTAGAAGGAGGGCTGCTTTTATGGAAAAGAAAGTGGCGGCTGTCGGCTTTTGCTGCGCCGACGTATATCAGGAGCTGGACAAGTTCTATCCCACCGGAAACGGCGTGGACTGGGGCGTCCACCTGGCCCGGATGGGGGTGCCCGTCAGCGTGGTCAGCGTGGTGGGGACCGACGACTACGGCGAGAAGATGAAGCAGGCGCTGTCCGGCGAGGGGATCGACATCACCCATCTGCGCACCGAGCAGGGCGACACCTGCAAGATGATGATGGCCCTGAAAAACGGCGTGGACCGGGTCCACCTGGAGGAGATCGAGGGCGTGATGGCCGACTACGCCCTCACTCAGGAGGAGTTTGACTTCGTGGCCGGGCACCATATGCTCCATACCGACCTGTTCGGCAAGGTGCTGGACCGCCTGCCTGCCTGGAAGGAGGCCGGGGTAGAGGTGGTGATGGACTTCTCGGTGTTCAGCGAGGACCCGGAGTATGAGTGCGAGAAGCTGTTCCCCTATGTGGACTATGTGTTTTTGTCCTACGACGGGAAAAAGGACGAGCACATCAAGGAGTGGGTCAAAAAGATTCACACCTACGGGCCCAAGCTGGTCACCGCCACCATGGGGGAGCTGGGCAGCATCTGCTGGGACGGCTCTACCCTCTATGAGTACGGCATCGTGCCGGCCCAGGTGGTCAACACGGTGGGCGCGGGGGACAGCTACATCGCCGGCTTTACCTACGGCATCCTGAACGGCTGGGACGTGTCCGCCTGCATGGAAAACGGGGCCAAGGTCTCCAGCGCGGTGGTCTCCAAGTTTGAGCCCTACTGAGGCCGGGAGGGAAAACGATGCTGATTGATATGCATATCCACCCCATTTTCTACGGACCTATCTGCCAGGATGAGGAGGAGCTCCGGTTCCGGGGAGACACCTTTGGGGTATGGAAGCAGGGGCCGATGGACTTTGACGAGCTGTTTGCCGAGTGGGATATCTGCGGTCTGACCCAGGCGGCGCTGCTGCCCCTGGACCGGACCACCACGGCGGGGGGCCATGTGGTCACCAATGAGCAGGTGGAGCAGCTGTGCCGGCTGCATCCGGACAAGTTTATCGGCTTTGCCAGCGTGGACCCCCGCCGCCCCGATGCGGCGGAGGTGCTGGAGCGGGCCTTCCGGGACCAGGGGCTGCGGGGCCTGAAGCTCAACCCGGCATCCCAGCGGTTTTTGCCCACGGAGGACTGCGTGGAGCCCCTGTATGAGCTGTGTGAGCGGTACAACAGGCCTGTTATCTTCCACGCGGGGCTGAGCTGGGAGCCGGGGGCGCTGGCCAAGTACAGCCATCCCCTGGCCTTTGAGGAGGTGCTGGTGGAGCACCCCGGGCTGCGGGTCTGCCTGGCCCACTTCGCCTGGCCCTGGGTGCGGGAAATGGTGATGCTGCTCATCAAATATCCCAATGTGTACACCGACACCTCCCTGCTCTATGTGGACTCTCCCGAGGAGCAGATGATGGAGCTGTTCACCAAGGATATGGGCCCCATGTGGTTTGAGCGCTGCTTCCCCAAGCAGGTGATGTTCGGCTCCAACGGGCCCCGGTTCCGGGCCTTCAAGCTCAAGCGGGCCCTGGACAAGGTGCCTATGCGGGACTACGCCCGGGAGGGGCTGTACTACAAAAATGCGCTGCGGTTCTTGAACGGGGAGGAGGGGTAAGGATGGTTGTGGTCAAGACGATCCAGCACCTGAGCAAGCAGGTGGAGGAGTACTTTAACATCACCCGGCAGGTCCACCAGATTGTGGAGGAGAGCGGCGTGAGGAACGGATTTGTGGCCGTTATTACGGCCCACACCACCACGGGTATCCTGGTCAATGAGGCCCTGCCCTGTGTGGAGACCGACATCTCCGATATGCTGGAGCGGACGGTCCCGCTGGAGGCCCCCTACGCCCACGCCCACTTCCTGCCCACCTACGGGGCCACCAGCAACAACTCCCAGGGGCACCTGAAAAGCGTGCTGACGGGCAACCACTGCCTGTTTCCCGTGCTGGACGGCAAAATCGTGTGCGGCGGGGCCCAGGACATCTATCTGGCGGAGTTTGACGGTCCTCAGCTGCGCAAGGTCTATGTGGAGGTCATGGGGGAGTAGATGGGCGGAAAAAAGCTGTTTTTCTTCGACATAGACGGCACGCTGATTCCTGAGGACACCTACTGTCTGCCCAGCCCGGTGGTGTGCGGCGCCCTGTCGGCGCTGCGTGGGGCGGGACATAAGATTTTTTTGTGCACCGGACGTCCCCTGTGTGACATCGGGCTGGAGCTGATGGGGCTGGAGCTGGATGGAATCGTCGCCGGGGCGGGGGCGTACATCAGCCTGGATGGGAAGTGCCTCTGCCATCAGACGATCCCGCTGCCCCTGTTGCGGGAGACGGTGGACCGGCTGATCCGCTGCCGGGTGTCCGGCCTGCTGGACGGGACCGGCAGCCTGTATTACGCAGGGCGGGGCAGCCGTGTTCTGCCCTGGGATTTTCCCCGCGTTGAGCGGGCGGAGGAGCTGACCGGCGAGGAGAACATTGAAAAATTTACGGTCCGCGTGAGCCGGCCGGAGGAATTCGCGCCGCTGGAGGGATTTCTGGCTCAGCATTATGAGATTTACGCCTCGGATGACGGCCTGTTCTATGAAATGGCCCAGAAAGGGTGGGATAAGGCGGCAGCGATACGGCGGCTGTGCGAGCACCTTGGGGTCGGCCTGGAGGACACAGTTGCGTTTGGAGACAGCCGCAATGATCTGCTGATGCTGCGGACGGCAGGGACCGGAGTCGCGATGGCTCAGGCGCCGGAGGAGGTACGCCGTTCGGCGCAGCTGGTAACAGGGACGGTGGAGGAGGACGGTGTATTTTCCGCGCTGCAATGCCTGGGGTATCTTTCCTGAGACTCTGCCGGAGTGGGGAAGATCGTAAGACATTGATCGGTCTGTGTAAATTCAGACAGTATAAAAGACTCGCCCCTTTACGAGGCGAGTCTTTTATACATATGAAGTGGTGGAACCGAACCCGAAGCGCTCGAACGTTTTTCCGTTTCCGGTCTTTCACGACAACACAATCAATATCGCCCCAAGTGATTTCCTTCTTGTCGTCTCCGTACCACGCTGTCAAAACAACCTTGTCGCCATAGACAAAAATCTTGTCCACAAAGTAGTCCAACAGATAGTCTCTCACAGCCGGGTCGTTGAGGTCAGCGTTTTTGTATTCGTCGAAAAAGTGTTGGATACTGATTTCATTCTTTGTCACGGCGCGTTTGATTTCCTCCGCCTCGATGGCCTCCGTCAGCGCCTTTTTCTTGCTCTCCAACTCCAACAGGCGCGTCTGTGTTGTCTCGGAGAAAATACCCTGCTCTATGGCCCGCACAAGGTTATTCAGGGCCTTTTCAGCCTCCGCCCGCTCCGCTTTCAGTCCCTCAATATAGCCCTTGTCCTCGTGCTCCCTCTGATAGTATGCCGCCACGTCAACAGCCAGATAGGCCAATAACTCCGTGTCCTTCAAGCACTCGGACAACATAAAACAGGCGATAGCCTCAATTTTGTCCTTTTTCACATACTTTAAGGAACACTTTTTCTTCCTCGTCGCACCACAGGCATAGTAATAGTACGTTGCACCTCCGTGGCCTGATGTGCCAGAACAGCCTTGCATGGGGGTTCCGCACTTCCCGCAGTAGAGCTTGCCCGTCAGCCAGAAGCGCGGGGCCTCGTCCGGGGTCAGGCCGTTCGCCCGCTGCCCGCCCTGCCGCTTGTTCAGTATCAGCCGCTTTTGCGCCGCCTCGAATACTTCTTTGGAGACAATAGCGGGCATACCGTCAGGTGTGACAATATCGCCATAGCGGTACTCTCCAATATAGGCCCGGTTGTTCAGGATACTTGCAAGAGAATTGACTGTGAAGGGCTTTCCGCGCGTTGTGGTAACGCCCAGGCTGTTTAACTCCTTGGCAATGTCCACCATGGGCTTCCCGGCGGCGTAGTCCTCGAAAATCTTCTGCACAAAGGGGGCTGTTACCGGGTCAATGATGTACCGCTGTCTATCCTTGCCGAACTCCGGTGCGGGCTCCGCTGTATAGCCAAGGGTTTTATGGCCATTGTAAAGGCAATTCTGCGCATTGTAGAGGTGCCCGCGCTTGATATTCGTCCTCAGTTGGCGGGAGTAGTATTCGGCCATGGATTCCAGAACGCCCTCCATCAAGGCGGATTCCGGTGCGTCCCCTGCGATTGGCTCCGCAATGTAATGGATAACACAGCCAGCGTCCCGGATGTACTTTTTGGCAATGGCTAAATCGTATCGGTCACGCCCCAGCCGGTCAGTTTTCCAAATAATGAGCGCACCGGGCTTTATCTTGCCTATCTCGGACAGCATAAGCTGAAACCCCGGCCGCTGGTCGGTGGTGCCGCTGATAGCTTCATCTTTGTACTCCTTGATGATTTGCAGACCGTGACCGGCGGCGTATTTCTGCGCGGCGTCCCTCTGCTGTTGGATGGAAGCGTCAGACTGCGCATGGGAAGAAAAACGGTAATAAGCGATTGCAAAATCGTTATTATTGGGAACAAATTTCTTTGCCATTTTGACCTCCTTCCTCGAAAAATGCGGGTTCTTTTTTGCCTATTTTAGCATATATCCGCTCCATCATCAAGGCTGAAGCAACATATCACGCAATTCCTATGGCCCGCAGGCCATCAAAGCGACGGCAATTCCCACGGGGGCCAGCTATCAGGGCTTGCCAGTCTGTCAGCGGGGAATTGCCATGGAGCGGAACCAACCTTATTCCCCGCCCTGCTCCCAACCTCCGACAACCGCCCACGTTTCGCCCGTGGTGTGGGGAGACACGCAAAACATAATTGAAGAACATTGAAAGACGCGGTTTTATCTGCAATTAAACAATGTTTAAATGGGAATAACTGAAAGCAAATCGAATAAGTATGCACAGCGGCCCGCCTCCTTCATGGTATGGAGATGAGCCGCTGCTGTACTTTATTCAAGGTCTGCGCTGGCTATCCGGGTGCGGGCCTGGGTGAGTACATCCTTCAGTTGCGCCGCTAAATCCGGGTACTGCCGAACCTGGGCCAGCAAGTCCGCCTCCATCTGGTCAAGGGCGAGTTCCGCTTTCCGTTTGGTGGCGTAGTCTGTCCTTTTGCGGTCAGCTTCGGCCTTAGCAAGCTGGACAAACAGCCGCCCCGCCTTCTCAATGGGCATATTGTTGAATTCTTCCTCAGCGGATGAAATCTTTTGTAACAGCCCGCTTTTAAGGATTGCGCTGGTGGCCTCGGTGGTGTCCAGGTCGGGATTTCTGCCGATAACATCAATGATGTACTTGGTCTTTTCCAGGTCATCGGCGACACGCTGCGCTGATTCAAACACTTTGAAGGCGTAGCGGGATAGAGACGATTGGCTGACTTTATAGCCTTGCCCCGCAAGCCATGCAACGATATCGGAATAGCTCATGTTGTAATTCACCAACCGCTCATTAACGCCGTCCAGCACAGACTTGGGAAGCTGGTATATCTTCGCGTCCGAGCGCGGCTTCCTGGGCTTGCCCATTACAGATCAATCCCCGATTCCGGGTCGCCGCCGTTCTCAATGAACCGAACGCCCTTTGTGGTCAACCGTGCCACACCGTCCTGTTCGTAGGCGGTGTCGGGCGTAATCTTCTTGTTGGTGAACTCAATGAAGCCCATGTCATAGAGGTACTTCAACGGCTCCCAAATATCCGGAGCAGAAACCAGCCCGTCCCGGACAAGGCAGTTGGAGATACGACGGACGGCTAGGGCGTTATGATAGCCCTTCACCAGCATACGGAGTATATACCCCCGGACGGCGGCATTGTGACCGCCGATTTTCTCAAAATCCATGGTCAAATCCTCCTATCAGACATTTCCGTATTTTGCGATATCCTCAGCGGACAGCCCCATCAACTCGTGCGCCCTGGAACGATGGCGCGGCATCTGGGAAAGTCTCTCGGCGCAAACCTCACCCATGGGCACAACCTGAGGGGCGGTCTTGAGCCAAAGCGTGAAGCTGTCCAGGTCGTTCATTGCGGACTGGAACGCCCAGTCACGCTGGAAAGGCAGCACTTTCCCTTCTTTCAGCGCTTCCAATACAACGCCGTCCGCTTTCATCCGGGTAACCTCGAATTGGCAAGCGTCCGCTTTGAGCTTCAGGGCTTCCCGCCCTTCCAGCAGGGCGGCGACAGCCTGATAGATATCTTCCATGGTGGCGGACGGGTCAAGCTGTAACAGCTCCGCCAGTGCTTCTATACCCTTGCCGCTGCTGTCTGCTTCGCCCTGATCCGCGCCGCCCTCGCTCTCGCTGGGCTTATCACTACAGGTAACGGGCGTCATAGCGTCAATGGCGGGGGTGTTGGTGAGGGCGGCAGAGTGGAGCGCAACCACCCGCCGCTCCTTCCCTTGGGTCAGGACAACCGGGGACAGGTAGCGGTATTCCCTGTTTTTCAGATATTCCGTTGCCTTCTCTGTCCAGTCTACAGCGCCATAAATACCGTCGCTTTTCAGCACGATATCTTTGATCCAGCCCGCCGCCGGGGCCTGCATATCCTTCAAGGTCTGGTGCTCGTAGTCGATGGGGATTTGGAGCTGTCGTTCCGTGAACTTGCAGCGAATAGACTGGAAGGATTCGTTATCCACCAGGAAATCCCCTTTTGTGCTGTGAACCAGCCCCAAGGGGAGAAGCTTTACCAGCTTGTGGGCCGTCTGGGCACTGTAGCCGCTTTCCTCAAAGGGAAGGGAATTGCTCAGGATGATGTAATTGATATCCATAGCGCCCTCCTTATGCCTTGGTGGGCATATCCGCTTCGCCGGTGGAACCAAAGGCCAACTGCCACAGGCCATACCCGGCGTTGCAGCGGGCATCCACGCCATAGATAAACTCTTTCTTCATAAAAACATTATCGTCGGTGGGGCTGTCTTTCGCGACAAGCTGGGCCTTGCGGCGGTTCTGGAAGATGAAGGGCTTGACGGGGCGTTTGGTACACAGCAGGAACCACTGCTCCGGGTTGGCGGCCAGCTCCGGCACCACCAACAGCTCGGCGGTGTCCTTGTAGATATTGACTTCCTGGTGGATCTCATTTGCCATGAGGATGGTACGGGCAATGGCCTCTTTCTGGGGGGCCACCACCAGCAGATCGGGGACGATGTTCATGACCTCGCCCTGGTCGTTTACCAGGCACATCATCTGCGTGCGGGCCGCGCCGTAGCTGTCAGGCGTGAGCTTGTACGTCCCCTTGTTGCTCTGGGGCTTGACATTCTGCCCCTCAATGGCGGGGGTGTGGTTGTCGCTGATAAAAGGTTTGCCGTCGAAGCACTTCTCTGTGAAGGAGCGGGGGAACAGGCCGAACACCAGCTTGTCCGGGTGTTTCCGGGCGCTGTAGGCCAAATCCTGGAACATAGGCTTGTAGACGCCGATGCAGTCATCCTCCAAATCGTTGCGGGGAACGGACACGGTGGCCTCGAAGTCCTTGTTGCGGATGGTGTAGCCATAGGCGGACAAGTTTTTGATCTCCCTGTCCCCGATCCACTCCCGCATAGAGGGGACGGCCCCCAGCCATGCGTAGCTCTCGTCCCGCGTCTCGCTAGGAACCTCCATAGCCACGCGGGGGTACTGCGCCTCCATCTCCTGAAACGCCTTGTTGAATACAGTGTTGAAGCTCTGAAACGCTTCCCGGATTGTACCGCTGTTGATAATCATTTTCATGTACCTCCTATTTGCTTTATGTGCGTTTTTTTGCGCTGCGCTTTACAATCTGATACACCCATCGCTGGCTAACGCCGTACTTCCGAGCAAGCTCCTTCGTGTTGTACCCGTTAAATTCCTCTTGAATTTTTTGATTCCGTAATGGGCGCAATATGCTTTCCTGGCGTGGTACGTAGAAATCCCCACCGCCTACCAACTGCGAAAGCTTTAGAAAATTACGCATACCAATTTCTGTAGCGATTTCTCTATGCAGTTCATCTGACAGCATTGCGGGAACCAGTTCATCTACCCATTTTTCAAGCACACTATGCACCACCTTCCTTGTAGCAGACTGCTATTGTACAGTAGCATTACTTTCTGGAACTCTCTACATGAACAATTCTAAGAATTGTTTCTAAGCATAATTTAAATATGGTAATAACACCTGCTGTTTATCACCCGCTCAGATTGCCGTTTAAAGGGCATGTAAGCGGATTTTGTTTGTGGATAGTAAACAATATACCCAAACGCTTAAACCCCCGTTATCACGCAAGATAACGGGGGTAGCAACAAGGTTATTCTTTAAGTTCCTGATACACCTTCAAAATCTGCTCCGGCAACCTGGAATCGGAGATATACCGCTCCATATCGGCCCCGGTCTGAACACCGATATAAAAGCCCAGCAGAGACGAAGCCGAGACGATCCCGGTGATAGCGTCATCGATCTCAACCTCCAACCGCCTATCGTTGGGAGCCATGCTGCCGATCAGCGCGAAGGCATCGGCCTTCATGCGCTGTATGTAGCTGTCCCTCTCACTCAGCTCGCCGAACTCCTTGTGGAACTGCTCCCGTAAAGCGTCCAAAACTTTTTTACTCAACATTCCGTGGTTCCTCCTTACTTCATGCCTTCCAGCATCATCCGCATAGCAATTTTGTATCCGCAAACGAAACGCCTCTGCTCGGCTAAGCGCAGCTCATCTGCAACCATCTCCTGATAAGCCTCAAACCATTTCTTCTGCTTGGGATTGAGGCTATCCACTAAGGCATCAACACTATCGCTATACTTTTCGGCAATGTCTATGTCCTCCTGGCACTGGACCGAGGTAAAATGCCAGAGGACTTCCCCCAACTCCGCGATGGTCTCATTGTTCACTCTGCTGATATCCAGGTTGTCAAAGTTAAACTCTGCCACCAAAAAACACTCCTTTCAAATATCGGGCTTGCCCTATCTTGAAAAACTGTGAACCAGATGATATACTGTAGGGGACTTCTAGGAGGAAGTTTCCCCAGCGCCTGGGCGGCTGTTATTTGCGGTAGCAGCCGTCCTTTTCTCATTTATCCTGTCTGCTGTTAGGTAGGCATTCATGCGCAGACCTCCCCCAAAAGCTGTCGATGGGTATCGCGAAGGTGCTTCACCGTGAGGGCGCTCCCCTGTGCGGCGGCAAATTCCGCTGCCACGTTATACAACTTTTTGGCGGTGCGTAGGCTTTCGCCGTGGGCCAGTTTCAGCAGATAGCCGATACAACTTTCACTAAGGCCGGGAAACATAGCTTCCATTTCCTCGATTTTGTAATCGTTGTATATCTTTTTGCGGATGACGATCCGGGTGCGGAGTTGGTCAAACTCATAGCTCCGGCGTCCGGCTTTCATCTGACGGTAAATCTTATCGTTGCCGGATAGGACGATACCCACCCCGGCTAAATCATTGAGATTGCGCACAGCCTGGAGAGCGTCCAGTGACAGGTGGTCGGCCTCGTCAATAATAATCAGGCGGTTTGTCCCGGCCAGCTGTTCCACCAGCGTATTCATGAGCGCCGCTTTCCGGCCTGGAACCTGGCGCCCCACCTGCTGGCAAATCAGGCCCAGTACGGCGGTGGCCGACGTAGTACAGGCGTTGGCTGTGATGAAGATAACTCCGGTATTCGTTTCAGCATAGTGGCGAAGGGCAGTCGTTTTCCCCGCTCCTGCGTCACCACTCACTAAGGTGATATCGTTGTGCTGGTGCGCATAGAGACAGGTGAAAAGAACCTCCCTCGTGTTGTAGAGCTCGGGGTAGAAAGGCGTCTTTGAAACAGTGTTTAAACGCTCTTTACCGACGGTTAGATACTGGTTGATGGATTTGGCGACTTCCTCATTGTCCCCCGCGTAGCAGCCATTTAGGAACTGCGAGATAACGGACGTGGAAAGCCCCGTTTCGCGGGATATCTGCCGCTGTGATTTGCCGCTGCGCTCCATAAAATCGGCAAGGGCAGCTCTGGTTTCGGCAAGCATTTCATTCCCTCCTTTACGCTTGCTTTTGGTAGAAATCTAACAGTGTGGCGCTTACACTATCCTCCTCTCGAATGCGCCGGGCGGTTTCAGTGCGGTCTGTGGCTTTGAGGATAGCAGCGTTCCGTGCTGCCTGGGGTGTTATATGCTCTACGATATCCGGCTCTCCGGATTCGCTGAACACCTTCTCCATGAGTTGATTTCTGGCAATGATTTCATGGATATCTACATCACGGGTGGGCTTGTACCTCTGAACCATAGCCCGCGCTTTCTTCTTTTCTTTTGCAGCCCTAATGTAGTCCTCCTCGCTGGTATGGCGGAACGGGGTGCGGATTTTAGCCTCTGCCATACAGATAGCGCGATTTTCCATATCAAAAACAGCTATTTTATCAATGTTATCCGGGTCATAGACCACAACGACACGTTCGCCCTGATGGTAAAGAAGTGCATCGTTGTAATAGTTGTTGTTCTTAATGGAAATCCCATTTTTGTGGACGACACGCTCCTCCGAGTTGCCACAGAGAAGACGTAGGGCATCCAGGTCACTGACAACCCGCTTTACTGCTAGATTTTCAGCGTATACCTGGTCTGGGCACTTTCCGTCCATATCCATACCACCATTAGCCGTCTGGTTGTACTCCGCTATGTAGGCAGACAGCAGCTTGACAAACTCATCCAGCGTGGGGGCCTGTGCTACAATCTCTTTATTGGATATCTGCATACACTCAGGCCTGATTTTGGCGTTGCAGCCCGTATAAGTGTCGAACCGGCGGCTGAAACGGTTGGTAAGCGTACCGAAAAATCGCTCCACAGTTTTAGCCTGACCATGGTAGGGCGTTGCGTATATTTGACCTATACCAAGCTGGTTTACCAAAGACATGGGATAGTCCTTGCTGAAACTCTTGGACCGATAATCCTTACCATTGTCAAAATAAACCTCGTTGGGCACTCCGTTTCGTTCCACGCCCAGACGGAAGCATTTCTTGACAGCTGTTGCGTTAGGGTCAGCGTCCCGGACCAAGAACGATACTACACGGTTAGAGCGCGCGTCGAAGAACACCGTCAGCCATGGCCGGATTGCCCTGGCTCCGTCTGCGCTCTTGACGAACACATCTACAAGATGGTGGTCTGAGAACCAGATATCATTTGATGCAATGTCGAGCTTGCTGCGCTCCATGGAGGGAAGGGCGTCATTGAACGCTTTTGGGCCGTCCCTGTAATACAGAACTGCATAATAGGGAATGGTTTTGACCTTGCGCTCAAATGCCTTGCAGGAGGGGATATCCGGGTATTCCATCCTGGTAACATCATAGCAGAGCTTGATGCCGCGCTTCTGCTGAGTCATATAGAGCGAATAGAACAGCTCCCATGCTTCCTCGGGAATGGTGTCCTTTCCCCGGTTGTGCCCGCCGCGCTGGTCGATCAGGGCCGCAACATCCTTCTCTTGGTACTTTCTCTGCCAACGGAACAACTTGCTTTTGGTGATAGCGTCCTCAGTGGGGTTATTGGAATTGAACCAGGATACAAAATCATCCGGAGATAGACCCTTTTGCTGGTACTGCTCTACAACCCATGCCTTGGCGTTGGCTTCGTCCCGCTGTTTTCCTGTAAATTGCAGGATATCCACGGGAGGAGGTATTTCCCCGCGATATCGGGCCTGTGCGCTCTCTGGAAGTGATTCTAAGGCGATGCGCAGCTGCCTGCCGCCCCGTCCCTTACCGTTGACATAGCGGTGCTGGTATTTATTTTGTTGAACTGCTTTTTTGACGGCGCTATCTGTAACTTTGCATAAAGTAGCCACGTCTGGTACTGTTAGCCATGTCAAAGGGTATCACCTCCTGTCGAACTAAATTTATGCTATGCAAACAGGAAAATTTTCATTGACCAAATCCAAATCCCTAAGATTCCTTGCCGAATAAGGCCGCAACCAGATCAAAAGGGTCAAGGCCCAGCGGCTTAGCAATCTGTTTGAGCGCTGCCAACGTTGGGATAGCGCGGCCATTCATGATAGCACACAGATATGTCTTTGATATCCGGGCCTCCTGTGCCAACCACTTTTGCTGTCGGTTTATTTCTTTTAGGCGCTTGCCTATCATGGTCCCCAATGGTGGCTTGTTGGCAAGGTTTGTTGTTCTCGACATAACTTCACCCCCTTGAAATCCTTAGCGGTTTCCGATATAATTAGTTGTCTGCTTCTATTATAATAGCGGATGCCGATATTGTCAACAATAATTTATGGGATTCCGATAAGGAGGGGTATCATGCCAACGGTGAATGAGCGATTTAGGGATATTCGGAAAAAATTAGGCTTTAATCAGCAACAGTTTGCTTATGAGTTAGGTATTTCCCAAACCCACATCTCGGGTATCGAAAACGGAAGGGATAATCCTTCAAAGAGCTTACTCAAGTTCTTATGTGCAAAATTCTCAGTTAGTGAGGAATGGATGCTAGAGGGTACTGGAACCCCATTGCCTGAATGGGATATAACAACAGATAAGGGAGCCATAGCAAAGTATAATGCTTTAAGAGTTTCTTTTGAAAAGATGCTCATTGCTGCCACTGGAGACGACCTTGTCTGCATGGTACAAGCATTTTGTTACCTTGTTGGCACTTTGGGTGCTCGTAAGCTAGATACGCAGGAGACCACCGCATACCGGAGAGCACTTTGCTCTATTTTAGATGATTTAGAAAACCTGACTATGATGGTATCAGCTGACACCGTACTGCCTCCAAAAACTGACGCAATGGGATGGGTAAACTTCAAGAATTCCTGTTTGGTGGAAACAAGCCGTATCAATCAATCAGTCAAAGATGCAGTTAATATTTATCTTGAAAGGTATGGTGAAGAAATGAAACTATAGATTGCATAAGTATACAATAATGTGAATTTTTATTAATTGCGTTTTGTGTGTCTTTTTTCCCTTAGTCAATTTCCTTTGTCAATAAGCGCAAAACCCCGCAGGTCCTGTGATATCAGGCACTTGCGGGGTTTTTCATGTTTTAGGAAGAGATTCCCTTAGTCATGCGTTCAGTTGCGTTTTGCGTGTCCTTTTTCCCTTAGTCAAAATGAGCATTTCTCTTACAGTGGCAACGGCTTCTAGTATTTTTGAGACTAAGGGAAAAATAGCGTTTTGTGCGTCCGGCTACAG
>JAETOQ010000041.1 GCA_021771635.1 Oscillospiraceae bacterium | reverse complement strand
TGCGCGGGGAACCCAGGAAGGGTGCCCTGCGCCATTCAAATCAACAGATTTCAGAACTTTTAAAAAGTTCTGAAATCTTAAGCAGCTTGTCGAAAAGACTTTTTCGACAAGCTGAGACGCGCTGTTTTTAACAGCGCGTCTTTTCTGTTATTCCTTTTATCCCTTTCAGGCGTGCAGGTCTTTCAGGCGGCAGGTGCCGCCCTCGCGCAGCCCCAGGGCCTCCACCCGGGGCTCCGGGATCTCCCGGGAGAACTGCCGCCCGTCAGCGGTCTGGACCAGCAGCCACAGCAGGGGCGGGTCCCTGGGTTCCTCGCACCCGAAGTCCCCGTCCTCAATGCGCAGGACGCACACATCGTCCTCCGGTGCGGCGGCGAGGCGGGCCGCCACAGCCTCCTTACTCAGCTTCATGGGGCAGGAAAGAGTTGTCGAACCCGTAGGGCAGCAGAGCCTTCAGAGGCAGCGCCAGTTCCTGGCCCTCCTTGTTGAGGCAGATGACCTCGATGTTTGGCGCAAACTCCTGGAGCACCTGGCGGCAGCTGCCGCAGGGGACACAATAGTCATCGCTGCGCCCTGCCACAACGATGCGGACAAAATCCGTGTGTCCCTCGCTGACGGCCTTGAACACGGCGGTGCGCTCCGCGCAGATGCCCACGGGGTAAACGGCGTTTTCAATGTTGCAGCCGGTGAACACCGTGCCGTCGCTGCACTCCAGGGCGGCGCCCACAGGAAAGTGGGAATAGGGACAGTAGGCCCGGTCCAGCATGTCGATGGCCGCGGCCTTCAATTCTTCACGTGTCATCATGGATTCCTCCCGGTATTCAAAATGCGAAACAGACGCGTCCGGCTCCGCAGCATATGCCGGACCAGAGGCGGCGCGCACCGACGGTCATTCGATCGCCCAGCTGATCTCCCGCTGGGGCCGGACCGCTGTATCCATAATATCCTTTGCATCGTAAAATTGCAAGTACCGCTCCCGGGAGTGGCGGAGGGTGGTGCCGTCAGGGTGGAGCCGGTCGCAGATGACGGCGCAGATGTCCTTTTTGATGTAGCTGAAGCTCTCAATGCCCACGGAGCAGAACACCCGGAAGCCCTGACTTTGCAGATACTGGAACACCGGCCCGGTGTTCTTCCAGTCATTTCCGTCAGGCCGTGACCCATGGGGGTAGAACAGGATCGTGGTAGGCCCCACCAGACTGCCCACCTCGTCGGCCCAGCGCTGGGTGTCGGCCTGAATATGTTCCAGGGGCTTGCTGTCCAGGCGGAGGTGGCCCCAGGTGTGGCTGCCGAAGGTCCAGCCGGTGCGCTTCAGCTCGGCGATGATGGGCTTCACCGCCTCCCGCTCCCGCTGGCGGCTGGCCTCCTGGGCCTCGGTCCAGTTCTGGGTGTCGGTCTGGGTGCGGTAGCCCAGGATGCCCTCGTATCCCGTCAGAGAGAGGCAGCCCTTGGCCCCGAAGGGGGAGAAGTCCGGGTGTTCCTCCACGAATTTGTCCAGAATGGGGATGGCGTCCAGGTCCCGGGAGACGACCTCGTTCCCCTGGGGGTTCAGACCCCAGGAAGCGATCTTGCCGCTGTCGTCAATGATCAGCTTATAGGCAAAGCCGTTTGCCAGCATGTACTGATAATAGTTGGTGTCATCAAAGGAGAGGATCAGAGGCTTTTTGCCCTCCGGCAGATACAGCGTGTTGCGGACCATTTTGGGCTGGCCGTCCTCCCCGGTGGCCTCACTCCAGACGTCGCTGATGTCCACCAGGACGAACCCCTTGTCGTAGACGCTCTGGAGGATCTTGTTGTACTCGCCCACCGTCACCATGTAGTCATCCAGGCCGTTGGCCTGATTGTCCCCGTCAAAGGCCAGCTCGGGATAGGCGATAACGGGGTGGAAAAACAGATGCTCCACAATGCCGTCATAGGCGGCATAGGCCACGCCGTCCCGGACACCGCCCTCCGGCATCACCGTGGGGTCCAGAATGGCATACGGCGGCGGCTCCGGCGCTGCTTCCGGCTCCTGGGAAGCCTCCTCCGGGACAGAGGGCGTTTGTGCCTCCGGCTCCCCGCCGGAGACGCCGCAGGCGGCCAGTGTCAGGGCCAGCAGCAGCGCAGGCAAAAAACAAGTCAAACGACGCATGAGAACGGTCCTTTCTGTCTGATCTTTTTGATAAGTCTAGTATACCAGCCCGGAGGACCGGAGGGAACAACAAAATAATGACAAAAGAGACAAAACGTGGACGAATTTCGTCCACGTTTTGTAATGTGTCCGTTGAAAGGAAAGACTTGCAGCGTCGGGAAGGAAGATAGTTGCGAAAGAAACCCAGGAGGGGTGTCTTTCGCTTTCAATCATAAGTTTTTCTGAATTTGTTCAGAAAAACTTGCTAAGCCAGACGAAATATTTTTCGGAGGGCTGAGACAAAACGTGGACGAATTTCGTCCACGTTTTGTCTCAGCGTTTATCTCCGGGCTTGAAAATCAAAGCCATGATGACGCCGAACACCACTGCCGCCGTGATGCCGCCGGCGGTGGCGGACAGGCCGCCGGTCAGGACGCCCAGCCAGCCCTGCTCGCCGATGGCCTTTTGCACGCCCTTGGCCAGGGAGTGCCCGAAGCCGGTCAGAGGCACGGTGGCGCCGGCGCCGCCCCAGTCCACCAGCGGCTGATACAGCCCCAGGGCACTGAGAAGCACACCGGCCACCACATACCCCGTCAGGATGCGGGCGGGGGTCAGCTGTGTCTTGTCGATCAGGATCTGGCCGATGGCGCAGAGGATGCCGCCGCAGAGGAACGCGTTGAGATATTCCATAAAGATCCCTCCCGGATAGTTTCTGCGGTCAGTTTTTCCCACGGGAGGGGAATTTATGCGCCTCGCACCATGTAGCTACACCATATGGAGACGTACTTTACTTTTCTGGATTGAACTTTAACAGCAAATAAGGCTCTATTTCCAAAACCGCAGGATATTTAGCAACAACTTCAGCGAAAGACCACGGTCCATGTTCGGGGCTTCAATAGCGGCAATATGCTGGCGGCTGATCCCTAATTCTTCCGCCACACCGCTCCCGCGGCATGCTCTTGCGCTTACGATATAGCCGGCACACTTGAAAATCGGTAAATACCGATTTTCTGACAGCGGCGGAGCCGCTGCCGGGCGCCGCCCGTGTGCTGACTATAAAGTCTGACGCAAGGCCGCTTTGCGGCCTTGTGGGGTGAGATGACTCCCCCCGCAAGTTGAAAAGAAGTTTTTACTTCTTTTCAACTGCGTCAACTATAAAAGATGGTTTTTCAAGGACAAATGCCGAAGGCGTGACCGTGGATGCGGCCCGCCATTTGGGGGACGGGTGACACCCCCTTATATGCAGGCAGGAAAGGCGGGGCCGCTTCTGCGGCCCCGTCTTTCCAAAAAAGGAGAGTGTTGCTGAAAGTCCGCGCTTATATCACATCGTCTTGCAGGGCGTCGTAGCCCTGTTCGCCGGTGCGTACCTTGATGACGTTTTCCACGTTGTAGACAAAGATCTTGCCGTCGCCGTAATGGCCGGTGTAGAGGACCTTTTTGGCGGTGTTCACCACCAGGCTGACGGGCAGCTTACATACCACGATGGACACCTGGATGCTGGGAAGCATAGTGGCCTCCACCCTGGCGCCCCGGAAGTAGCCCTCGGTCTTGCCCCGCTGCTCGCCGCAGCCCATGACATTGATGGCGGTCATGCCGGTGATGCCGATGTCAAACATGGCCCGCTTCAGAGCGTCGAACCGTTCCATCTTGCAGAGGATCTCGATTTTGGTCATCTTCACGCCGTCGGAGGAGACTGCGGCGGGAGCCTCCACGGGGGTGACAAGCTCGACGGGGACCGCCTCCTGGACGGGGACGCCGCCCGCGGGGACGGCCAGGTCAGCGGGGGTGTCGTCGTAGACAAAGGCGAAGCCGCCGTAAGCGGAGGGCAGGCTGTGCTCGGTGATATCCAGGCCCTTCAGCTCCTCCTCCGAGGAGACACGCAGGCCGATGGTGTGCTTCAGGATCAGGAACACGATGGTGATCATGACGGCAGCCCAGACGGCGGTGGACAGTACGCCCAGGCACTGGATCAGGAGGAAGTGGGGGCCAAAGCCGTAGAAAAGCCCTTCGGAGGTGGAGAACAGGCCGGTGAGGATGGTGCCCATGGCACCGCAGACGCCGTGGACGGAGATGGCGCCCACAGGATCGTCGATCTTCAGCACGGAGTCAAAGAAGTTGACGGAGATGGGAAGCAGGAGGCCCGCCGCGATGCCGATGACGGCGGCACCGGTGACGGAGACCGCGTCGCAGCCGGCGGTGATGGCGACCAGACCGGCCAGAGCGGCATTGAGCGTCATGCCCACGTCGGGCTTTTTGTAACGGAGCCAGGTGTAGATCATGGTGACGCAGCTTGCCACGGCGGCGGCCATGTTGGTGTTGACGAAGATCAAGCCCGCGGAGACCATGGTGTCATCGCCGGTCATGCTGACGGTGGAGGCGCCGTTGAAGCCGAACCAGCAAAACCACAGGATGAACACGCCCAGAGCGCCCAGGGACAGGTTGTGGCCCAGGATGGCCCGGGGCTTGCCGTCCTTGTCATACTTGCCGATGCGGGGCCCCAGAATGGCCGCGCCGATGCAGGCGCAGACGCCGCCCACCATGTGGACCGCCGTGGAACCGGCGAAGTCGTGGAAGCCCATCTGGGCCAGCCAGCCGCCGCCCCAGATCCAATGGCCGGAGATAGGATAGATGAAGGCGGAGATGCAGAAAGAGTAGATGCAGTAGGAGATGAACTTGGTGCGCTCCGCCATGGAGCCGGAGACGATGGTGGCGGAGGTGGCGCAGAACACAGTCTGGAAGATCAGATAGGCGAACAGGGGAACGCCCTCCGGCAGGATGGCGGCGTAGTCGCCCCGGACAAAGGGATCAAACCCGCCGATGATGGCGCCGGAACCGGCGAACATCAATCCGAAGCCCAGGATCCAATAGGTGGGGGTGCCGATGCAGAAGTCCATCAGGTTCTTCATGAGAATGTTGCCGGTATTTTTGGCCCGGGTGAAGCCCGCCTCGCACATGGCGAAGCCCGCCTGCATCAAAAAGACCAGGGCCGCGCCCAACAGGACCCAAATGGTGTTGACAGCTGAATACATAAAATTGACCTCCTTCAAAACACGCATACAAAAAGGCAAGGGTGCCGGAGAGGTTCTCTCTCAGGCGCCCTTGCCTTGTTGATGGTATGACTTTACCACGGGAGATCATACAACGTCAATGGGCGGATTTGCCAAGAAACTCATGGATTTGTCAAAAAAGTTCTCTGATAATTATATAAATTGACAATTGATAATAGACAATGCGGTGGTATTTCCAGCGCATCATCCCTTGCCCAAAACATTGTCAATTGTCCATTGGTTCACATGGTCCGCACCAGGTTCGTGTACCCGATCAGGTATTCGTCCACCTCCGCGGCGGCAGCCCGGCCCTCGGCGATGGCCCACACCACCAGGGACTGGCCCCGGCGCATGTCCCCGGCGGCAAAGACCTTTTCCACATTGGTGGCATAGCTGCCCTCCGGCGTTCGGACAGTCCGATCCATCTCCACGCCGAAAGCCTTGCACACATTGGACGCACAGCCGGCAAAGCCGGTGGCGGCGATGAGCAGCCCGCAGGAAATGGTATCACCGTCTGTGGTGACCACGCCGGTGAGCGTCCCGTCCTCGGCGGTCACCAGGGACTGGACCTGGACGCCGAAGCGGCGGGGGTCCTCTCCGGTGACGGCAACGGCCTCCTCATGGGCATAGTCCAGAGGCAGCCGGCCGTTTTGATCCAGATAATCCGCCCTGCCGCGGCGCACCAGCTGGGTGACGGAGGCGGCACCCTGCCGCAGAGCGGTGGCCACGCAGTCGCTGGCGGTGTCGCCGGTGCCGATGATGACCACGTCCCGTCCCTGTGCGGTGGGGAGGGCTGGCGTCTTGCCGAAGATATGGCGCTCCACGGCGGCTTTCAGATACTCCGTGCCGTAACAGACGCCGGAGACGCCCTTGGTGTCCAGCCCCAGGGGACGGGACTTCTCGGCGCCGCAGCACAGGATCACCGCGTCATACTCCGCCAGCAGGCGCTGGGCGGTCCTGGGCTGGGCGGCGTCCACACCGGTGACGAAGCTGACGCCCTCGTCGGTCATCAGGTCCACGCGGCGCTGGACCACGGACTTGGGGAGCTTCATGTTGGGGATGCCGTAAGTCAGCAGGCCGCCGGGCCGCTCCTCCCGCTCAATGACGGTGACGGAGTGGCCACGGTGGTTCAGCTGGTCCGCCGCCGCGAGACCGGCGGGGCCGGAGCCCACCACAGCTACCTTTTTCCCGGACCACTGGGGCGGGCGGCGGCGCTTCATGGCCTTGGAGGCAAAGGCGTCTTCAATGATGCACAGTTCATTGTCCCGGATAGTGACGGCGTCGCCGTAGATGCCGCAGATGCAGGCGTGCTCGCAGGGGGCGGGGCACACCCGGCCGGTGAACTCCGGGAAGTTGTTGGATTTCAGCAGACGGCTGAGGGCGTGGGAGCGGTTGCCGGAGAAGATCATGTCGTTCCACTCCGGGATCAGGTTGTGGAGCGGGCAGCCAAAGGTTTTGCCCTCCCACAGCATGCCGGTCTGGCAGAAGGGCACGCCGCAGTTCATGCAGCGGGCACCCTGCTGTTCCCGCGCGGCGTCGGGGAGCGGAAGATGAAACGCATCCCAGTCGCGGACACGCTCCAGCGGCGGGCGGGAGGGATCGTCCCTGCGGATATACTCTAAAAAACCAGTTGTTTTTCCCATGGTATGTACCCTCCTTTCTCAGGCCCTGGTGTTGGCGCAGAACGCCTCGATCTCCGCCTGCTCTCGGCTCATGCCCTTTTCCTCGTACTGGGCGATGGAGCGCAGCATCCGGTCATAGTCCTTGGGCATGACTTTTTTGAAGCAGGGAATGTAGGAGTGGAACGCCGCCAGGATCTGCCTGCCCCGGGGGGAGCCGGTGGCGGCGACATGCTCTTCGATCAGGGACTTCAGCTCCTGGATGTCGTGGGACTCCGTCAGGGTGTCCGTCAGGACCTGCTCCTTGTTCAAGCGCATGTAGAGGTCGTGGTGTTCGTCCAGCACGTAGGCGATGCCGCCGGACATGCCCGCCGCGAAGTTCTTGCCGGTGGGGCCGAGAATGACCACCCGGCCGCCGGTCATGTATTCGCAGCCGTGGTCGCCCACGCCCTCCACAACGGCCACGGCGCCGGAGTTCCGGACGCAGAACCGCTCGCCGGCCATACCGTTGATGAAAGCCCGGCCGCTGGTGGCGCCGTACAGGGCCACGTTGCCCACGATGATGTTCTCACCGGGATCGAAGGCGCTACCCCTGGGCGGGTAGACGATGAGCTTGCCGCCGGAGAGGCCCTTGCCCAGACCGTCGTTGCAGTCGCCCTCCAGGGCCAGAGTCAGGCCCTGGGGGATAAAAGCGCCGAAGGACTGTCCGCCGCCGCCGTGGCAGGTGATGACATAGCTGTCGTCCGGCAGAGAGCTGCCGCAGACGCGGGTGATCTCGGAGCCGAACAGGGTGCCGAAGGCACGGTCCGTGGAGGTGACCTGCAGGTCCAGCCTGCCGGACCGCTTGGTTTTCAGGCTTTTGCCCAGCTTCTCCACCAGTACGCCCAGATCCACCGTTTTCTCCAGGTGGAAGTCGTAGGCGGCTCTGGGATCGAAGTGGGGAACCTGTGCGCCGTAGGGATTGTGCAGCAGGCCGCTGAGGTCCAGAGTCTCCGCCCGGTGGGTGATGAGCTTTTCCCGGACACGGAGCAGGTCGCTGCGGCCCACCAGCTCATCAACGGTGCGGATGCCCAGCTTTGCCATGTACTCCCGCAGCTCCTGAGCCACGAACTCCATGAAGTGGATCACATATTCCGGCTTGCCGGAAAAGCGCTTGCGGAGCTGGGGGTTCTGGGTGGCGATGCCGGCGGGACAGGTGTCCAGGTTGCACACCCGCATCATGCAGCAGCCCATGGCTACCAGGGGCGCGGTGGCGAAGCCGAACTCCTCGGCGCCCAGCATGCAGGCGATGGCTACGTCCCGGCCGGTCATCAGCTTGCCGTCGGCCTCGATGATGACCTGTGTCCGCAGGCCGTTCTGGATCAGAGTCTGGTGGGCCTCCGCCACGCCCAGCTCCCAGGGGAGGCCCGCGCCCATGATGGAGTTCCGGGGGGCCGCGCCGGTGCCGCCGTCGTGGCCGGAGATCAGCACCACCTGGGCGCCAGCCTTGGCGACACCGGCGGCGATGGTGCCCACGCCGGCCTCGGACACCAGCTTTACGCTGATACGGGCGTCCCGGTTGGCATTTTTCAGATCGTAGATCAGCTGGGCCAGATCCTCAATGGAGTAGATGTCGTGGTGGGGCGGGGGGGAGATCAGGCTCACGCCGGGGGTGGAGTACCGGGTCTTGGCGATCCAAGGATAGACCTTTTTCCCGGGCAGGTGTCCGCCCTCGCCGGGCTTGGCGCCCTGGGCCATTTTGATCTGGATCTCCTGGGCACTGCGCAGATACTCACTGGTGACGCCGAAGCGGCCGGAGGCCACCTGCTTGATGGCGGAGCAGCGGTCGTCATGCAGCCGCTCCTGAGACTCGCCGCCCTCGCCGGAGTTGGACTTGCCGCCGATGCGGTTCATGGCGATGGCCATGCACTCGTGAGCCTCCTGGGAGATGGAGCCGTAGCTCATGGCGCCGGTTTTGAAGCGCTTGACGATGGAGGCCACGCTCTCCACCTGGTCGATGGGAATGCCGCCGTTCTCGTCGAACTGGAAGTCCAGCAGGCCCCGCAGGGTGTGGGGCTTGTCGGCAAAGTCCACCAGGGCGGAGTATTCCTGAAAGGTCTTGTAATCCCCCTCCCGGGTGGCCTTCTGGAGCAGCAGGATGGTCCGGGGATTGTACATGTGGTCCTCTTTGTCGGGGCCGGAGCGCAGCTTGTGATTGCCGACGGAGTCCAGCGTGGCGTCAAAGCCCAGGCCCAGGGGGTCGAAAGCTTGGTTGTGGTTCCACTCCACGCCTTCGCCGATCTCCTCCAGACCGATGCCCTCCACACGGCTGACCGTGTTGGTGAAGTACTTGTCGACGACCTCCCTGTTGATGCCCACGCACTCGAAGATCTGGGCGGACTGATAGGACTGGATGGTGGAGATACCCATCTTGGAGGCGATCTTCACGATGCCGTGGAGGATGGCACTGTTGTAGTCGTTGACGGCGGCGCCGGGGTCCTTGTCCAACAGGCCCAGAGTCACCAGCTCCTCCACGCACTCCTGGGCCAGATAGGGGTTGATGGCCTGGGCGCCGTAGCCCAGGAGCGTGGCGAAGTGGTGGATGTCCCGAGGCTCGGCGCTCTCCAGGACCATGGAGACGGCGGTGCGCTTCTTGGTGCGGACCAGGTACTGCTCCAGGGCGGAGACCGCCAGCAGGGAGGGAATGGCCACGTGGTTTTCATCCACGCCCCGGTCGGACAGGATCAGGATGTTGGCGCCGCCGCGGTAGGCCCGGTCGCAGTTGACGAACAGGCGGTCCAGGGCGTGCTCCAGGGGCATGGACTTGTAGTACAGCAGGGAGATGGTCTCCACATGGAAGCCGGGCCGCTTCATGTGCCGCAGCTTCATCAGGTCCACGGAGGTCAGAATGGGGTTGTGGATCTGGAGGACCGTGCAGTTCTCCGCCTTTTCCTGAAGCAGGTTGCCGCCGGAGCCGACATACACCGTGGTGTCGGTGACGATCTCCTCCCGGATGGCGTCCATGGGCGGGTTGGTCACCTGGGCGAAGAGCTGTTTGAAGTAGTTGAACAGAGGCTGATGGTGCTCGCTCAGCACCGCCAGCGGGGTGTCCACGCCCATGGCGGAGGTGGGCTCCGCGCCGTCCCGGGCCATGGGCAGGATGGAGTCCTTGACCTCCTCATAGGTGTAGCCGAAGGCCTTGTACAGCCGGTCCCGGACCTCCTGGGAGTGGGTCTCCACCCGCATGTTGGGGATGGGGAGGTCCTTCAGGTAGACGAGATGGGCATCCAGCCACTCGCCGTAGGGCTGCTGGCGGGCATAGCGGCGCTTGATCTCCTCGTCATCCACCAGGCGTCCCTCCCGCAGGTCCGCCAGCAGCATCTTGCCGGGCTGGAGCCGGGACTTTTTCACGATCCGCTCCGGGGAGATATCCAGCACGCCCACCTCGGAGGACAGGATCAGATAGCCGTCCTTGGTCAGATACCAGCGGCAGGGCCGCAGACCGTTGCGGTCCAGCACGGCGCCCATGGTGTCGCCGTCGGAGAAGATGATGGCGGCGGGGCCGTCCCAGGGCTCCATCATGGTGGCGTAGTAGTGATAGAAATCCCGCTTCTCCCGGTCCATCTTCTTGTCATTGGCCCAGGGCTCCGGGATGCACATCATGACGGCCTGGGGCAGGTCGATGCCGTTCATCATCAAAAATTCCAAGGTGTTGTCCAGCATGGAGCTGTCGGAGCCGCTCTGATCCACCACCGGCAGGACCTTGTCCATATCCGCCTCCATCACGGCGGAGGACATGGTCTCCTCCCGGGCCAGCATGCGGTCCACATTGCCTCGGATGGTGTTGATCTCGCCGTTGTGCATGATGTAGCGGTTGGGATGGGCGCGCTCCCAGCTGGGGTTGGTGTTGGTGGAGAAGCGGGAGTGGACCAGGGCGATGGCGCTCTCACAGTCCGGATCCGTCAGGTCGGCGTAGAACTTCCGCAGCTGCCCCACCAGGAACATGCCCTTGTAGACGATGGTCCGGCTGGAGAAGGAGGGAATGTAGGTGTTGATGTTGGACTGCTCGAACACCCGGCGGGCCACATACAGCTTCCGGTCGAAGTCCAGGCCCTGGGCACAGTCCGCCGGGCGCTTCACAAAGCACTGGCAGATGGCGGGCATGCAGGACCGGGCCTTTTCCCCCAACACCTCCGGGCGGGTGGGAACGTCCCGCCAGCCCAGGAACTCCATGCCCTCCTTGGCCACGATGATCTCCATCATCTTTTTGGCCTGGGCACGCTTCAGGCTGTCGTTGGGGAAGAAGAACATGCCCACGCCGTAGTCCCGCTCACCGCCCAGGACGATGCCCTCGGCAGCGGCGGCCTTCACCATCAGCCTGTGGGGGATCTGCAGCATCAGGCCCACGCCGTCGCCAGTCTCACCGGCGGCGTCCTTTCCGGCCCGGTGCTCCAGCTTCTCCACGATCTTCAGGGCGTCGTCCACCGTCTGATAGGTCTTGACGCCCTTCAGGCTCACCACGGCGCCGATGCCGCAGGCGTCGTGCTCAAAGCGGGGATCGTACAGGGGATTCATTCTCTGGTCACATTCCAGCATATATGTCACTCCAATTCGTTTGGGATCGATCAATGCTCATTATCTATGATGAAATATTCAGCGTGTATAGGAATCGATGATGATCTGCGCCGTCTCCGCCATTTTCAGCCCCGCGTCCATGCTGCGCTTCTGGAGAAAGCGGTGGGCCTCGGATTCCGTCATGCGGTTGATGTCCATCAGCAGCTCCTTGGCTCTTTGAATGAGCTGTTGGTCCGCCTCCCGGCGCTTGGGGGGCGGATGGCGCAGGTGTTTTTCCTCGAACTGCCGCAGCAGGTCCAGGCTGGCGTAGAAGTCGGAGCGGGACACAGGCGTTGCCAGCTTGTGGATGTTCTCCCCCTCGCAGAAGTCCAGGTTGACAGCGGAGGAGACCACCAGCAAAGCCGCGGTCCCGCGGAGGTCGGCCGCCAGGTCCCCGGCGGTCATGTCCCGCAGCTTGAAGCCGCAGATGACAATGGCGCTGCCCAGCTTGCGGACCGTGCGGAGAACCTCTGCGCCGGCGGCGCAGCAGGCGGCGGGCGAACAGCCGTGGGATTCCACCAGCCGCAGGATGCGGCGCTGTGCTTCCTCATTGGCAAAGGCGACCACGATCCGGTCCATGGGCTCCCCTCCCTTCGTCAGGATCTCTTTCGCGGCACACAGGACCGCCGGCGTGTCAGTACGTTACCAGGTATTGGTCCAGCTCCCACTGGGAGACCTGAGTGCGGTATTCCTCCCACTCCCGCAGCTTGCCGTTGATGTACTGGCTGGAGACGTGGGCTCCCAGCGCGTCCAGGATCACCGGGTCCGCCCTCAGGGCGTGGATGGCGGCCTCCAGGGTGCCGGGCAGGCTCTCAATGCCATGGGCGGCCCGGGCCTCGGGAGTCATGGCGTAGAGGTTCTCCGTGATCTCGGCGGGAGGCGTCAGCTCCTTTTCAATGCCCACCAGCCCAGCGGCCAGGCACGCCGCAAAGACCAGATAGGGATTGCAGGAGGAGTCCGGGCTCCGCAGCTCCACCCGGGTGCCCTGTCCCCGGGGGGCGGGGATGCGGATCAGCGCCGAGCGGTTGGAAGAGGACCAGGCCAGATAACAGGGGGCCTCATAGCCGGGGACGAACCGCTTGTAGGAATTCACCAGGGGATTCGTCAATGCGCAGAAGCCCTGGACGTGGGCCAGCAGTCCCGCGATGAACTGGCTGGCCAGGGGGGAGAGCTGGCTGGGGGTGTTTTTGTCAAAGAAGACATTCTGCCCGTTTTTGAACAGGGACATATTGACGTGCATCCCGCTGCCGGCGGCGCCGTAGACGGGTTTGGGCATAAATGTGGCGTGGAGGCCGTTTTTCTGGGCCAGCGTCTTGACCGCCAGCTTGAAGGTCATGATGCTGTCGGCGGCGTGGAGGGCGTCGGTGTATTTGAGATCGATCTCATGCTGGCCTGCCGCGACCTCATGATGGCTGGCCTCGATCTCAAAGCCCATCTCCTCCAAGGCCAGGCAGATCTCCCGCCGGGTGCTCTCGCCGTGGTCCAGGGGGCCCAGGTCAAAATAGCTGGCCTCGTCGGAGGTCTTCGTGGTGGGCTTGCCGTCATCGTCGGTCTGGAACAGGAAAAACTCCAGCTCCGGGCCGATGTTGAACGTATAGCCCATGCGCTCCGCCCGGGACAGCACCCGCTTCAAAACATTGCGGGGGTCGCCCACAAAGGGGGAGCCGTCGGGATCGTGCACGTCGCAGATCAGCCGGGCCACCTTGCCGTACTGGGGCCGCCAGGGCAGGACGGTAAAGGTGTCCAGGTCCGGCCAAAGGTACTGGTCGGACTCCTCGATCCGGACAAAGCCCTCGATGGAGCTGCCGTCCAACATGATCTCGTTGTTGACCGCCCGCTCGATCTGGGAGGCGGTGATGGCCACGTTTTTCAGCTGACCGAAGATATCGGTGAACTGCATGCGGATGAACTGGATGTCCTCCTCCGCCACCCGCCGGATAATGTCTTCCTTGGTGTAAAAGCTCATGGTCGGTCTCCTTTCGACTTGACCTGCGATTTATCACTTTAATGTGAGAGTATATTTCCATAAAAAATGAGCAGGGACGGCCCAAGAGGGGGCGCCCTTGCTCTCTCTTTTTGAATTATACGAGGGGAAACCCCGCCCTGTCAACGCTTTTGACGGCGTCGGGGCGGGGTTTTCACGGATTTCGGGAACTCCTCTAAATCCAGAAGTTTTCGGGAAAAAACCTTTGTGCAATTTCCATACGGCGGATATTTGTACTTGGGTGGAAAACATTATTTCCCGGCGGAAATACAGACGGCGTGGCAGATGCCGGGAATGGACTCCCCCTGGAAGCTGGAGGTGGGGGACAGCAGCGCTCCGGTGGGGGCGAAGAGGATGCGCTTCCACTTGCCCCGGCGCATCTCCGTCAGCAGATAGCCGTTCAGCACGGAGGCGGAGCAGCCGCAGCCGGATGCGCCGGCGTGCATGTCCTGCTTTTTCCGGTCGTAGAGCAGCAGGCCGCAGTCCTGGAAGTTCTCCCCCAGCTCGATGCCGTCCCGGGAGAAGAAGTCCCGGACGATGGCATGGCCCAGCTCACCCAGGTCGCCGGTGATGATCAGGTCATAGTCCTTGGGCTTGGTGCCTGTGTCCCGGAAGAAAGCGGACAGAGTGTCATAGGCGGCGGGTGCCATGGACGCGCCCATGTTGTTGACGTCGCTGATGCCCTTGTCCACGATCTTGCCGCAGGTGACGTGGGTGATATAGGGGCCGGGGCCGTCGCTGGCCAGAATGGTGCAGCCGGAGGCGGTGGCGGTCCACTGGGCGGTGGGTGTCCGCTGGTTGCCGTAGGGCACGGGCATCCGGTACTGCCGTTCGGCGGTGCAGAAGTGGGAGCTGGTGATGGCGGCGGCCTTGTCGGCATAGCCGCCGTCGATGATCAGGGCGGCCAGGGACAGAGATTCGCCCATGGTGGAGCAGGCGCCGTAGAGGCCGTAAAAGGGAATGTTGAAATCCCGCAGGCCAAAGGAGGAACCGATGCACTGGTTCAAAAGATCTCCGGCAAAGATATAGTCCAGATCGCCGGGCTTCAGCTTCGCCTGATCCAGCGCCCGCTGAAGGACCTTTTTCTGCATGGCGGACTCCGCCTTTTCCCAGGTCTTTTCCCCGAAGAAGGAGTCCGGATTCAGCTCGTCAAAATAGTCCGCCAGGGGGCCTTCTCTTTCAAATTTGCCGCCGATATTGGCGAAGGAGATCACAGAGGGAGGGTGGACCAGGGCGATGGTCCGTTTGCCAAGCCGTTTGTCGTTCATGGAAGCCACCTCATTTTGATGGATTTTCCATAGGTTGTCCGCAAACGGGGAAAATATGAACGTTATAGCTGATGCGGTTGAAAAGAAGTAAAAACTTCTTTTCAACTTGTGTGGGGTGACATCTCACCCCGCAAGGCCGCAGAGCGGCCTTGCGGCAGACTTCATAGTCAGCACACGGGCGGCGCCTGACAGCGGCTCTGCCGCTGTCAGAAAATCGGTATTTACCGATTTTCAAGTGTGCGGCTATATTCCGCGGCCGTGGATTTTTCCGCCTGCCCGCCGGAGGGCGGGAAGATCCGCAGAGCCGGGCCGTCTTCCCGGAGGTACAGCTCCTCGCAGTCCTGCTGGGCTTTCACCAAAATCCGAATGGCTTTTTCCGTCTCCCGCATCAGATGCAGGTACATCTCCTGATAGTTTGGCATGTTTATGGTTCTCCTTTCTCATCGGCATGGGCATTATTGCCTATAACGCTATAGCTTCATTATAGGCAATAATGAAAATATGTCAAAGGAAAGGTGGGGGAAAATGATTTCTTACGCGCGTCTGTGGGAGACTATGGAAAAACGCGGTGCAACGACATATACGTTACAAGTTAAGGGAAATATCAGCAGTTCCACCGTTCGGAGACTGAAAGCGGGGGAATCCGTTTCCACCAATACGCTGGACGCATTATGCAGGATTTTAGACTGTACTTTGTGGGATATTGTGGAATATTTACCGGATGAAACATGACACGGGAAGCGCGCCGCCGGCGCTGCTTCCCGTGTCTTTCTCATGTATAGGACCGTTCCACCTTGACCACCGCGAAGTAGTTTCCGTCCAAAGCCCGGACGGCGGTCTTGATCTTCGCCTCCACCTCCCCATCGCTGAGGCGGAAGTGGAAGGGGACTACCGCGTCAAAGATGACGTTGGTATGGGTGGGGCCCGCCACCATGCGGAAGTCGTGGATGCTGATGCTGTCGTCGATGCAGTGGACCAGGGCCGCCACCCGTTGGCGGGTCTCCTCCGTGATGCCGTCGTCGGTGACGACGGGGTCCATGTGGATGACGGCTTCACAGCCCAGCTTCTCCCGCAGCTCGTTTTCGATGTTGTCGATCTCGTCGTGGAGGTCCAGCACGTTTTCCGACGCGGAGACCTCCGCGTGGAGGGAGATCATCATCCGGCCGGGGCCGTAGTCGTGGACGATCAGGTCGTGGATGCCGATAACGGCGGGATGGGCCATCACCAGCCCGCGGATCTGCTCCACAAATTCGTGGGTGGGCGGCGTGCCCAGCAGGGGGTCGATGGTCTCCTTGGCGGCGTGGACACCGGACCAGAGGATGAACAGCGCCACCAGAAGGCCGCACCAGCCGTCGATCATCAGGCCGGTGAAACGGCTCACCAGGGTGGCGGCCAGCACCGCCGTGGTGGCCACGGTGTCACTGAGGGAATCCATGGCGGTGGCCTGCATGGCGGCGCTGTTCAGCTTTTTGCCCAGGCGGCTGTTGTAGGAGGCCATGTACAGCTTCACCGCGATGGAGACGCACAGGATCACGATGACCAAAGCGCTGGAATCCACCGGAACGGGGTGGAGGATCTTACTGACGGAGGACTGCATCAGCTCAAAGCCCATCAGCAAAATCAGCATGGAGACCGCCAGACCGGATAAGTACTCGATCCGCCCGTGGCCGAAAGGATGGCCTGCGTCCGCCTTCTGCCCCGCCAGGTGGAAGCCCAGCAGGGTGACAAAGGAGCTGCCCGCGTCGGACAGGTTGTTGAAGGCGTCGGCGGTGATGGCAATGGAGCCGGAGATGGTGCCGGCGAAAAATTTGCCCAGGAACAGCAGAATGTTGAACCCGATGCCCACAGCGCCGCAGAGGATGCCGTAAGCCTTGCGGAGCTCCGCCTCCGGGCGGCCGGGCTTGAGGAAGATACGCGCGAGCAGGGAGATCATGAAATCATGTCCTTTCCGCCGGACGAAATGAGGTTGCCCGGCATGAGATGCCGATCCACAGAGAATTGACGCGGGAACATTTTATGTGGAAGGGGGGATGGAAATGCCGTCAGAAAAAGCCGTGACAGCGGGGAACTGCCATGGCTTTGCGCGGAAGAAACGCGGATGACCGGAGGTGTCTGCTCACCCCTGCCTGCCGGGGATGACCAATTTCATATGACAGCACAGGTCGTCCAGATCCCGGTCCGTGGCGGCGGGGATCCGCAGCTTGGCGCCGCAGGTCCGGCAGATCAGGTCCACGGCGGACCGGCGGACCTCCATGCCATAGCCTCTGCCGCCGCAGGCGCAGGTGATGCCGTCCTTCCGGGCGGCGATATCCTTTAATTCAGAGAGGACTTCATACATAATGACGTTGTCCAGAAAGGTTTCCTCCTCGGCGTCCTTCTGCTGCTTTTCTTTCTCAGCCAGAATGGAGAGCTCCCGGAGGTTTTTCTCCACCGTGCCCTCCGGGCCGATGAAGCAGCAGAACTGCTTGGTCTGGGCACAGCCCAGGGCGGTGGCGCCCCGCAGGATGCGCTCCGGCTCGCAGACCGCCATGTGGGTCTCGCCGCAGATGCCGCAGGGGACATATATCTTGTAGTTCCGGCCATCGAACTCTGTCCGCAGAACGCTTCCGCCGCAGTCGCACTCGATCTCCGCGTCAGCGGCCTCCAGCGCGAAAATGGAGCGGGTGCCCATCACCATTTTGCCGCACTTGGGACAGAGATAGCCGAACGTCCGCATCTCTTCGCTCATATCCGAACACCTCACAGCTTTTGAATGGAGAAATTTGGAACATATATTATAACATGGAAAGAACTATTTGTACAGAGGGAGTTTGCCGCCGGGAGCGTGTATACGCTCCCATTTAGAGAAACTTGCAGAGCGGCGCTCCCATTGCTATAATATAAAGCATATTTTACCGAAAGGAGCTGACCGGCCATGGGGACCGTGGGCCGTTTTGCCCCCTCACCCAGCGGGCGCATCCACCTGGGAAACATCCTCTGCTGTATGCTGGCTTGGCTCAGTGCCCGGCAGAAGGACGGCCGGGTGATCCTGCGCATTGAAGACCTGGATACCGCCCGCTGCCCCCGCCGCTATGCGGACCAGATGGAGGAGGACCTCCGGTGGCTTGGGCTGGATTGGGACGAGGGCCCCACGGCGGGCGGACCGGACGGACCGTATTACCAGAGCCAGCGGACGGCGCTGTATCAGGCTGCCCTGGAAAAGCTGGAAGCCCAGGGGCTGGTCTATCCCTGCTTCTGCACCCGGGCGGAGCTGCACGCCGCCAGCGCACCCCACCGGGAGGATGGACAGGTGGTCTATGCCGGCACCTGCCGCCGCCTGACGCCGGAGGAGACCGCGGCAAAGATGGAGCGAAGAAACCCGGCCCTGCGGCTGGCGGTGCCCGATGAGACCTGGAGCTTTGTGGACGGCCACATGGGGCCGTACAGCGAAAACCTGGCCCGGGACTGCGGGGACTTTCTACTGCGGCGGTCCGACGGGATGTTCGCCTACCAGCTGGCGGTGGTGGTGGACGACGCCGCCATGGGGGTGACGGAGGTGGTCCGGGGAGCGGACCTGCTGGACTCCACGCCCCGGCAGCTGTACCTGTACCGCCTGCTGGGACTGGAGCCGCCTGCCTTCTTCCACTTCCCGCTGCTGCTGGCCCCGGATGGGAGGCGGCTCTCCAAACGGGACGCCGACGCGGGACTGGATACCCTGCGGGGCCGCATGACCGCAACGGAGGTTTTGGGAAAGCTGGCGTATCTGGGGGGCTTCAACCCCTCGGCAGAGCCAAGGACAGCGGAGGCGCTGCTGGCGGATTTCGGATGGGACAAGGTGCCGGGGAAGGACATCCGCATTCCGAAGGGACTGTTTTGATATAGTCGGCACACTTGAAAATCGGTAAATACCGACTTCCTTGCAGCGGCGGAGCCGCTGTCGGGCGCCGCCCGTGTGCGGAGGATGAAGTCTGGCACAAGGCCGCTTTGCGGCCTTGTGGGGTGAGATGTCTCCCCCCACAAGTTGAAAAGAAGTT
This sequence comes from Oscillospiraceae bacterium, assembly GCA_021771635.1. Lineage (GTDB taxonomy): Bacteria > Bacillota > Clostridia > Oscillospirales > Oscillospiraceae > Oscillibacter. Next base: position 205 of record JAETOQ010000041.1, on the reverse strand, counting down.
TTTACTTCTTTTCAACTGCGTCAACTATAAAAAGAGGCCGCGGACCAGCCATCCGCGGTTTTCTTGCGCAAGCAGATATCCGGTATATGTAAGAACCTGTATTCACAACCGTTGAACGCCGTCTGAGCGGCCTTTTTCCCGCCATACGGCGTCGCTTTCCCTTGCCATACGTCAGTATGGCTGCGGAAAATCTCCTTGTCTGACG
>JAETOQ010000040.1 GCA_021771635.1 Oscillospiraceae bacterium | reverse complement strand
TTTTCGACAAGCTGCTTAAGATTTCAGAACTTTTAAAAAGTTCTGAAATCTGTTGATTTGAATAGCGCAGGGCACCCTTCCTGGGTTCCCCGCGCACACCCCTCCTTCCCGTTTTCCTGACTTTTCGGGTTTATCGACAGCCTGGAGAAAGCCCCCGGAATCATCCGGGGGCTTTCTCACGGGTTTCCGCTGTCCCGCATACGGGCCTCGGCAGAGCGCATCGTCCGCCGCAGGAACATGATGCTGAGGATCAGGGCGACCACTTCCGCCACCGGGAAGGACCACCACACCAGCTCCAGCCGGCCAGTCCTGGACAGCAGCCACGCCGCCGGCAGCAGCACCACCAGCTGGCGGCACACGGAGACGATCAGGCTGTACATCGGATTGCCGATGGCCTGGCAGACAGAGCCGGCGATGATATTGAAGCCGGCCAGCAGGAAGGAGAGGCTGATGATCCGCAGGGCCACCCGGCCGATGGAGCGCATCTCCTCTCCGGCGTTGAAGAACCCCAGCAGCTGGTCCGGTATCAGCTGGAACAGCAGGAAGCCGATCACCATAATGGACACGGCGGTGAACATGGTCAGCTTCACCGTCTTTTTTACCCGGTCCATTCTGGCGGCGCCGTAGTTATAGGAGATAATGGGCACCATGCCGTTGTTCAGGCCGAACACCGGCATGAAAATAAAGCTCTGAAGCTTGAAGTAGGCGCCGAACACAGCCGTGGCGGTGTCCGTGAAGGCGATAAGGATCTTGTTCATGCCAAAGGTCATAACAGAGCCGATGGACTGCATAACGATGGTAGGCAGCCCCACCCGGTAGATCTCGGCGCTCACCCGCCGGTCAAAACGGATGAAGCGCGGGCGGATATGCACATCCGGGTTGCACTTGATATTCATGACCACCGCCACAACAGCCGCCACGATCTGTCCGGTCACTGTGGCGGCCGCCGCGCCGGCCACCTCCATGCGGGGGAAGCCCAGCAGGCCGAAGATCAAAATGGGGTCCAGAACGATATTGATCAGCGCGCCGATGAGCTGGGTGCACATGGACAGTGTGGTGCGGCCTGTCGCCTGGAGCATCCTCTCAAAGCAGAACTGGCAGAAGATGCCCACAGACAGCCCCATGCAGATCCGGGCGTAATCCGTGCCGTAGTCCACGATGGTGGTGATATCCGTCTGGGCCAGGAAAAAGGGCCGGGCCAGCAGCAGGCCCGTCAGGGCAAACACCGCATAGCTGGCCAAAGACAGAAAGATGCCCACGTTGGCCGCCCGGTCCGCCATGTCCTGACGCTTTTCGCCCAGGGAGCGGGACAGCAGGGCATTCATGCCCAGGGCGGTGCCGCCGCCAATGGCGATCATCAGATTCTGAAGGGGGAATGCCAGGGACACAGCGTTCAGCGCGTCCTGGCTGATCTGCGCCACAAACACACTGTCCACCACGTTGTAGAGGGCCTGGACCAGCATGGAGATCATCATGGGGACGGCCATGCCGGCCAGCAGGCGGCCCTCGGGCATGACGCCCATCTTGTTTTCCCGGGGAGCCGCGCCCGGGTTGGGAGTTTTGTCTTTCATAGTGGTTCCTTTCTCTATATACGGCTTTGCAGAAAAAGGACGCAGCTCCCCAGGGCATCGCTGCTTCCAGAAAAATCGCAGAGGCGGCTGTCCGCCGCCCGCGGGCGAATGGCATTCGTCCCCGCACGATGTTTTTCTGTCTCAACGCCCCAGTACGGCCGCGCCTTTTCGCAGGGGCTCCGCCCCCGCACCCTGCCGGCTTTTTAAAAAGCCAGGCAAACTTTTACTTTTTCAGCTCACCGGTTGCCAGCTGCGTCAGGTAGGCATTCAGGAAGCCGTCTAAATCGCCGTCCATCACGCCGTCGATGTTGCTGGTCTCGTAGCTGGTGCGGGTATCCTTCACCATCTGATAGGGCATGAACACATAGGAGCGGATCTGGCTGCCCCATTCGATCTTCATCTGTACGCCCTTGATGTCGGAGATCTTCTCCGCATGCTGCTGGGCCTTCAGCTCCAGGAGCTTTGCCCGCAGCATCTTCATGCAGTTGTCCTTGTTCTGGAACTGGCTGCGCTCCTGCTGGCTGGCCACCACGATACCGGTGGGCTTGTGGATCAGGCGGACGGCGGAGGAGGTCTTGTTGACGTGCTGGCCGCCGGCGCCGCTGGCGCGGTAGACCTGCATCTCGATGTCCTCATCCCGGATCTCCACAGAGTTGTCATCCTCCAGCTCGGGCATGACCTCAATGGCGGCGAAGGAGGTCTGCCGCCGGGCGTTGGCGTCAAAGGGAGACACCCGCACCAGCCGGTGGACGCCGTTCTCGCTCTTCAAAAGGCCGTAGGCGTTCTCGCCCTCGATGGAGATGGCGGCGGATTTGATGCCCGCCTCGTCGCCCTCCTCGTAGTCCAGGATCTTATAGACGAAGCCGTGGCGCTCCGCCCAGCGGGTATACATGCGGTAGAGCATCTGGGCCCAGTCCTGGGCCTCGGTGCCGCCGGCGCCGGCGTGGAACTGCAGAATGGCGTTGGAGTTGTCGTACTCCCCGGAGAGCAGGGTGGTCATCCGGGTCTCCTCCACCTTTTCCTCCAGGACCGCGTACTCCGTTTTCAGCTCCGCCAGCAGGTCCTCGTCCTCAGCCTCCTGGCCCATCTCGCACAGGGCGGTCAGATCCTCCCAGGAGGAGATCAGCTTCTCCTGCCGGGCGATCTTGTTCTGCAGCTGTCTGAGCCGCTGCTGGACCTTCTGGGACCGCTCCAGGTCGTTCCAGAACCCATCCTGGGCGGTCTCATCCTCCAAGCGGGCGGCCTCCTGCTTCGCGCTCTCGATATCCAGGGCGGCGGACAGCTTGTCCAGCTCCGGACGCAGGTCCCGCAGTTTTTGTTTATAGGCGTCGTATTCGATCAAAGCCATGGTATTTCTCCGTTCTATCGAATTTCATTAGCCATAGTATTATATAGGAGTCTATTTTATTTGTAAAGAAAAACCTGGTTTTTCCGCGAATGGGCCGGATGTTCACAATTTGTTCATGATTGTTCCGCCCGTTTCAGCTATGTTATAGGAAGGTATATTATGTAACCATGGGTCCGAATTTAAATGGAGGAACGCTTATGAACGGATTATGGAACAAAAAGCTGCCCGCGTTTTTCTTGACGCTGGTGATGATCGTCAGCATGGTTCCTGCCGCCAGTGCGGCAAGTGCGGATAAGACCTATAAGGTTGAGGAGGATAACTCTGTCTATTTGGATGCAGAGGATTTCCAGAAAATCTATGAAGATGAAACTAATGGTGACCTCGAATACGTCAAGTTCACCGATTACGATGACTTTGATGACTATGGCCATTTCTATGCCAAGAACTTTGACAATAAAAAGTTCGACAATATCGAATACTATGATTTAGACGAATATTATTTCTACTATGATGAATACGAGGCCGAAGATGACGATGATCTTGATTTGGACACTTTGATGTTCGTCACCGATGACAATATTGACAGTGAAACCCTGGATTTTGAAGTTAAGCTTTGTGGTAGCAAAAAAACCATCACCGCCAATATTCGTATTGAAGTTGAAGGCGGAGATAATGATGCCTCTCTGGAATTCAGCGTCAGTGCGAATGACAACGTGAAGCTCAGCAGTTCTAAGTTTTACAGTCTGTTCAAGAGTGTGCGTAAAAGCAACAGTGAGATCTTGGAATATATTGAATTTACGGATTCTACCAATCTGGATAAGTGTGGCAGCGTATACAGCTACGACAAAAACAATAAAAAGACCTCTTTTGACGAGGATGACATCGAATACGGCTATTTTTGCTATAACGACAGCGATGTTACGGGCAGTTCTGATTACACCATGAGCGATCTGACCTTCGTGGCAAATAAGAGTTCCAGCGGCAAAACGGTCACACTGGAGTTCACTATGCACAGCGATGCAGATCGCGATTACAGCGGCACTCTGACCATTAAGATTGGCAAGGGTTCTTCCAGCAAAAACGAGATCACTCAGAGCGTGAAGGCGGACGACACCCTGGAATTCGATTCCGACTGGTTCAACGACCTCTTCGATGACGAGTACGACGAGGACTTCAACTATCTGGAATTCACCGACAGCGACAGTCTGGATGATTACGGTTCTCTCTATTGCCTCAAGCGCAGCACCGACAAGAACGTCTATTTTGACGAGGACGATATAGAGGATACGTACTTCTACCGTTCGAACAGCAGCAAGACCAAGTATCTGGTCGACGACATCGTTTTTGAGTCTGACCGGAACACCAGCGGCAAGACCGTCACCCTGGACTTCACCCTCTACGGTGATGACGAGGACGACACCCTGGACGGCACGCTGACCATTGAGATCGGCAAGTCCACTACAAACACCACCGCCAAGAAGGGCGACATCACCTATACGGCGGACGACGGGGAGGAAGTGGAGTTCGACGAGGACGACTTCAACGACTACTTCCAGGAGACGTACAGCAATTATGACCTGAAATACGTCTATTTCACCGACTCCGAAAACCTGTCCTCCTCCAACGGCACCATGTACGTCAACTACGGCTCCAAGAGCAAGCAGGAATCTTTCAGTGCCAGCTCTCTGGAGGACGCCTATTTCTACTACGACGAGGACGACATGGACGAGGATGACGACGACTGCTACCTGCTGGAGGACCTGAGCTTCGTCGCCGGCAAGAGCTTCACCAAGCCCGTCACGCTGGATTTCGTGGCCTATTACGGCAGCTCTCGAAAGGTGAGCGGCACCGTGGTCATCAACCCCGAAGATCTGGACACCGGCACCTCCTACTATCTTGGCAATGTCCGGTACACGACCACCACCGGCAAGGCCGTCCAGATCAACGCCAACGACATCGCCCGGTTCTTCACCAAGTCCTGCCCGGGCTACACCCTGCAGTATGTCATGCTGACAGGCGTTCCCTCCACGGGCGGCCTGTACTACAACTACTACAACGCCAGCAAGTACGGCTCCTCCACCAGAGGCCAGATCACCTCCTATAACGCCAGCGGCCAGGTGTTCTACCTCAATCCCAGCTCCACCAGCCAGTACGCGCTGTCCGAGCTGACCTACGTTCCCAGCGGCTCCAACTACTGCACGGCCATTCCCTTCACCGCATACGGAACTGGCGGCCGGTCCGTCTCCGGCGCCATCCTGATCAGCGTCAGCACCACCGCCGTGGCGGAGGTCTACGGCCCCACGCCCAAGAACACCTCCGTAAACTTCCCCGCCACCTCGATCTACAACGCGGTGCTCAGCGCCACCGGCATCGCCCCCAGCAAGATCCAGCTGCTGTCCCTGCCCTCCTACACCGCTGGCACCGTCTATGTGGGCAGCAGTGGCACCACCCGGGCTGATACCTCCACCGCGTATTCCATCTTCTCCGGCAGCCAGGTCCTGCGGTTCGTGCCCAGCACAAACTACACCGGCTCCGTGGAGATCCCCTATGTGGCGCTGAACAGCAGCGGCACCGCCATCGCCTCCGGCACCTTCTCCCTGGGCATGGTGAACAGTGTGAAGAAGTTCTCCGACGTGACCTCCTCCACCTGGTGCTACAAGTACGTGACGGAGCTGTCTGACGCCAGCGTCATCTCCGGCTACAACGACGGCAGCTTTAAGCCCAACAGCACCGTGACCTACGGCGCCGCCCTGAAGCTCATCATGCTGGCCGCCGGATATCCTGAGCAGGCTCCCACCACCAAGGGCAGCGTGTTCAGCGGCTATCTGACCAAGGCCCGTGCCGAGGGCATCATCACCAGCAGCAACGTGAACCTCTCCAAGCCCATCACCCGCCTGCAGGTGGCTCAGCTGGCCGCCGGCGCCATGAAGCTGAGCACCAGCGGTGTGTCCAGCACCAGTCCCTTTACGGACACCTCGGACGCCAGCGTCCTGGCCCTGAATGCCGCCGGCATCGTGGAGGGCTACTTCACCAACGGCACCAGCACTTTCAAGCCCAACAACACCCTGACCCGCGGTCAGGTGTCCGCCATCGTCTGGCGGATGCGCAATTACAACAAGTGACCTTTCCCCAAACGCATAAAGAGGACTGCCCGCCGGGCAGTCCTCTTTTCATTGCTTCCTCTGTATACGGCGGCGCTCCTCCAGCAGCCACTGTCGGTCCCGCTCCGCCGCGGCATCGGAGGGATCGGCCATCAGGATATAGCCCGTCCAGCCCAGGAGATGGTCCAGATACGCCTGAGGCGTCTCCTCCCGGCCGGTCCGCCGCAGGTGGTCCTCCACGCCGAACCTCCGGCAGTAGTAGACGGCCTGCCGCACCGCCCGGCGGTCCTCCGCCGGCACATGCAGCCCGTGGTTCACCACCAGGCCCGTCACCATTTGCCGCCGGCCATCCCGGCGGAGGCAGGTCTTGCCCTCATGAAGGAAGAACCCCAGTGTCTGAAGCTCCTCCTCCGCCTTTTCCCGCACACCGTCCAGTATCTGCCCGGAAAACACCAGGTCATCGCAGTAGCGGGAATAGGTGACGCCCCGCTCCCGGCACCAGGCGCCAAGACGTTCATCGAGATCCCGCAACAGGATATTGACAATGGCAGGGGAGGTGGGCGCGCCCTGAGGCAGCCCATCCCGGTAATAGCAGAGCATGGTCAGCAGGATGCGCAGCGGTTCCGAAAAGATCTCCGGCGGAAACACCGTCTCTTTTACCGCCGTATAGCGAACACTGTCAAAAAAACGGCGGATATCCAGGCGCAGGACCTCCCGCTGCCCCACATGCCGGGCGGCGTTCCGGACCGCGCCGGAGCCGCAGCGGTAGGCCGTGGCATGGGCCGATACCGGCATACGGGCCAACAGGTTTCGTTGAATGCTGCGCTGGATGCGCTTGAGGGACTCATCCGGGACCGCCAGCTGCCGCCGTCCGCCGTCCCGCTTTGGGATCTGCACCAGGCGGTAATGGGCGGGCAGACTGTTGCTGACGGCGTACAGCGTCCTCACATCGATTCCCAGATCTCTGGCCAGGGTGGAGGTCTCCCGATATACGATCATATGGAAAGACCTCCTCTCCCCAGTCTCCGGAACAAAACCAGGCTGCATGACGAGCCGCGCAGCGGTATCTTGAGCACACTGCCGTGTGCGGGAATACCGTGGAGCGGTCTCGGCTGAGCGAAGCGAATACGCGGGGAATGCAAAGCCCGGCGGCGACTCGCCGCCGGTGCCAATGGGAGCCATTGGACCATTTCTTTTGTTCCGGGCCGCGCGCCCTCTGCGGGCCGCGCCATAAAAATATGATACACTTTTTCCTCTGCCGCCGCAAGTGGCGCGGCGGCACTCTTTAAAATTCCCTCATCTCCCGCTCTTATGCGGGGCGGCGCCCCACGATCCGATTCGGTAAAAAACACCCCCGGAGGCCTCCGGGGGGCTGTCTGGGCCAACATCCTATCCCATTCGCGATGCCGCTTGCGGAGAGGCGGATTCCGCCCTGGGACGGATATTCGCCACCTGCCTGCGGCAGCATCTGATAAAATAGGCGATCTCCGCCGCCGCGGTGATGGTCCAGGAAAAGATATACAGCAGATACAGGGATGTAATGGTTCCGAAATAGGCAAAGATGGTGTAGACCCAGATCACCCGGAACACACAGGAACCGCTGATGACGATCACCATGGGGACCACTGTCTTCCCGAGGCCCCGCGCGGCGGCGATGGTGCAGTCCATGAAGGCCGAGACGGCATAGGAAAGGCCCATGATCGTCAAGCGCCGCATGCCCGCATTGGCCACCGCCTCCTCTGTGGTGAAGAGGGCGAGGAACTGCCTGCCGAATATGATCAGGCCCACGCCCATGACAGCGCCGGCTCCGAAGGAGTAGAGCAGGCTGATCTGGTAGCTCTTCATCACCCGCTCCCGCTTTCCGGCGCCGTAGTTCTGCCCGATAAAGCTGGCGCAGGCGGTATAGAAGGCCGTCATCACATCATAGACCAGTGCGTCGGCATTGGCAGCGGCGGAGTTGCCCTCCACCATGATGGTGTCAAAGGAATTGACGCTGGCCTGAATAAAGAGGTTTGCAATGGCAAAGATCGCGCTCTGAAGGCCCGCCGGAAGGCCCAGCATCAAAAGCTTTTTGCTCTTCTCCCTGTCAAAGCGGAGGGCGGCCCTCCGCAGCGCGTAAATGCCCCGGCACCGGAACAGCGCGCCCACGGTCAGGACCGCCGAAAGATACTGGGAAATCACGCTGGCCATGGCCACGCCCGCCACATCCATCCCGCAAACGATGACGAAAAACAGGTTCAGCGCGACATTGACGATCCCCGCCGCCGTGAGATAGTACAGCGGCCTTTTGGTGTCTCCCACCGCGCTGAATACCGCATTTCCGAAGTTGTACAGGGCCAGGGCCGGCATTCCCAGGAAATAGATGCGGAGGTAGCGCTCCGCACCCTCGAACAGTTCCGCCTTTGTGTGCAAAAGTTCCAGCAGCCCCCGGGCGAGGCCGATGCCCCCTGCCGCCAGGATCAGACCCACCGTCAGGCAGATCAGAAAGGCGGTATGCACCGTTCTGCGGACCTCCGCCTCGTTTTTCGCGCCGAAAAACTGCGCTGCCAGCACATTGACGCCGCCGCTCATGCCGATCAAAAAGCCGGTAAACAGCGTGACCAGGGTGGTGGTGGAGCCCACGGCTCCCAGTGCGTTTGGACCCGCGAACCGGCCTACCACCGCGATATCCGACATGTTGAACAGCACCTGCAAAATATTGGAGGCTATCAGCGGCAGGCTGAACCAAAGGATCTGTGACCGCAGAGAGCCACAGGTCAAATCTTGTAATCTCGCATTCATGACCGATCCTCCGTCTCTTTCAACCGTTTGGCGCGCGAAAAGGCCCTGAGGCCGCTTCATCTCCTTAGGAAATTTCCGAGCTGCCGCAAGGCGTTAAACATCCTATTTTCACCGCCGTTCTCTCCCCAGCCCCGGGCCAGCGCAGCACCCGCAAAGGGCACGCCGCATCCGTGCCGCCAATGGCTGCGCAGCGAGTCGCGGTGGAAAGTGAAGAAATTCCCGCCAGAGTGCAGTTTTCGGCGAAGCCGGAAACGGAACGGTGGTGGGAATTTCTGAGCTGGAGCGGCTGATGGGAGTCGAACCCACCTATGCAGCTTGGGAAGCTGCCGTTCTACCGATGAACTACAGCCGCGCATCTCTTTCAGACAAGGGGTATTATACCAGACCTTTTTCCGATTTGCAACCCGAAAAATGGCGGCATGTCATGAATGTCCCTTTGTTTTCATAGAGTTTACCAATGCTGCAAAGGGGGATCACCATGAAAAAACTGATCACACTGATGTTCGCCGTGCTGGTGCTGGGGACCAGTGCCCGGGCCGTGGAGGTGGCGGCACCGTCGGCCCTGCTGATGGAAAAGGAGACCGGCACCATCCTCTTCGCCAAAGACGAGCACAACAAGCTGGAGCCTGCCAGCGTCACAAAGGTCATGACCATCCTGCTGACCATGGAGGCCATCGACAGCGGTCAGCTGTCCTATGACACGGTCGTCACCGCCTCCGCCCACGCCTGCTCCATGGGCGGCTCCCAGATCTGGCTGAAGGAAAACGAACAGATGACGGTGAGCGACATGTTGAAAGCGGTCTGCGTGGTATCCGCCAACGACTGCGCCGTGGCGCTGGCGGAGCAGATCGCGGGCAGTGAGGACGCCTTCGTGGAGCGGATGAACGCGCGGGCCAAGGAACTGGGCATGAACGACACCACCTTCAAAAACGCCACCGGCCTGCCCGCCGCCGGCCATGTCACCTCCGCCCACGACATCGCCGTCATGAGCCGGGAGCTTATCCTGAACCACCCGGACATCCGGCAGTACACCACCATCTGGATGGATACCCTGCGGGACGGGACCTCACAGCTGGTAAACACCAACAAGCTGGTCCGCTTCTATGAGGGTGCCACCGGTCTGAAGACCGGCTCCACCGACAGCGCCCTGTACTGTCTCTCCGGCACGGCGGAGCGGGACGGCATGGAACTGATCGCCGTCATCATGAAAGACGCCACCTCCGCCCAGCGGTTCGAGGACGCCAAGGCGCTGCTCTCCTACGGGTTTTCCACCTACACACTGAAAAAGGTCCTGCCGGAGACACCCTTGGCCCCGGTCCCCGTGGAGCTTGGGACACAAGCCACTGTTCAGCCGGTGTTAGGGGATGGAGGCACTCTGCTGCTGGAAAAATCCTCCGCCGGTGATCTCCAGCAAACTGTCACATTGGCAGATTCCGTGTCAGCTCCGGTGGCAAGGGGAGATCAGCTGGGCACCCTGACCGTCACCTCCGGCGAAAAGGCCGTGGCGGAGATCCCCCTGCTGGCAGGGGAGGAGGTCCCCCGCATCACCTATGGGCAGATGCTGCTGCGGCTGCTGCGGACCGGATTTTTGTCGGATTGACTCAAAGCGCTTTCCACTTTTTGGCGTTATTCCGACGGTTTTCTCTTGCTGTCAGACTGGCGCAATGGTATACTTTTCACAACAGCAGCCCTTTGGGCGGTCCGCCGCCCATCACAAAGGAAAGGACGATACATACATGTTGGATGTCAAGTTGTTTGAAATGAAGACCTTCCTGCCCATGCCTTACGAGGAAGCACTGGCTCCTCGGCTGAAAATCGCGCAGGAAAAGCTGCAGAGCGGTTCCGGCGCCGGCGGTGAGTTCACCGGCTGGGTCCACCTGCCCCGCGACTATGATAAAGAGGAATTTTCCCGCATCCAGGCCGCGGCGGCCCGCATCCGTGCCACTTCCCAGGCCCTGGTGGTCATCGGCATCGGCGGTTCCTATCTGGGCGCCCGGGGCGTCATCGACTGCCTGTGCTCTCCCAATTACAACTTGAAGAAAAAGGATACGCCCAACGTCTATTTCGTGGGCAACGGCCTTTCCGCCGACTCCATGCAGGAGGTCCTGGACCTGGTGGCGGACGTGGACTTTTCCGTCAACGTCATCTCCAAGTCCGGCACCACCACTGAGCCCGCCGTGGCCTTCCGCTTCTTCCGGGAGGCGCTGGAGAAGAAATACGGCAGGGAAGGTGCCAAGGCGCGCATCTACGCCACCACCGACAAGGCCCGGGGCGCCCTGAAGTCCCTGGCGGACGCCGAGGGCTGGGAGACCTTCGTGGTGCCCGACGAGATTGGCGGGCGCTACTCCGTGCTGACCGCCGTGGGCCTGCTGCCCATCGCCGTCACAGGTGTGGATATCGAGGCCCTGATGCGGGGCGCCGCCCAGATGATGGATGTCTGTGCTGACGGCTCCTTCGCAAGCCCCGCCTGGAAATACGCCGCTATCCGCTACGAGCTGTACCGCTCCGGCCGCTCCATCGAGCTGCTGGCCTGCTACGATCCCGCCTTCCGCTTCATGAGCGAGTGGTGGAAGCAGCTGTACGGCGAGAGCGAGGGCAAGGACGGCAAGGGCCTGTTCCCCGCCAGCGTGGAATTCACCGCGGACCTGCACTCCATGGGCCAGTACATCCAGGAGGGCAAGCGGCTGATGTTCGAGACCGTGGTGCGTTTGGGCGCGTCCGACTGCCAGCTGTATGTCCCCAGGGACGAAGCCGACGGCGATGGCCTGAACTTCCTGGCCGGGGAGTCCATGGACTTCATCCGGGACCGGGCCATGGAGGGCACCCTGCTGGCCCACACCGAGGGCGGCGTGCCCAATGTCATCGTGGAGGCCGGCGGCAAGGACCCGGAGTCCCTGGGCCAGCTGATCTACTTCTTTGAGTATGCCTGCGGCCTGTCCGGCTATCTGCTGGATGTGAATCCCTTTGACCAGCCCGGCGTGGAGGCCTATAAGAAGAACATGTTCGCCCTCCTGGGCAAGCCCGGCTACGAGGGCCGGAAGGCGGAGCTGGAGGCAAAACTGCACAAGTGATCCCATACTTCCCGGGCAGGCCTGCCCATGGGGCGCCGCTGACTCCCCAATTTCCCGCTGTCAATACATCATAATAAACAAATATCAAGTTTTGATTTCTCCATTGTTTTTTACCGGATCTTATGCTATTCTTAATATAGCAAAGTCCATCTCCCCAAGCGACATCTAAATGACAGGAGTGATTTACTATGGTCAGACTGATTATGGGCGTGAAGGGTTCCGGCAAGACCAAGCAGCTCATCGAACTGATCAACAATGCGGCAAAGGACGAGCCCGGCAACGTGGTTTGCATTGAGGCCAACCGCAACATGACTTATGATATTCATTATCATATCCGTCTCATCGACGCCCAGGAATATAAGCTGAACAACTACGATCTGTTCCGCGGCTTCATCAGCGGCCTGTATGCAGGCAACTATGATATCTCCCACGTGTTCATCGACAATCTGTGCAAAACCGTCGGCCGTGAGATCGACAGCGATGCCGAGGCGTTCCTGCACTGGCTGGACGTGTTCGGCGAAAAGAACGACATCAAGTTCACCGTCACCATCAGCGCCGATACCTCTCTTGCCACCGAGGGCATGCAGAAGTACCTGTAAATTTTGAGATCACAAAGTCCCCCGCCTTTTAGGACGGGGGACTTTTTTCCTTATGACGGAACCGCTCTTTCCAAGCCTCAAAAACCGGGATATGCGAGAGCATATCCCGGTTTTGCATTTACCGCAGTCCCATCAGCAGATCCGGCGAAGCACTCTGCAGATCCGTCAGGCACACCTGATCCACGCCGAAGCAGCGGAGCAGCTGCATCCGCTCCGCGGCGGACTGCATATTCAAATACCAGATCACCAGGCTTTTTCCGTCCCCGGTCTTCCCGCTGAGATACGCGCAGGCATACCGGCTGGAGTAGTAATCCTCCGTGTCCTTGCCTGCCAGCGCGGCCGCGATCTCCGCGCCGGACACGGAACCGCCCTTCTTTCCATCCGTCCAAACGGTGCCGGTAGTCGTCAGCAGGAGGGAGAGCTTTGCGGCGTCCACCTTGCCCTGCATCTCGCCAAGAGCATAGTAAAGCTCCTCCAGCGGTTCTATGGGCGATGTGGGGAAGTCCTTCGAGACCCGCTCATGTGAGGCCACCCGCAGCACCATGCGATCCACATATTTCCCAAGCGTCTCATAGCGATACCCCAGGTACTTTGCGCCCTGCCAGGCCGGCGCCTCCACGACCAGATACAGCAGCTTGTCTCCCAACAGTGGTTTCAGCGTCTGGACCAGCCTCGTCAGCGCCAGCTCCTTGTCATCCTTCAGCTTGGCGATATCCAGGAAGAGGCCGTCATATCCGCCGCTCTGCACAGCCTCCGCCAGAACGGCCGCGGCCTCCGCCGGTGTGCCGTTCAGGGCCGTGGGGCCGCCCTCCACATACAGCAGCGCCTTCGCCCCCGCCTTCCGGACGCTGTCCCGCGCAGCGGCGGCGTCTTCCGCCTTCATCGTGGCATTGACCTTACTGCCGCCGGAGCTGATGAGCCGTCCGGCGGACACCGCCACCGCCTCGAATCCCGTCAGGTCTCCCAGCCCCTCCGCGGAGGCGATAATGGCCGCCTTGCCGGGCGCGGCGGCGTGCAGCTTATCGTACAGCCGCATCAATATCACGGCCACCTGTTCCCGGGTGGCTGTCTTTTCCGGGGAAAAGGTATCGGCAGTGGTGCCGCCCACCAGCCCCAGGTCATAGGCCATGGTGATATAGCCCACATTGGTCTGCACGTCCCGGAACGGCATGGGCAGTTCCTGGGCCATGCCCGCAATGGTGCCGTAGCCCAGAGCCCGGACCAGCATTACCGCCAGCTCCTCCCGGGTGATGGGATCGCCTGGGCGGAAGGCGTCGTTTTGATCGGTAATGGCGCCGTTGGCATAGGCCGCCTCAATGGCGCCGGCGTACCAGGCGTCCACCGGGACGTCCGGATAGGTGGCCCGTGTGGGCTTCGCCGTCTCCCAGCCGAAGAACCTGCACAGGACCACCACGAAGGCGGACCGCGTCATCTGATGGCCCAGGCCAAAGCGGGAGGACGTCTCTCCCTGGAAAAACTTCAGTTCCACGCATCGGGCGATGGAATCCGCCGCCCAGTGGCCGGCGGGCACATCGGTGAAGCGGGCGGCGGAGGCGGGTGCCGCCAGACTCCCTGCCAGGACCGCGCACAGCAGCAGGCTGCTGAGGAGGCGTTTCAGTCGTTGTCTCATGATCGATCTCGCTCCTTTGGGCGTTTTCTTCTTTTGATGCCCGCAACGGGCAGAGGATAATATTGGTTATTTTATCAAAATTTGCCCGCCGCGTCAAACGAGAGCCGTCGAAACCGGGCAACGCCTTGGAAAATCAAGAGATTTTTTCTTTACCTCTCCCATCTTTTCTGCTATAATAGGATAGTTATTATAGTTTCATAAAGTTATCAAGCCAAGCACTTTAGGAAGGGGGCTGTCCTTTGAAATTCAAAAAATGGAACATCGGCGATCCAAAGGAACAGGATGTCGCCCTCCTGCGCAGTGCCGGGTATCCCTATCTGCTCTCCACGGTCCTGGCGGCCCGCGGCATCACCACCGCGGAGGCTGCGGCGGAATTTTTGGACCGGGAGCGGAAGCTGACCATCTCTCCCACATTGATGCGGGACATGGACAAGGCTGTGGCCCGTATCCAGCGGGCCATCAGCGAAGGGGAGACCATCGCCGTCTTCGGCGATTACGATGTGGACGGCATCACCTCCACTGTCCTGCTGATGGACTATCTGAAAAACTGCGGCGTAAAATGCCTGCGGTATATCCCCCGCCGGATCGAGGACGGATACGGCCTGTCCAAGGAGGCCATCCGGGGGCTTCACGACCAGGGCGCCACCTTGATGATCACGGTGGACTGCGGCATCACCGGCAACGAAGAAGTGGACTTCGCCAACTCCCTGGGGATGGACGTGGTGGTGACGGACCACCACGAATGCAAGGAAGAGCTTCCCAACGCCGTGGCGGTGGTGGACCCCCACCGGCCCGACTGTCCGTATCCCTTCAAGCATCTGGCGGGCTGCGGCGTGGCCCTGAAGCTGGTCCTGGCCTTGGGCGGAGAGAGCCGGGAGGACGCCCTCTTTGCCCGCTACTGCACCCTGGCCGCCATCGGCACGGTGGCCGACGTCATGCGGATGGAGGGGGAGAACCGGACCATCGTCTCCTGCGGCCTGGAGGCCCTGCCCCACACGGACTTTGTGGGTATCCACGCCCTTTTGAAGGAGGCGGGCCTGCTGGGCAAGCCCATCACCTCCATCCAGATCGGCTTCGTGCTGTCCCCCCGCATCAACGCCGCCGGCCGCATGGGCGCGGCGGATCTGGCCGCCGACCTGCTGGAGACCAGCGACCCCGCCCGGGCGGAGGAAATGGCCCGTGAGCTGTGCGATCTGAACCGGGAGCGTCAGGCGGTGGAACAGGCCATCTGCGCCGACGCCATCTGCCAAATCGAAAAGCTCCGCAGCGAGGACCGCAGCGCGCTGGTGCTGTCCAGCGAGGACTGGCACCAGGGCGTGGTGGGCATCGTGGCCTCCCGTCTCTCTGAGAAATACTCCTGTCCCAGCTTCATGATCCACCTGAAGGACGGCACGGGCAAGGGCTCCTGCCGCTCCTACGGCGGTTTTAACCTGTTCGCGGCGCTGGAATCCTGCGCCGACCTGCTGGACGGCTTCGGCGGCCACGAGCTGGCGGCCGGCTTCACCATTCCGGAGGGGAACATCGACACCTTCCGCACCCGCATGAACCGCTATGTCCGCTCCGCCTCCGGCGGGGAGCTGCCGGTCTCCTCCCTGGAGGTCGACGCCCCCATCACCTGTCCCAGCGACGTGACACTGGACCAGGTGGAGCATCTGAGCCTGCTGGAACCCTATGGCGCCGGGAACCCCCGGCCGGTCTTCGCCCTGCTGGGCGTCACGGTGGACGCCATCCAGTCCGTGGGCCAGGGGAAACACCTGAAGCTGCGGCTTTCCAAGGGCACCTGCCGGTTCGACGCCATCTTCTTCTCCGTGACGGCGGAGGACTGCGGCATCGCCGCGGGGATGCGGGCCGACGCCGCCTTCTATCTCCAGGCCAACACCTTCCGGGGCAACACCACCCTGCAATTGCAGCTGATCGATATCCGTCCCTCCCTGACGCCCAGCCGCCATGAGGCGGAGGCGCTGGACCTTGTGCACCGGCTGACGGACGGCGCGCCCATCTCTCCCCAGGAGACCGCCCGGCTCCGGGCCTCCCGGGACCAGTTCGCCGCCTGCTGGCGGGTGCTGGAGCGGCATCTGCGCCCGGGCAAGGCAGAGGAGGATCTGCTTCCCTACCTGCGGCGGCTGGCCGCCGAGGCCGGCGGCAGTGAGAGCTTCCTGCGCACCGCGCTGGCACTGGAGGTCTTCCGCGAACGGGGCCTGATCTCCATGACGCTGCGAAACGACCGCCTGACGCTCTGCCTCAATCCCACCCAGGGAAAGGTGGACCTGTTCGCCTGTCCCCATCTCGTCCGGCTGCAGGACACCGCTCATCAGAACCGAGGTGACTTGTCATGACCATCCAGGAACAATATGACCTGCTGGAAAAAACCGTCCGGGGATACAATCCCGCCGCCGATTTCGCCCAGATCCGCGCCGCCTTTGAATTTGCCTACAAGGCCCATGACGGGCAGAAGCGGAAGAGCGGTGAGCCCTATATCATCCATCCCCTGGCTGTGGCCCAGATCGTGGCGGAGGAGCTGAAGCTGGACAGCGAGTCCATCGAAGCCGCCCTGCTCCACGATGTGATCGAGGACACCCCCGCCACCCACGAGGATGTTGCCAAGCTCTTCTCTCCCACCATCGCCGACCTGGTGGAGGGCGTCAGCAAGCTGACCCGGATCCAGTACGCCACCAAGGAAGACGAGCAGATGGAAAACCTGCGGAAGATGCTCATCGCCATGAGCAAGGACATCCGCGTCATCCTCATCAAGATCTCCGACCGGCTCCACAACATGCGGACCATGGAGTACCAGTCCCCCGCCAAGCAAAAGCAGAAATCCCTGGAGACCATGGAGATCTACGCTCCCATCTCCCACCGGCTGGGTATGCAGCGCATCAAGTGGGAGCTGGAGGACCTGTCTCTGAAATACCTGGACCCCATCGGCTATGAGGAGATCGTCTCCAAGCTGGATGAGAAGCGGCAGGAGTACGAGGACTTCATGCAGCGCACCCAGATCCAGATCGATGACCGCCTCAACGAGCTTGGCATCCAGCACATCGTCTATGGCCGGATGAAGCACCCCTACTCCATCTACCGGAAGATGTTCAACCAGAACAAAAGTCTGGATGAGATTTTCGACCTCTTTGCCTTCCGGGTGGTGGTGGAAAACGTGGGCGACTGCTACAATGTGCTGGGCGTCATCCACGACATCTATAAGCCCATTCTGGGCCGGTTCAAGGACTATATCGGCACCCCGAAGCCCAACGGCTACCAGTCCCTCCACACCACCGTCATGGGCACTGACGGCATTCCCTTCGAGGTGCAGATCCGCACCCGGGAGATGCACGAGGTCGCCGAGTACGGCGTGGCCGCGCATTGGAAATACAAGCAGAACGGCCAGGGAAGCGGCACCGAGGGCCGCTACGAGTGGGTCCGGCGCCTGCTGGAAAATCAGGAGGGTGCCGACGCCGAGGACTATATCCACTCCCTGAAGGTGGATATGTTCGCCGACGAGGTATTTGTGTTCACCCCCAACGGCGATGTGCAGAACCTGCCCGCCGGCGCGACTCCTATCGACTTCGCCTATGCCATCCACTCCGCCGTGGGCAACCGGATGGTGGGCGCCAAGGTCAATAACCGCATCGTGACACTGGACCACGTTTTGAAAAACGGCGACATCGTGGAGATCATGACCTCCAAAAACGCCAAGGGCCCCAGCCGGGACTGGATGAAGATCGCCAAGTCCAGCGAGGCCCGCAGCAAGATCCGCCAGTGGTTCAAAAAGGAGAAGAAAGACGAGAACATCGCCAATGGCCGCGCCGCCTTTGAGGCGGAGCTGAAGCACTGCGGTATTCCCATGCGGGACGTGATTTCCCAGGAAAACCTGCCGGGCCTTTTGAAAAAGGTCGCCTACGCCTCTCTGGACGACATGTACGCCGCCATCGGCTACGGCGGCTTCTCCGCCCAAAAAGCCGTCAGCCGGATGCTCGGGGAGCTGCAGCGCATCGCCAAGCAGCACCAGCAGGAAAAGCAGCTTCTGGACGCCGCCGAGGTGAAGCCGGCGGAGGAGCCCCGTCCCAACGCCCCCAAAAAGGTCAAAAGTGAACAGGGCATCATCGTGGAGGGGCTGGACAACTGCCTGGTGAAATTCTCCAAGTGCTGCACCCCTGTGCCGGGGGACGATATCGTGGGCTTCATCACCCGGGGTTACGGCGTGTCCGTCCACCGGGCGGACTGCCCCAACGCCTCTCTGGAAAAGCGCACCCAGCCGGGGCAGGAGGGCCGCTGGCTCAAGGTCTCCTGGGGCAGCGATACCAACGACAGCTATCCCACCACCCTGGAGGTGATCTGCAAGGACCGCCAGGGCCTGCTGCTGGACCTCTCCGCCGCCCTCTCCACCACCAATACCTTTGTGCTGGGCATCAACTCCCGCAGCACGGAGGATCAATTTGCCATGTTCCGCATTGAGGTGCGCATCCGGGACAGCGCACAGCTGAGGTCCCTGATGAACAAGCTGAACCAGATCTCCGGCGTGCTGAAGGTCACGCGGCCCGCCGGCTGACCGCCGTTTCTGATTGGTGCGGGCCTCTCCGCCGGCGGTCTCCGTTCCACACACCTGAAAAGAGGGATGTATCATGAAACGCTTTCTGGGCATTTGGGCCGCCCTGGCCCTTTTGACCGGCGTGATGCTGATGGGGATCCGTGAGCCGGTCGAGGGTATTTGGTGTGCGGCGCTGACCTGCGCCCTGCCGCCGCTGCCGCTGGCGGCCGCCATTGCCGTGGGGCTGGCGGCCCGGGCGAAAAACAGGGAGCTGGAAGAGCGTGTCCGGCAGCTGGAGATCAGCCTGTACCAGCTTCAAAAAAATCACGAGAAGGGGGCATGACGCCGCAGTCTCCGCGCCTGGGGCGCGGCTGTGCAGTGCCCTTTTGAAAGGAGCGTTATTATGCGCGCAGTCGTCACCCGCGTTCACCATGCCTCCGTCACCATTGACGGCACCGTCCACGGCCAGATCGGCCAGGGCTTTTTGGTGCTGCTGGGCGTCGGCCCCGCCGACACGGAGGAGACCGCCTGCAAGCTGGCGGATAAGATCTGCAACCTGCGGATCTTTGAGGATGAAAACGAAAAAATGAACCTGAATCTGGAGCAGGTGGGCGGCAGTCTGCTGGTAATCTCCCAGTTCACCCTGTACGCCGACACCTCCTCCCGCCGCCCCGGCTTCTCCGGCGCCGCCAAGCCGGACCTGGCCATCCCCCTGTATGAAGCCTTCATGGCCCGCTGCCGGGAGCGTGGCTTCACCGTGGAGCACGGCGAGTTCGGCGCCAAGATGGAGGTCGATTCCCTGAACCACGGCCCGGTGACGATCCTGCTGGATACGGACCGCCCCTTCTAAGAACCTGTATTCACAACCGTTGAACGCCGTCTGAGCGGTCTTTTTCCCGCCGTACTGCGTCGTTTTTCCTTGCCATACGTCAGTATGGCTGCGGAAAATCTCCTTGTCTGACAAGAAAAATCCTCGTCCATCCGG